>NZ_JAVDVQ010000068.1:0-1214 GCF_031456935.1 Arthrobacter ginsengisoli | reverse complement strand
AGGGCGAACGACCGGCCGAGCGCGGCGCTGTGGTAGCTCGAGGTCACGAATCCCTGCATCGGGACGGGCCCGTCGGCGGGGTTGGTGGTGATGCCCTGTTCCACCAGCTGGGTTCCTTCCGGGAGCCGGATGGTGCCGTCCACCGGCAGGACGCTGACCAGGTGTTTCCGGTCGGTACGGCCGGCGTCCTTGCGGGCGTAGGACCGCTTGCCGATGAAGTCCTTGACCTTGGACACGACCCATTCCATCCCGGCGTCCTGCGGGGTGACGGTCCCGTCGGTGTCCTGGCCGACGATCGGGTATCCCTTCTCGGCGCGGAGCACGTGCATGGTTTCGGTGCCGTACGGGGTGATGTTGAATTCAGCCCCGGCCGCCGCGACGGCTTCCCAGGTGTTGAGTCCGTACCAGGACGGGATGTTGATTTCGTACGCCAGCTCGCCGGAGAACGAGATCCGGCAGATCCGGGCCTGGACGCCGGAGGCGAGGGTGGTTTCCTTGAACGTCATGAACGGGAAGGCCTCGGTGTCGAGGCCGCCGTTGGCGGCCAGTTCCGGGGCGAGCTTCGCGACAACGGCGCGGGATTTCGGTCCGACGACGGCGATCGTGGACCACTGTTCCGTGACGGAGGTGCAGTGCACGTCCAGTTCGGGCCATTCGGTCTGCAGCCATTCCTCCAGCCAGTCCAGGACCTTGGCGGCGCCGCCGGTGGTGGTCGTCATGAAGAACCGGTCCGGATCGAGGCGGAGCGTGACGCCGTCGTCGAAGATCATGCCGTCGGGGGTGCACATCACGCCGTAACGGGCCGAACCCGGGGCGAGTTTCTTGAATGCGTTGGTGTAGATGCGGTTCAGGAACTCGCCGGCATCCTTGCCGCGGATCTCGATCTTGCCCAGGGTGGTGGCGTCCATGAAGCCTACGGATTCCCGGACGGCGGCGCATTCACGCAGGACCGCGGCGTCCATGTCCTCGCCGGCCTGCGGGTAGTACCAGGGACGCTTCCACTGGCCGACGTCCTCGAAGAGGGCGCCCTGGGCGGCATGCCAGGGGTGGATCGAGGTGAGGCGGGCCGGGTCGAAGAGCTCTCCGCGCTGGCGTCCGGCCAGCGCAGCGAACGCCACCGGGGTGAAAGGTGCGCGGTAGGTGGTGGTGCCAATGTCCCCGATGCCCCGCGACGCCTCGCCGGCCTGGCGGAGCGCGGCGGCGATGACGCCGAT
>NZ_JAVDVQ010000067.1:0-1237 GCF_031456935.1 Arthrobacter ginsengisoli | reverse complement strand
AAGCGCCCGATCGGGAGCAGGAATTGGATCGGCTCGATAGCCATCGAGAGGAAGCTCAGTTCAGACAGGGCGGCGATGACGAGGCCGGTCCAGGCAAGCCATCGCGGCACGAACCCCAGGATCAGGGCCGGCACCGCGATCCCCGCGACAAGGAGCCCCATGCCGACCACGTAACCGACCCCGCCGGCGATGAATGCGAGAAACGACAGCGCGTGGGTGAGCGTCACGTCGGTGGTGATCTCCGGGCGGCTCAGCACCCAGCCCACGAGAGCCGAGAGCATAAGGAACGCCGCTGCGGTGATGCCGCCGAAGAACCCGATTGCTGGTCCGGGAACCCGAACTCCGAGGCGGAGCAACCGGGCGTAGACGGTGGCCGCATAGATGCCCAGCGGAACGGCCGAACCGAACTGGATCATGCTGGCCAGCCGCACTGCATCCGGGTGCTCTTGAAAGTACGCGGCGACCTGCGCCGCCGCGGAAAACGGCGAGACAAACGTCTGGCCACTAGTCATGGCCGCGCTCATGACCAGGCCGGCGACGGTGAGTCCGAGGCTCACGGCCGCCAGGACGCCCGGGTTGGGTCCGCCCGTGCGGACCGTCTGGCCGGCCCGCGGAAGAGAAACTTCAGTCATAATCCAGCCTTTCCTGCAATTGAGTCATAATAAGAATGATTCACCTACTGAATTGTTCTGTCAAGCAGGTAATCTGTAACCATGGACTCACCCGCCGGACCCCGGCCGAAGCGCGCCGCCTTCCTGCTCTCACAACTGGGCGCGCTGGCGTCATCCCGCTTCGCAGACCGCACCCGGGAAATCGGGCTCACGCCGAGCGAGGCTGGCGTACTACGCCTGATAGGACGGACCCCTGGGCTGAGCCAGCGAGCCCTTGCGGACCGGCTGGGGGCTGTGCCCAGTCGCGTGGTCTCACTCATCGACTCGCTGCAGGCCCGCGGCCTCGTGGAACGGGAGCGCAGCAGCACCGATCGCAGGATTTACGAACTTCGTCTGACCCTCGAGGGCGCGCAACTGCTCCGGCAACTTCGCGAGATCGCCGAAGCGCACGATGCAGAACTCCTGGCACCGCTGACCGTCGAGCAGTCTGCCCAGCTCGGAAGCCTGCTCGCTCAGCTCGCGGGCGCCAACGCTCTCGACCTGGACCTGCACCGGGATGCCGGTCGCGAGGATCCCGGCGCGATGACCGGGCTTCACCAGTAGCCCACGCCCGTTTTCCGCGTGGC
>NZ_JAVDVQ010000066.1:0-1334 GCF_031456935.1 Arthrobacter ginsengisoli | reverse complement strand
CCCTGTTGCCTCATTGCAATACCTCCGGGAAGGTGATTCGTTGCCTCATCTAAAAACCTCCGGTTGACCGCTTCGTTGCCTCATTGAAAAACCTCCGGATTTTCAGTTGTTCCATGCCCTGTTGACGGGTTTGGCGGCGGCTGGTTGTTTGGCCCTGGCCAATGTTTCCAGCTGAGCGGTGAGTGCCAGGATCTGGCGGGAGAGGGCGCCGGGTTTGATCTGTTTGAAGGCGGCGTTCATCCGGATGATGGGGCGCTTGCGCATCCTCTCGTGCCGGATCGCGCGCTGGTGGGGTGTGGCGGGCGCGTCGTGTTTCTTGCTCACTGTCGCGCCGTGCCGGTGTTTCTCGAGGAGCTTTTGCTGGGGCAGCAGGTAGTTGGTGAAGATCCGGTCCAGGTCCCAGATCTCGTTGAGTTTCTCGAGCTCCGCGGCGGTGTCGTAGCGGAGGTAGCCGACCAGTTCCCGAACCCTGGCCCAGTTCTTCTGCTCCACGTGGGCGCCGTCGTTCTTGTTCCCCGGCCGGGACCGGGTGAAGGTGATCTGGTTTGCATGGCAGTAGGCGAGCAGATGGTCGTTGATGAACTCCGAACCGTTGTCTGAATCGATCCCGATGATGGGGAACGGGAACACGGCGGTGACGTGCTGCAGAGCCTCGAAGACCCATTTGGCAGCCTTGTTCCGCACGGACCGGTTCACCGTCCAGCCGGTAGAAATGTCAGTCACTGTCAGGGTGAAACAGAATTCGCCGAAGCTGTTGCCTCCCTCGTGGCCGACCAGATCGATCTCCACGAACCCCGGGACGGCGTCGTCCCACTCGGCCCAGGTGCGGACCGGGATCTGGGATTTCAGGAGCGTTCCGGGCTTCGTGTGTGAGCGTCCCCGCGGGAAGAGTTTCGCCCGCTCACCGGCGAGTTTACGGTCGATGGTCGCCGCGCTCATGCGCATCAGCAAAGCGGCCTGGCCATCGGTGATCTCCAGCTCTTTGTCCCGGCGCAACAGCGGCACCAGGACCGGCAGCATCGGAGCCAACAGCCTGCCGGCAGGGGCGCGCAGCACCGCCCAGCACCTGATCAGCGGCGGCAACAGATCAGGGCCGTAGACCGGCGTCCTGCCCGGCCTGGGCTTGACGATCTTCAGGACCAGGGCCTCCCGCAGAGCGGTCCTGGCGTAGTCGCGGTGCCAGCCGGTCAGCTCGACCAGCTCGTTCAGGATCCGGGACTTCCCTGCACGATCGGCGCTCTTATAAGCGAGGGCTTTCTTCTTTGTCACAGCCTGACGCTGGTCCATCGTTAGCTCCATGAAAACGGGCATAGCCCCGATCCGCTGCCCCCGCC
>NZ_JAVDVQ010000065.1:0-1363 GCF_031456935.1 Arthrobacter ginsengisoli | reverse complement strand
GGGCGGGCGGTCGGCAGCGCAATCACCGCGTCCGGGTTCATCGGCGCACCGGACATGGCCAGGTAGCCGCCGCCGTAGGCCTTGCGGACCAGGACGGTGATCCGCGGGACCCGGCACTCGGAGACCGCGAAGATCATCTTCGCGCCGTGGCGGATGATGCCCTCACGCTCGACCTGGGAACCGATCATGTACCCGGCGATGTCCACGAGGAAAACGATGGGGATGTTGTAGGCGTTGCAGATCCAGATGAACCGCGCAGCCTTGTCCGAGGAGTTCGGGAAGATCGAGCCGCCCATGTGCGTGGGCTGGTTGCCCACCAGCCCCACGGAGCGGCCGTTGATCCGGGCGAACCCGGTCAGCATCTCGGGTGCGAACAGTTCCTTGTAGGGGAACCAGGACCCTTCATCGACCAGGGATTCGACGAATTCCTCCATGTCAAAGACCTCGGCCTCGCGCAGCGGAACGATCTCCTCCAGGGTGCGGCCCGGCCGCGGTTCGATGGCCGGCGCCATCGGCGCGGGGGTCTCCCAGTTCGCGGGCAGGAAGGAGAGCCAGACGCGGATCGCGTTCAGGGCCTCCTCGTCGTTCTCCACCAGGACGTCACCCAGGCCGGAGACCGTGCAGTGCATCTCGGCCCCGCCCATCTCCTCCAGCGTGACCTTCTCGCCGGTGACCATCTCGGCCAGCCGCGGCGAGCCCAGGTAGGCCGTGGCGTGGCCGCGGACCATGATGGTCATATCGCACAGCGCCGGAACATAGGCCGACCCGGCCGGCGACGGACCGAACAGCGCACAGACCTGCGGCACCCGGCCCGAAATCTGGACCTGATTGTAAAAAATGTTGCCCCACGCGTGGCGGCCCGCGAAACTCTCGAACTGCTCATCAATCCGCGCACCCGCGGAATCAAACAGGTACACGATCGGCACACCCGCCGCGTCCGCCTTCTGCTGGGCATGGGTGATCTTCTCAAACGTCCGGTTGCCCCAGGTCCCGGCCTTGACCGAGTAGTCATTGGCAATCACGCACACCTCGCGCCCGTCCACACGGCCGAACGCAATAACCACCGCGTCACCGGGCAGGCCGTCCTCGAACCGTGCCAGCAGCCCGTCCTCGATGTAATTCTCATCATCGAACAGGATCGCCAGACGCTGCCGGACCAGAAGCTTGCCCGAGGCGATGATCTTATTGCGGTTCTTCTCCGAACCACCCAGACGGGCCGCCGCGAGCTTCTCCGTCAATTGTTCGTGCACCGTGATCGCCGGCACGTCGACTTCCGGCGCCGGCGCGGGTGCGGCGATCGTAGCTTCAGTCATGATGAGCCTCCAGGAATAAGAATTGTTGTCCTCTACTAGTATACGAACAA
>NZ_JAVDVQ010000064.1:0-1403 GCF_031456935.1 Arthrobacter ginsengisoli | reverse complement strand
GGGGATCCTTCTATGGTTGTCAAGCGTGGCAGGGCGCCGGGTTTGCGGCGTTGAGTATCCGGTAGATCCGTCGGGCGAGATAGCGTTTCACGCACCGGCGGATCTCCTTTTTGGTCCGTCCTTGGGCTTGGCGTTTCTGGACGTATCCGATGGTCCCGGTATCGAAGGTCATCCTGCTTTGGGCGACCACGTGCAGGGCTTTGTTCAGGGTCCTGTCACCGCCGCGGTTGAGTCTGTGCCGGACGGTGTTCCCGGAAGAGGCCGGGATGGGGCTGACTCCGGCCAGGGAAGCGAAGGCGGCCTCGGAATGGATGCGTCCGTGGTGGGACCAGACGGTGAGGCAGATGGCTGCGCTGACGGGACCGATCCCGGTTTCCTGCAGCAGGGGCGCGGCTTCGCTGATCTCGACCAGCTCGGTGATCCGGGAGTTGTTGATCTTGATGTCCGCGTCGAGTCCGGTGATGTGTTTTGCCAGCCGGATTGCCTCGGAACGGGCAACGGACACGGCCAGCGGTTCTTCCCGGACCCGCCAGCGGGAGACGTCCGCGATCTGGGGTCCGGTCAACGGTTTACGCGCGTCCAGGCCAAGGCCGTTGACCCGGAGCAGGGCGGTCAAGGCGTTCACACCCCTGGTGCGCTCGGAGGTCATGGACTCCCGCGCGGTGACCAGGATCCGCAGGGCCGCGCGGACTCCTTCGTTCAGCCGTGGCTGGCGCAATTGCTGCTCCTCCAGCGGGAGGACGGCGGCAGCGATCCGGTGCGCGTCGAGCGGATCGGATTTGCCGACCCCGTGCCGGGCCCGGGCATCCATGCGCGCCGCTTCGGCGACCTGGTAGCCGGCGGCGCCGACGGCACCGGCCAGCAGTGCGCCGTAGGAAGCAGCGCCCTCGATCACCCACAAGGTCGCCAGGTCAGCGCCGGTATGGCGCGCGACCCAGGCGATGGACCGGTTGATCCCGGCCCCGGTGGTAGGGAAGTCCCGGGTGGCGATCAGCTCCCCGGTGCCGGCCGTGATGATGGCGTAGACATGGTTTTTGGCGTGCGTGTCGACGCCGACGACAAACGGGCGGGAATGCGCAACGATAGTCATAGCGGTTCTGGCACCTTCCTCTATTCACGGAAATGGTCAGGGCCGTACACGGTCGGTACCAGTCCGGGTAGAGGTCACTTCGGAACAACACTGTGACGAGCCACGCCCCAAGGGGGCGGACAACCTTCTGATCAAGTTACCGAGGTGGGCCGGGCGGTACCGGCCGCTCCACCCCACGGATGGACAAATCCCACTCAAAGACACCCTTGCAGGGCCAGTCACTTACTGAGTCACATCCACGGGACAGAACGACCAATACCACTCTGCCAGCCAGTCCCAGACCAGCCACCACAATCCTCACAGTCACCTACGG
>NZ_JAVDVQ010000063.1:0-1447 GCF_031456935.1 Arthrobacter ginsengisoli | reverse complement strand
CCGGGCTGATATGACTTGAGTTAGTCCTTCCCAAACACCTCCGGAGATGTCAGGACGGGATGTATCAGATTCCCTTGGGGCCCCCTGGCGGGTTGATCCGCGGGTCCTCCCGATACCTTCGGAGGTGTTTGTTATGTCTGTTCAGGCCGCGGTGGCCACCGATTCTCCTGTGGTTGTGGCAGTCGATGTCGGCAAAACGGTGGTTGCGCTGTCGGTCACCGATGCGGGGCGGCACCGCGTGTTGGGTCCGGTGGACTTTGAGATGACGGGGCCGGGCCTGGAGGGTGTCCTCGCGCTGATCAAAAGCAGACTGGCTGGCTCGGATGTTCCAGTGAAAGTCGGAATCGAGGCTGCCGGGCACTATCACCGGCCGCTGCTGGGACCGTCCGTGTGGCCGGCGGGCTGGCAAGTGCTGGAGCTGAATCCGGCGCATGTCGCCGAACAGCGCAGGGTCCAGGGCCGCCGACGAATCAAGACCGACGCCCTGGATCTGGAGGCGATCACGGAGCTGGTGCTGGCCGGCCGCGGCATCGCGGTCGCTGACCGCGATGCCGTGTTCGGTGAACTGGGCGCGTGGGCCGCGCACCGGACCCGCCGGGTCCAGGCGCGGACCGCGACGAAAAACCAGCTGCTGGGCCAGCTGGACCGGGCCTTTCCCGGGCTGACGCTGGTTCTGCCGGATGTCCTCGGCACCAAGGTGGGAAGGTTAGTGGCCGCTGAATTCACCGACCCGAAGCGTCTCGCGGCGCTGGGGGCGGGCCGCTTCGTCCGGTTCGCGGCCATCCGCGGGCTCCAGGTCCGCCAGCCGCTGGCCGAACGGCTGATCGACGCCGCCCGCGACGCGCTGACCACGGTCGACGCGGCGGTGGCGAGACGCGTGCTGGCCGCGGATTTGGCGCTGCTGACCGAACTCACGGCACAGATCGACACCGCAGAGGCCGAACTCGCCCGGCTGTTGCCGCTGAGCCCCTTCGCAACGCTCACCACAACCCCGGGTTGGGGTGTGGTGAGGGCCGGCAACTATGCCGGGGCGCTGGGCGACCCGCAGCGCTGGCCCGGGCCCTCACAGATCTACCGGGCGTCGGGGCTCTCACCCACCCAGTACGAGTCGGCTGGAAAACGGCGCGACGGGACCATCAGCAGGGAAGGCAGCGTGGCGCTGGGACGGGCCCTGATCGATCTCGGCATGGGTCTGTGGTTGACTGACCCGCCCAGCCGGGCCTACGCCGCCGGGCTCAAGGCCCGGGGAAAGAAGGGCGGTGTCATCGCCTGCGCGATGGCGCACCGCGCCACCAGGATCGCGTATGCCATGGTCCGGGACGGGGCCGTTTACGACCCCGTCCGCTGGGAGTGAGCATCCGGGCCGACGTCTTTGCCGGACAGCTGCCGCTCCCCGCCGCCGGCGCAAGGAAGCGGTCAACGTGGAGCGCCCGCAGCCAGCGAGGAC
>NZ_JAVDVQ010000062.1:0-1575 GCF_031456935.1 Arthrobacter ginsengisoli | reverse complement strand
TCGGTGGTGCAGCAGGTTTCGGTGTTGGTGGTGGTGGTTCTGTTTTCGTTGCTGGGGAGGTTCAGGGTGGGGTTTTGGTCGAAGAAGCCGTGGGGTTCGAGCATGAAGCCGATGTTTTGGCGGGGCATGATGGGCCAGTCTTCGAGGCGGACGACGTGGTGCATGCCGAAGGTGTACCAGACGACGAGGTCCTGGTCGACGATGTTCCGGTCTTTTTGGGTCCAGATGTGCAGGCCGTCGTCGTCGCCGGTGGCCTGGTTGGGGAATTCGCCGGCGGCGAAGCGTTCGGTGCGGTCGTAGGCGGTGACCCAGAGGTTGTTGCGGGCGAACTGTGCGCGTTTGCTGACGTAGGATTCGTCGCCGGCGGCGAGTTGGATGCCGTCGGTGGGGATCAGGCGGTAGGCGACGGGTTCGTTGACGATGTTTTTGCTGTCGCGGTTGGCGATTTTCCAGAAGCGGTGCTTGGCGGTGTCGGTTTTGCGGATGGCGGCCTGTTCGGTTTCCAGGAGCCGGTCCACGGCCATGAACGCGGTGTGGGTGGGGTTGTGTTCGGGGATTTCCATGTCGACTTCGTAGACGGCGTTGGTGGGGCCGTCGATTTCGAAGTCCATGCGGACGTTGAACATGTGCTGGTGGATGGGGGCGTAGAGGCCGTCGTTGTTCAGGTTCTGGCCGTAGGGGCTGTTCTCGCCGGGTTTCTGGCCGGCGGTGGAGAGGATGCCGGTGGCTTTGACGAGGAACTCGATGCTGCCGTCGAGGAAGAGGTGCCAGTAGAAGGCGTATTCGTAGTTCGCGACGGTGGCGATGAAGGAGATGACGAGTTTGCGGCTGCGGCGGGTTTCGGTGGTGCCTTCGCGGAAGTCGAAGTGCTTCCAGAGGATGGAGTCGTCTTCCTCGTGCATGCAGATGGCGTTTTCGATGGTCAGCGGGTTGCCGTGGCTGTCGGCGGTGATGCCGTCGAAGTATTTGATTTCGCCGAGGCAGTCGCAGCCGAGGGTGAGGGAGTTGGCCATGTTGCCGATGTTGTATTCGCCGGAGTCGAAGGCGTTCTTTTTGGCCTGGACGGGGGCGGTGTCACCGTAGGGGACGACCATTTCGGAGAGGGAGGCGCGGTTGATGACGGGGCGTTCGACGCCCTTGTTGCGGAACTTCAGCTGGTGCAGGACCAGGCCTTCGCGGGGGGTGAAGCCGACGCGGAAGGACCAGTCGGCCCACTGGACGTGGTTTCCGGTGACGGTGAAGGACGCGCCTTCGGGCTGGGTGATGGAGATGGGCTTGAGGTCGGTGCGGGCTTCGCCGACGTACTTGGGCAGGTAGTTGCCGCTCGCGGACGGGACGGGGATGGCCTGGTCGTCGTCGACCTTGACGACTTCGCCGGAGTTCAGGTCCACGATGACGATGAAGTTCTCGATCGGGTGGGCGTAGGGGCTGTCGTCGGCTTCCTCGCGGACGAAGACGAGGGCGCGCATCAGGCGCCGGCCCTGGTCGTCTTCGCCGAAGTAGCCCACGGACCAGGGTTCGAAGCAGACCAGGGACATGTCGGTGATGCCGCGCTTGGCCAGGGCGGCCTGGACC
>NZ_JAVDVQ010000061.1:0-1817 GCF_031456935.1 Arthrobacter ginsengisoli | reverse complement strand
GGGGTGAAAGGTGCGCGGTAGGTGGTGGTGCCAATGTCCCCGATGCCCCGCGACGCCTCGCCGGCCTGGCGGAGCGCGGCGGCGATGACGCCGATCGCGTTCACCCCGGAGGTCTTGCCCTGGTCGTTGGCGGTGCTGATCGAGGTGTACCGCTTGATGTGTTCCACCGAGCGCATGCCGGCACCGGTGGAGCGGAGCACGTCGGCCACGGACTGGTCGCGCTGGAAATCGACGAAGTGGTGATGCCAGTCATCCGGGCCGCCGTCCTGCCCGGGGACCAGCCAGAGCTGCCGGGTCGGGGCGGAGGCCTTCGGCTCGCCAAGGACTGAAGGTTCGACGGCGGATGCGAAGCCTGCGGCGATCGCGGCCGACGCTCCGGCGGAGATGCCCTCGGCGAGGCAGTCGTCGAGTTCGAAGCTGCCGCGGCCCGAGCCGATGGTCTGCTGGTTCGGGACCACGGTGCTCGGCACGAAAGCGGCGAGCTCGTCGTCCCAGCGCAGCTTGCCCTGGCGCTGGGAGTGCAGGTGGACCAGCGGGCTCCAGCCACCGGAGACGGCGAGCAGATCGCAGACGATCTCCTCGACGCCGGAGGTGAGTTCGCCGTCGTCGTTGATGCTCCGGACGGTCACGCTCTCCACCCGGCCCTCGGCCGTGCCGGAAGCGGTGTTGGCGACGGCGCTGCCGATCAGCACCCGGGTGCCGGCGGCGGCGGCCGCGGCGGCTGTTTCGCTCAGCTGCGGGCGGGCGTCCACGACGGCCTCGACGCGGATGCCGGCGGCGCGCAGCTCGCCGGCCAGGGCGTAGGCGCTGTCGTTGGTGGTGCTGATGACCACGCGGGAACCGGCGGCCACGGCGTACCGGTTGAGGTAGCTGCGGACCGCGGAGGCGAGCATGATGCCGGGCCGGTCGTTGTTTTCGAAGACCAGCGGACGCTCGTGGGCGCCGGGGGCCAGGATGACCTGGGCGGCGCGGATGTGCCAGATCCGCTGCCGGGACACGCCGGGCGCTGCCGGGCTGGCGAGGTGGTCGGTGCGGTTCTGGACAGCGATGACGTAGTTGGCGTCGTAGGCACCGAACGCGGTGGTGCGGTTCAGGACGGTGGACTCGGCGCCGGAAACCAGCTCGGCTTCCACGTCCGCCACCCATTCCAGGGCCGCCTTGCCTTCGATGGTTTCGGCCAGCCCGGGGCCGGTGGAACCGGACAGGAGCGAGCCGCCCAGCTCGGGCTGGTCGTCAATGAGGATGACCCGGGCGCCGGAGCGTACCGCTTCGCGGGCCGCGGCCAGGCCTGCCGGACCGCCGCCGACCACCAGGACGTCGGTGTGGACGTACTTCTTGTCGTACTCGGCGCGGTCCTCCTCCGGGTCCAGCTTGCCGAGGCCGTTGAGCAGCTCTGCCTTCAGGCCGTCCACCAGGGTCACCGTGGTGGCGGGGAGCATGGACTCGGCCACGTGCCCCGGGAACCGGGCGGCGACCTTGACCAGGGCATTGGATTCCTCGACGCCGGCGGACATGATGCCGCGCGGCCGCTCCTCGTACAGGGAGTTGCCGGCAGCGATCCGGCCGTTCGCGAGCAGGGCCGAGGCGAGCGTGTCGCCCGGGTGGCCGGAGAATTCCTCGCCGTCCAGGGTGAAACGCCAGGAAATGGTGCGGTCGATGCGGCCGCCGGCGGCGAGGCGGGCGTTCTGGGAAGTCACTTGGTTGCTCCTTCCGGGGCGGTGATGCTCGTTGAAGAGGTGCTGGGCGCGGCACTTCCGGTGGTGGTGCTGTCTGGAGCGGTGCTGGCAGTGCCGGATTCGGCGGCATCCGGAACCGTC
>NZ_JAVDVQ010000060.1:0-1820 GCF_031456935.1 Arthrobacter ginsengisoli | reverse complement strand
GTACTGCTTTCATTGTTCGTATCCTTGGTGTTCGCAGAGGCTGAGGTAGTCCTCGCGGACGGGCGCGAAGACATCGATGTTCAGCGCTTTCTCCTCGCCCAGGGGCTCGGCACAGTGCGGCACACCTCCCGGGATGTGGAGGACGGCCGGGGCGGTGAGGTCGAAGACCTCGTCGCCGACGTAGAACCTCATGGCCCCGGCCAGGACGTAGCTGAGCTGGTCGAAGGGGTGCGAATGCGGGCCTACCGTCTTGTATCCGGGTTCGAACCAGTTGACCGTCGTGACGGCCCCGTCGGACCTGATCCCGGTGCGGGAAAATCCCGGTCTGACCTGTTGCAGTTCCAGGTCATCGAGGTTGAACGCCTTGGCACCGGTGCGGGCGCCGTCGGTTGGTGTGGTGCTCATGAACTAATCTCTTTCAGCTGGAAGGGCGCATGCCGGGCCGTCATGATCAGGACTGGATCCGGAAGGCGCGCCGGATGATCCGGCGCCGGAATTTCCATTCCCCGGCGTCCTGGACGTATTCGTCCTCGTAGTCCCCGACCATGAAGGGAGCGGTGGCGCTGGTATCGGAGGTGTCGCTGCGGTACACGGTGGCACACACGGTGCCTTTGAGGGTTCCGTTGTCCCACACGAGCCGGTGGTTGGTCTCCACGTGGCGTGAGGTCCGGGCCAGCTTCACCCGGTCGGCTCCCCACGCTTGGAGGGCTTCCCTGCCGATCAGGTCCCGGGGCGGCAGGCCCAGCAGTTCCCCCTCTGCGGTGTAGAGCTCGTGCAGTGTGTCCGCGAATCCGTGGTCGAGTTTGTAAGCATGTTCAATGGTTAGCGCCTGGATGGCAGCGCGGGTTTCGAAATCTACGGGCTTTCCCATTCTCAGGCCTCCTTCGAGACTGCGGTCATCATCCCGAACCCGGTCATCCATTCCTGCACCGGCCAGTACCAGCGGTTCGTGACCGCATAGTCGCCGGCTGCTGACAGTGCGGCGTAGGCTGCGACCCAGGTACGGATTTCGTGCGCGGAGTGCCCGCCTTCCTTCTCCATCCATTCATTGGTCCAGTCGTCGGTGGCCGACACATCGCCGTCCGACAGGGTGTCCATGACCAGGGCATCGAACCCGGGGTTGATTTCCTGGAAGGTCCCGGCGCCTGCGGCGTGGGCCTTTCCGGCCTCGATGACCCGGCGTTCGCGTTCGGCGCGCAGTTCAGGGGACGGATTCCGGCCGTCGATCAGGCGGGCGATGACCTCCGGGGAAGCTTCCTCCAGCCGGGGAACGGGCGGGTCGTGGGACAGGCCGCCGGAGCCGATGATGAGCACGCGCTTGTTCCAGGAGGCGATTTCCCGGCCGATCGCTTCGCCGAGGAGCCTGATGCGCTCCATCGGGCCCAGGGGCAGCCCGACCGCGTTGATGAAGACCGGGACGACCGGGTTCGTGTATCCCTTGCCGAAAATGAACTCCAGCGGCTGGGAAATCCCGTGGTCAACGTGCATGTCCTCGGACTGTGCGACGTCGACGCCGGCGTCCAGCACTGCCGCCGCCAGGGCACGGGCCGCTGTCCTGTCCACCGGAAGCGGACCGGGTTCGGTGCCCCAGTCCCCGACGGAGCGGGCAGCGGATCCGATGCAGAACGCCGGCATCATGTCGTAGAAGACACCGTTGTAGTGGTCCGGGCCAAAAACGATGGTGATCTCCGGGTCGAAGTCCTTCACGAAGGCCCGGGCCTGGTCAAAAGCGGCGTTGACTTCAGCCAGGGTTTCGGGTCCCGGATCGTTGATGCCGAACAACGGCGAATGGGACAGCGTGCACAGTGCAATGGTCATGG
>NZ_JAVDVQ010000059.1:0-2655 GCF_031456935.1 Arthrobacter ginsengisoli | reverse complement strand
GGCCACCGTCGGCCTCCGCGGTCAGCACCCGCAGGGACTTCCCGGTGGCGCCGTAGCCCTGGTCCGCGTATTGGCGGGCGGTGGCCAGACGTTCCGGGGACGGTGTCCCGTAGGTGGTGGTGCGCTGGAGCGGGGTCCGGCCGATCGCCCGTGTCATCGTTTCGAGTTCGGCGACTGTCTTTTCCGAGCCGTTGTCGGCTCCGGCCATCCGGCTGATGGTTTCCTCCATCAGGGTGCCGCCGAGGTCATCGGCGCCGCCGTTGAGCATCAGTTGCGTGCCTTCCACCCCGAGCTTGACCCAGGAGGTCTGGATGTGGTTGATCCGGCCGTGCAGCATCAGGCGTGCCACCGCGTGGACCGCCCGGTTTTCCTGCAGGGTCGGTCCGGGCCTGGCCACGCCGGCGAGGTAGACCGGGGAGTTGGTGTGGACGAAGGGCAGCAGGACGAATTCGGTGAAGCCGCCGGTTTCGTCCTGGATCCGGGAGAGGGTGCGCAGATGCCCCACCCAGTGCGAGGGGTTGTCCACGTGCCCGTACATCATCGTGGAACTGCTGCGGATGCCCAGGCGGTGGGCGGTGCTGACAATATCGATCCAGGTCCGGGCGGGCAGTTTGCCCTTGGTCAGGATCCAGCGGACGTCGTCGTCGAGGATTTCCGCGGCGGTGCCGGGGATGCTGTCCAGCCCGGCGGTCTTCGCCTCGGTGAGGAAGTCTTCGAAGGACAGCCCGGTCCTGGTGGCGCCGTTGACGATCTCCATCGGGGAAAAGGCGTGCAGGTGGATGCCGGGCTGCCGCTTTTTGACTTCCCGGGCGAGGTCGAAATACGCGGTGCCGGGCAGGTCCGGGTGGATGCCGCCCTGCATGCAGATCTCCGTGGCGCCGATGGACCAGGCCTCGTCCACCCGGTCCCCGACCTGCTGCATGGAGAGGGTGAAGGCGTCGGCGTCGGTGCGGCGCTGCGCGAAGGCGCAGAACCGGCAGCCGGTGTAGCAGACGTTGGTGAAATTGATGTTGCGGTTCACGACGTAGCCGACGGTGTCCCCGACGCTGTCTTTCCGGACCCGGTCGGCCAGCGCGGCAAGAGCGTCCAGATCGGTGCCGTCGGCCGAGAGCAGGGCCAGGTAGTCCGCGTCCGGCAGACCCGCGGGATTCTCCTCCGCCCGGCCCAGGGCGGCCCGGACCTCCCGGCTGCCGCCACCGGCCCCACCGGCCCCACCGGCTGCACCGGCAACTCCTGACGCGCGGACTTCTTCGCGCAGGGCCTCCCAGTCCCCGTAGACCGCATCGAAATCGCTGCGCCGGTCCCCGGTGCGCCCGATCGTGTCGATCTCGGTGTGCAGATTCACCCGTCCGGTCCCGGCCGCCGCCCAGTCCGGGTCCGGTTCCTGCCACGGCAGACCGGACGGGAGCCGTCCTTCGACGGCGAGGCCGTCGGGACCGGCGAGGGCACGGACATGGGGGAGGACCCTGGGGTCGATCCAGGGTTCCTCGGCGCGGACGAAGTGCGGGTGGGCGGTCAGCCTTTCCCGCAGGGCGAAGCCGGCGTCCGCGGTGAGCCGGGCCAGGTCCTCAATGTGCGGCCAGGGGCGTTCGGGATTGACATGGTCAGGGGTCAGCGGGCTGACGCCGCCCCAGTCATCAATGCCGGCCCGGACCAAAAGTGACAGCTCGTTGGCGTCGGTGAGGTTGGGCGGGGCCTGGATCCGCGCCCCCGGCCCCAGGACGAGACGCGCCACCGCGACGGCGGCCGCGTACTCCGCCGTGGCAAGATCCTCGGCGCCCATCATCGCGGTGGCGGTCTTGGCCCGGAAATTCTGGACGATGACCTCCTGGATATGGCCGTGCCGGCGGTCCACGGCCCGGATCGCGAACAGCGCCTCGACGCGTTCGGCATACGTCTCACCGATACCCAGCAGCACACCGGTGGTGAAGGGAACGTTGGACCGGCCGGCGTCCTCGAGGACGCGCAGCCGCAGCGCCGGTTCCTTGTCCGGGGAGCCGTAGTGCGGACCGCCCTTCTCCGACCACAGCCGGGTGGCCGTGGTCTCCAGCATCATGCCCATCGAGGGGGCCACCGGCTTCAGCCGCTGGATTTCCTCCCAGCTCATCACCCCGGGGTTCAGATGCGGCAGCAGACCGGTCTCTTCCAGCACGCGGATCGCCATGGCCCTCAGGTAATCCAGCGTTGAATCATAGCCGTGGGCGTCCAGCCAGTCCCGGGCGACCGGCCAGCGGTCCTCCGGCCTGTCCCCGAGGGTGAAGAGCGCCTCCTTGCAGCCCAGCGCCGCGCCGGCACGGGCGATCTCCAGGACCTCGTCCGGGGACAGGAACGGCGCCTTGCCCGCCTTCGCCAGCTTCCCCGGGGTGGTCACAAACGTGCAGTAATGGCAGCGGTCCCGGCACAGGTGCGTCAGCGGGATGAACACCTTGCGCGAATACGTGATCACCCCGGGCCGCCCGGCTTTTTCCAGTCCCGCGTCGCGGACCCGCGAGGCCGCGGCCAGCAGCCGGTCAAGGTCGGCCCCGCGCGCATGGAGCAGGGTCTCGGCCTCGACGGCGTTCAGCGTCACCCCGTCACCGGCACGCCGCAGCGCCCGCCGTATCGCGCTCGTGTCGGGGACAAATGTTTCAACGTCAGGCATGGGCTATCTCCAAT
>NZ_JAVDVQ010000058.1:0-3195 GCF_031456935.1 Arthrobacter ginsengisoli | reverse complement strand
GCCGCCGACAATCACGGCGTCATACGAGGACTTCGGCTCCGGGTTGCGCCAGAGGAATTCCGGATGCTCCGGAAGCTGTTCCGTGCTCATTGTGCAACTCCGTTCGGGGTGGTTCCGGCAGTGCCGGAAAGATTCGGGTAGAGCGGAAATTTCTCGGCGAGGACCGTGACCCGGTCGCGGAGCAGTACGGCCGACTCGTCGCTGAGCTCGCCCTTAATGGCCTCGGCGATAATGTCGGCAACCTCGGTGAATTCGGCCGGGCCGAAGCCGCGCGTGGCCAGGGCCGGGGTGCCAATCCGCAGCCCGGAGGAGACCATGGGCGGGCGGGGGTCGAACGGAACGGCGTTGCGGTTCACGGTGATGCCGATCCGGTGCAGCCGGTCTTCGGCCTGCTGCCCGTCCAGGGCCGAGTTGCGCAGGTCCACCAGGACCAGGTGCACGTCGGTGCCGCCGCCCACTACGGAGATCCCGTATTCGGCGACGTCCGGCGCGAGCAGCCGCTCGGCCAGGATCTTGGCCCCTTCCAGGGTGCGTTGCTGCCGGTCCTTGAACTCATCGCTCGCGGCGATTTTAAAGGACACGGCCTTGGCCGCGATCACGTGTTCCAGCGGGCCGCCCTGCTGGCCGGGGAACACGGCGGAGTTGATCTTGCGTGCCAGAGACTCTCGGCTGAGGATCACGCCGCCGCGCGGGCCGCCCAGGGTCTTGTGCGTCGTGGTGGTGACGACGTCGGCGTACGGCACCGGGTTCGGGTGCAGTCCCGCGGCCACCAGGCCGGCAAAGTGGGCCATATCGACCATGAGGTAGGCGCCCACGGCGTCGGCGATGCGGCGGAACTCCGCGAAGTCGAGCTGGCGCGTGTACGCGGACCAGCCGGCCACGATCATTTTGGGCCGGTGCTCAAGGGCCAGGGCCTCGACCTCGGCCATGTCCACGGTCATGTCGGATTCGCGCACATGGTACGGGACCACGTTGTAGAGCTTGCCGGAGAAGTTGATGCGCATGCCGTGGGTGAGGTGTCCGCCGTGTGCCAGCGAGAGCCCCATGATGGTGTCGCCCGGTTCCAGCAGGGCGAACATGGCGGCGGCGTTGGCCTGCGCGCCGGAGTGCGGCTGAACGTTCGCCGCTTCCGCCCCGAACAGGGCCTTGACCCGGTCGATGGCCAGCTGTTCGATCACGTCAACGTGCTCGCAGCCGCCATAGTAGCGCTTGCCCGGGTAGCCCTCGGCGTACTTGTTCGTCAGGACCGAGCCCTGCGCCTCCATGACCGATGCAGGAGCGAAATTCTCGGAGGCAATCATCTCGAGGGTGGACTGCTGGCGACCCAGCTCATGGTCAATGGCCCGGGCGACGTCAGCGTCGACGCTGGCCAGGGGTTCATTCAGGGTGCCCGTCATGGCGGCCTCTTTCGGTTCAAGGAAACAGATTGACGAATGCAACAGTGTTGCGTTGAATGCAACTCTAGATCGCCAGCGGTGTTGCGTCAATCACTCTTCTTCTGGGCCTTTATGTAAGCAGATTTCTTTTCAGGCCTACAAAAGACCCTTGACTGTGCTTCAGCTCACGCATAATCTGATGCAACAGCGTTGCGTTCAATGCAACCCGAATTTTTATTGGTGGACATATGAGTAACGAACCAAATCAAGCGACAACCAGCGCGGACCCCGGCTCACGGCGGGCACCGGATTCCGCAGATTCACAGCCCCCGACGGCCAGTGGACCTGTGCACGCAGTCAGCAAGGAAACACGCCGCCGGGTGATCGCGGCCAGCTTCATCGGCAATTTTGTGGAGTGGTTTGACTACGCCGTGTACGGCTACCTGGCAGTCACCATCGCCGCGGTTTTCTTCCCCGAGTCCAATCCCCAGACCGGCCTGCTGCTGACTTTCGCCCTGTTCGCGATCTCGTTCCTGGTACGGCCCCTCGGAGGCTTCGTGTGGGGCCACATTGGCGACAGGGTGGGGCGCCGGACCGCGCTTTCCCTGTCCATCCTGATCATGTCCGGAGCGACCTTCTGCATCGCGCTGATCCCTGGATACGACACGATCGGGATCTGGGCTCCGATCCTGCTCCTTATCATCCGCGTCGCCCAGGGCTTCTCCGCCTCAGGTGAATACGCCGGCGCGTCCGCGTTCCTGGTGGAGTACGCCCCGGCCAACAAGCGCGGCCTCTACGCGGCAGTCGTGCCCGCCAGTACCGCCGCAGGCCTGCTGCTCGGCTCTCTGATCGCAGGTCTCCTGACCACCCTGCTCAGCACCGACGCAATGCAAAGCTGGGGATGGCGTCTGCCGTTCCTGCTCGCGGCGCCGATGGGCCTGATCGGACGCTACATCCGCACCAAGCTGGAAGACACACCGGTATTCCGCGAACTCGCAGCAGAGGACCAGACCGTCAAGGCCCCCGTCTTCGGCCTCTTCCGCAACCACTGGCGGCTACTGCTGAAGGCCGTCGGAGCAGTGTTGCTCAACGCCGTCGGCTTCTACGTGATCCTCAGCTACATGCCCACGTACTTGTCCTCGGAGCTTGGCCTCGGGGCAACCGAATCCTTCCTGGCAACCACCATCGCGCTGCTGACGTACATCGGGTTCATCTTCCTGACCGGAATGCTCTCCGACCGCTACGGCCGCAAGAAGGTGCTCATCGCCGCATCCATCAGCTTCATCGTGCTGACTGTGCCTGCCTTCGCCCTGCTGGGCACCGGAAACTTCCTCGTGATCGTCCTGGTCCAGATCCTGCTGGGCGCCATGCTCACCCTCAATGACGGCACGCTCCCGAGCTTCCTGGCGGAAATGTTCCCCACCCGTGTCCGCTACAGCGGCTTCGCGGTCAGCTTCAATCTCTCCAACGCGCTCTTCGGTGGTACCGCACCCTTCATGGCCACCCTCCTCATCGCCACCACGGGCAACGATCTGGCCCCGGCCTGGTACCTGGTCGCGGCCGCCGTCGTCTCCCTGATCGCCGTCGCACTCTCCCGTGAGACCAGCAAGGAACCACTGACCCACGAATAAACCAGTCCACTCCAACTTTCCTCACGAAAAGAACAGCACCGAAGAAAGGCACCACCATGACCAGCACCACCTCCGCGAACGCCTCGTCGATTTCCGAACTGGAGCGACTCAAGGTCCTGCACAACGGACAAAAGGAAAAGCTGACCTTTTCAGACGCCGAGTTTGAACGCCGGCTGTCCGGCCTGCGC
>NZ_JAVDVQ010000057.1:0-3314 GCF_031456935.1 Arthrobacter ginsengisoli | reverse complement strand
GTTGCGAGTTTCATGCGCCCCATCCGAGGTTTGTTTTGAGTTGTGATTTCACGAGTTTCCCGGCGGCGGAGCGGGGTAGTTGGTCGGCGCCGAGGAAGACGATTTTTTTCGGGATTTTGTAGCCGGCGAGGTGGGTCCGGAGGAAGGAGGCGATTTCGGCGCTGTCGGCCTGCAGGCCGCTGCGGAGGACGACGACGGCGCGGACCTCCTCGTCCCAGCGCAGGTCCGGGACGCCGACGACGGCTGCTTCCAGGACCGCGGGATGCAGATACAGGGCCTGCTCGATTTCGGCGGAGTAGACGTTCTCGCCGCCGGTTTTGATCATTTCCTTGAGCCGGTCGCGGAAGAAGTAGTAGCCGCGCTCATCCTGGACCGCGAGGTCTCCGGTGTGCAGCCAGCCGCCGCGGAACGCTTCGGCGGTGGCTTCGGGCCGGCCGTAGTAGCCGGTCATCAGCGACGGGCCCCTGACGCAGATCTCACCGAGTTCCCCGGCGGGCACCGGAGCCCCGAACGGGTCCTGGAGCTGCGCCTCGGCGAGCAGGTACTCGGTGCCGATCGAGCCGTCCACGGCCGGGTCCAGCATGTCGGCGGGCTTGAGCCGGGTCACCATGGGCCCGGCCTCGGTCAGGCCGTAGCGGAAGTACAGGTCAGCGCCGGGCAGCAGGTCGGTGAACAGCTGCTTGTCCGGCATCCGCAGCAGCCCGGCACCGGTGTGGACGGCCTTGAGGTGGGTCCGGATGCCCGGATCGGCGAACACCCCGTTCTCCATCAGCCGGCGCATCATGTTCGGGATCAGGAACGTGTTGGTGATCCGTTCCCGGCCCACCAGGTCCACGATGAGTTCATCGTTGAACTTCTCCGCGATGACGCTGGTGGCCCCGGCGATGAAGTGCGGGACCAGCCAGCACAGCAGCGCCGCGGAGTGGAAGAACGGCGTGACAATCAGGCCGCGCTCCTCCGGGCGGTTCCCGACCCCGCAGTCATACATCTCGTTGAACGCGTTCGCGGCTGCTGCCCGGTGGGAAATGATGACACCCTTGGGCGAACCCGTGCTGCCTCCGGTGTAAATGATGCACAACGGGCTCTCCAGGGTGGCCACGTCCTCCAGCGGGCCCGACCCGGTGCGCAGGGCATCGATCTCGGCGCCCTGGCGGACCACCCGCGGGAGCTCCTGCTCGGTCCGGCCCAGGATTTCCAGGGCTTCCTCCACGTTGGGGATGAGCCGGTCCTCCACCAGGATGACCTTCGCTCCGGTCTCCTTGATCCCCGTGGCAAGCTCGGCCGGGGCCCAGCGCCAGTTGTAGGCGACATAGCTGCCGCCGGCGGCGGCGACCCCAAAGAAGACTTCGGCGTTGAAGGCCGAGTTGCCGGCCAGCACCCCGACACTGTCGCCGGCGCGGACACCGGCGTCCCGCAGGCCCCGTCCCAGGCCCCAGGCACGCTCTGCGAGCTCGGCGAAGGTCAACCGGCTGACGCCGTCGACAATTGCTTCGCGCGTCGGATAGCGCCGGTGGTTGAGCTTGATCCACTCACCAATCGTTCGCACTGTTCACTCCTCAGTCGGGCTGGTGCGGGTCCGGCAAGCCGGACTCCACGGCACTCATTCGTCTACGAACAAGCGTTCGTTCGAAGTCTAGTATGAGTTGATTGCCGCCGCAAGGGACAGTTCAATCCTCCCCCGGCCCTGGGGGCACGTCCATGGACTCCGGCCGCCCGGACGCGGACTCCGGCCGCGGCTCGAATTCCCCGCCCCGGACCGGCGCCCCTTGCGTGCGATCCACATCACACCCTAGACTTCGTACGAACGCTTGTTCTTTACCATTGCTTCCCGGGCGACATTGCCCCGCCAGGTCCAGGCCCTCCCTGACGAAGAGGAACCGGCGAGCCGTTGTGGTCCGCTGCCCACGACGCAGACCGGCGCACGCCACTGACTTTCCAACAATCCAAGGAGCGAGTTCCTATGACGGAATTGACGAACCCTGTTCAGCCCCCTCCGACCCTGGTGCACGAAGCACCCACGTTCGACCCGAAGACGGGCCGCCGTGCAGTAGTCAGCGGTACCTTTGGCACAGCCCTCGAATGGTTCGACTTCGCCGTGTACGGCACCCTGTCGGCGACACTCTTTCCCCAGCTCTTCTTCCCCAGCTTCGACGAAAACTCCGCGATCCTCGCCTCCTTCGCCACCTTCGGCGCCGGCATGGTCGCCCGCCCCCTCGGCGGGATCGTCTTCGGCGCGCTCGGCGACAAGATCGGCCGACGCAACGTCCTGATGTTCACCCTGGTCCTGATGGGCGCGTCATCGATCCTGATCGGGCTGCTGCCCGGCTACGCCACCGCCGGGATCCTGGCCCCGATCCTGCTGGTCACCCTGCGCTTCCTCCAGGGCTTCGCCCTCGGCGGCGAAGCCACCGGCGTCCAGGTCCTCGTCGTCGAACACGCCCCCACGAACCACCGGGGCCTCTACGGCGGCATCCTCGCCACCGGCTCGCCGCTCGCCCAAAGCTTCGCCTCCATCACCCTCACCGGACTGGCCATGTTCCTCTCCAAGGAGGACTTCGCCTCATGGGGCTGGCGGATCCCCTTCCTGATGGGCGTGCTGCTGCTCGTGGTGGGCATGTTCATCCGCCGCCGCGTCGAAGAAACCCCCGCCTTCAAAGAAAACCAGCTCAAAGCCGCCGCCTCCGCCATCCCGCAGGAACGCGCACTGGCCGTGATCGTAAAGAAACCCGGAACCGTCATCAAGCTCGTGCTCTCCTGGGCCGCGTCCGCCGGGCTGTTCTGGATCAGCGTCACCTACGCCGTGAACTACCTCACCAAGGAACTCGGCTACGAAAACTCCATCACCTTCGGACTCCTCCTCGTCGCCAACCTCATCTCCATCCCCGCAGCCGTCCTCGGCGGCCGGCTCAGCGACCGCATCGGCCGCAAAAAGACCTTCCTCCTGGGCCTGACCATGCAGGGCATCGCCGCCGGCACCATGTTCCCCATCATGAACACCATGAACTACCCCGCCAGCGTCGCAATCATCGCCCTCGCCCTCTGCGGCATCCAGGTCACCGCCGGCACCCAAGCCGCGTTCTTCTCAGAATCCCTCCCGACCAGCATGCGCTACACCGGCTCCGCCCTCGGCATGACCCTCGCCGGCCTGTTCTTCGGCGCCCCCATCCCCTTCATCGCCGCCTGGATCTTCCAAAACACCGACAACGGAACAGCAGCCCTCACCACGATCGCCCTCAGCCTCGTCGCAATCTCCATCACCGCCACCCTCACCCTCCCCGAACGCTTCAAAACATCCCTCCACGAAGACCACTAAC
>NZ_JAVDVQ010000056.1:0-3832 GCF_031456935.1 Arthrobacter ginsengisoli | reverse complement strand
GGAGGGTGTGGGAGAGTAGGTCACCGCCGGAACATCATTACACGGTCGAGGACCCCCAACCACGTTGGGGGTCCTCCCGCATTTAAGGCTCAGCCAGGGAGGCTCTTCACAGTTGAGGGTGTAATCGCTGGCTGGATGTTGGCTGGCGCGTCGGTCCCGGGGCAGCGATGCGCAACCGCAGCCGGAGGCCCGATCTTGTGTCACCGTTCGCAGTGGACTTCTTCGCGTACCCGCTCAGATCGGTCAACGGCACACCCGATAGCGCAGGTGAAGCACCCGGTTGCCCTGAATCACCACGTCGCGATCCTCCAACAGGTGCTGTGCGTGGACCGACCCGAAGTAGCGCTTGCCGGACCCGAACACGACGGGTACGACGTCCATGCGCACCTCGTCGACCAGGCCCGCGGCAAGCATCTGGCCACCGACGTCACCAGCGGCGACCTCGACGATGCGGTCACCCGCGAGCTCTTGCGCCTTGGCCATGGCTGCCTCGACGCCGTCGACGAAGTGAAACGGCGCCTCGGGGTCCCAGCCCTCGGGTTGCGGCCGGTGCGTCACGACGACCACGTGGTCGATCCCGCTCGGAGGCTTCCCGTCCCAGCCGTCCGTCAGGTCGAAGACGTGGCGGCCGACGAGTGTCGCCCCGATCTGGTCCCAGTACGGCCGGGTGTAGTCGTAGGACGTCTGCGACACCTTCACTTCGCCGCTCTCGTCCAACGGGACGTCACCGTTGGACAACCAGTCGAACAGCGGTCCGGGCTGGTCATTCTCGTCCGCGATGAAGCCGTCCACCGACACCGAGCTGTACATGACCACCTTGCCCACGGGGCTCTCCTTTGCTCTGGGGTGCCCCCACATTAGCGTGTCGTGAGCTGTCGCTCTAGTAAGAATTCAATCGGCCGGCAGCGGCCAGCCGTGCATCGCGTGGCCGGGATGTTCGCGCAGGAGCCGCCGCGTAATCACCCACCGTGGCCAAGACCCGGGAGAAGGTCCTCGCGTCGCTGCCTACCTGCCCGATCCCGGAGATCAAGCGACTCGGCAAGACGCTCAAGCAGTGGCGCGAGGCGTTCCAGGCCTACTTCGACACCGGCCGCGCGAACAACGGCGGCACCGAAGCGATCAACGGCCTCATCGAACTCCACCGCCGCGTTGCCCGCGGCTTCCGCAACCGGAAGCACTACCGACTACGCATGCTGCTCATCGGCGGGCGGACTGTCCCACCCCCAATTCAGGTAGGAAGGCCCATTTAGGGCTCAGCGCGGAAACTTCCTCCCATGGACCCAGGCCAGCACCTCAAGAACCAGCCCCCCACCAACCACGGCGGCACCGGCTGCCCACAACATGTCCGCCGGCGGCAATGTGAGCTTGAGGAACTCCTGGGCAAGCGGCAGGTTGAGCAGGACCAGGAGTGCCGTACACATCGCGATCAAGACAGCCAACTTTTTCGCGTCCAGCGGGCGGGAGACCACCGAGAGAATCCACAGCCCCAGCAGAGCCAGGGTCAGCACCGATGCGGATTGCAGTGCCTCCGGGCTGGCCGCGGCACTCCCGCTCGAATTTGCGTACACGTTCAATCCCAGCAGTGAAGCTGCGACGATGAGCCCGGCGGGCATGGCGAAGGAGAGCGAGCGGCGCAGGAACCCCGGCCGGTAGGGGCGGGCGTTTGCCATCAGCGCCAAAAAGAAGGCGGGAATACCGATCGTCAGGCCGTCGGTGAATGAGAGTTGCCGCGGCAGGAAGGGAAACTGCAGATTCAGGAGTCCGAAGCTGACGGCGATCGCGATCGAGTAGGCCGTCTTGCTGAGAAAAAGCTTGGACACCCGCTCAATGTTCGCAATCACCCTGCGGCCCTCGGCCAGCACTCCTGGCAGCCGGTCGAAGCGTCCATCCAACAGCACGAGCCGGGCCACAGCCTTGGTGGCAGCCGCGGCAGAGTTCATAGCTATGCCAAGGTCGGCCTCTTTCAAAGCGAGCACATCATTGACGCCGTCTCCGGTCATCGCGACCGTATGCCCACGACGCTGGAGTGCCGCCACCATGTCCTTCTTCTGGTCGGGACTCACCCGGCCAAAGACCATGTAGGTGGCCATTACCTCTTCAAGCAGACGGGGGTCAGCAGGGAGTGTTCGGGCATCGTAACCATCCACGACGTCGAGGCCCACGCTGCGGGCAATCGCCGCAACCGTCCGGGGGTCGTCGCCCGAAATGATTTTCAGCGCTACGCCCTCCTCGCGGAAGTAGGCCAGTGTCTGTCGGGCATCAGGACGGATCTGTTCCCGAAACGTGAGCACGACAACGGGTTTCACATCGGACGGAAGTGTCGCCTTGTCGGCAGCGATGGCGGTGTCGCCGGCATATGCCAGCACAACGGTCCGCAGTCCGGAGGCCGCGAGCTGGCCAGCCTTGCCCAGGGCAACGCCAGCCGGCGATCCCGCGACGGCACCGGCGCCAGACCTTTCCGTCAGCACTACCTCAGGGGCGCCAAGGATCCAGGAGCCCCTGCGCTGGCTTCCGCCGTCGAAGGTTACAGAACTCCATTTCCGGGCGGAGGAGAACGGAACCGAAGAGACAGCGGGGTTGCCGCCGTTATGCCCGAAGGCTGCCTCCAGGCAACGCGATGTCGCGTTTGCCTCCGGATCCGCGGCAAACCAGCCCAAGGCGTGCTCCCAACCTGGTTCCGCGGGTTCGGCCAGCTCATGCACACCATCAAAGACGATTTGACCCTCGGTCAGCGTCCCGGTCTTGTCCAGGCAGAGGACATCCACGCGGGCCAGGCCTTCGACCGCCGCCAGTTCCTGGATGAGAACCTTGTTTCCGGCAAGCCGGACTCCGCCAACAGCGAAGGCCACACTCGAAAGTAGAACCAGACCCAGCGGAATCATGGCAATTACGCTCGCAATCACACCCACCAGCGCGGAAGTCCAGGCGCCGCTTGCGATGGCCTGCTCCCATCCGCCCCTGGACTGCATCTCACCATTGGCCACGATGAGGGCGACCGGTAACAGTGCCCAGGTTAGCCAGCGCAGAATCCGGTCGAGACTGTTGCGGATCTCTGAGTTGACCAGCGAGAACCGCTTCGCGTCGGCGGTGAGCCGGCTGGCGAACGATTCAGCGCCCACCCGCACCACCCGGGCAGTGCCGCGGCCGGCAACAATGATCGAGCCGGAGAGCACTTCACTCCCCACCTCCCTATCCACGGGGTCGGACTCCCCGGTGAGCAGGGACTCATCGGCCTCCAGCCCGCCGCTCTCGAGGACGGCTGCATCGGCCGTGACCTGGTCGCCGGCCCGTAAGACCAAGACGTCGTCAAGCACAACGTCGGCGGTCGCGATCTCCTGCACGGTGCCGTCGCGCAGCACCCGTGCCCGCGGGGCCTCGAGGACGGCGAGTCTGTCCAGGGACACCTTGGCGCGATATTCCTGCACGACTCCGATCACTGAGTTGCCGACGGCTGACAGGCCAAAAAGTGCGTCCTGCCAGCTGCCCAGCAGCAGGAGAAGGACAAAACTTGTGCCGACGATCGCGTTGAACAATGTCAGCACGTTGGCGCGGACGATCTCCCAGAGGCTGCGGCTGGTTGCGTCCGGGGCTTGATTGGCAAGGCCGTGCCTCATCCGCGAGGCAACGTCGCCGCGGGAGAGGCCTCCGGCGGGTGGCCCGGACACACGTCGATGGAGGAGTTCTGGTCTTTGGCGCCGGCTGTCTGCCATCACCCCCTGATCGTAGCCGGAGTAACTCCGGGGTGAGGGTGAGGCAGCCCACAGGGGTGGTTTTTGGCGGGTGTGGCCGGGGGCGGGGTGTTGGGTGGGTGGTTTTCCGCGCGGTTGTGGGG
>NZ_JAVDVQ010000055.1:0-4170 GCF_031456935.1 Arthrobacter ginsengisoli | reverse complement strand
GGCCCGGTTCACCCGGAACAGGTCCACGTTGCGGTTGATGTCAAAGGCCACTTCAGTCATGGCAGATCCTCCTGAGGTTTTTGAGTTGCCGCCGGGTGCGTCCGTGCAGCCGAGGCCCGACTTCAGTATGTTGCCTCAGCATCCCGGAGTCAAGACGTACGCTTGTTCGTGGAGGTTGATCTTGAAGTACACAATCGGATCATTAGATATCCGTCGCCGGCCTGGTTGCCGGCAAGGGCGGAGCGGCCTAACAGCGTCCAAACACGCGGTCATCGGATACCCCAAGCACCTCCCCGCGACCTAGGGCAAAGATGGAATTAAGATCAATGCAATTTGCCTGGGAACCATTTCCGTGCCGCTGATCGCCGCGTCACTGGCGGACATTTCAGCGTTAGTCACTGAGCTGCTGGGTGAGGACTTCAAATTCCTCCACGCCAAGGGTCTCCATGTGCTGTTCCTGCGTGGTCTCGGCGCGGATTCGGTCCGCGGCCGGCCGGCTGCCGGCCAGTGCGTCCTCGTCGTCCCAAAGAGTGAGCCCGAGTGACTTGTTGTCCTTTCCCAGGAGGTAATAGATTCCCTTGCATCCCGGCAGCTCAAGTACCCGGCGGACGGTCTCTTCTGAAGGCGCACCGGTGCTGTCCGGGGCGGGCCGGTACGTGCTGACGCGAGCGAACATGATTGTCCTCCGATAATCGTCCGTGAAGCCTGCACGCCACCCGAGCGGTGGGCGCTCGGCTCGGGGCCTTCGTCCCTCCCACCAGTAAGGACCCAGGCCCGTGGAAGCGCAAGCGGGCCGGAGCCCGCTGCGCTTCCACCGGCCTGGGTCCGTCTGATCCGGACGGCCGCTCAGCCCACCGCTATGCGCCGCTGGCGGCTGCCGCTTCCGCCGTCTGCTCTTCACGGCGCAGCATCAACGCGGTCCGCCGCACGACGCAGACCAATTCGTCGTTCTGGTTGTAGCCGCGGTGTTCGATGCCCACGATTCCGGTGTTGGGCCGCGACTTCGATTCCCGCTTGTCCAGCGCCTCGGTCTCCACGCGCAGCGTGTCACCAAAGAACACCGGCTTGGGGAACTCGATGTCCCGGAAGCCGAGGTTGCCCAGCGTGGTCCCCAGCGTGGTGTCCTGGACCGGGATGCCGGTGATCAGGCCGAGGGTGAAGATGCTGTTGACGATCTGCTTCCCAAACATGCTCTTCTTGGAGAATTCCGCATCCAGGTGCAGCGGCTGGACGTTCATGGTCAACGCGGTGATCAGCAGGTTGTCCGTCTCCGTGACGGTGCGGGTCACATCGTGCTTGATGACGTCGCCAACAGTGAAATCCTCGAAATACATTCCGGCCATGACTGGCCTCCTTTACTTGGGTTGTTACGCGTAGTTGGCTTAGTTATGCGCTGGCGAGTGCCAGGGCTTCACGTGCGTGGTTGGCGTGCGCCAGGTCAATATGGTCCCCGCGGTAGGCGACGGCCCCGTGGCCGTTCCGCTGGCCCTCCTCGAAAGCCTCGATCAGGCCTTCGTAATACTCCCTGAGCGTCGCGGTGAGGCCGTACTCCTCGTTGGCGATCGGGGCATGCGAGGGGTGGATCAGCACTTGGCCGGTGTAGCCCAGCCCGCTGTTGTCCTGCGCGAAAGTCCGCATCCCGTCCAGGTTCCGGACCTCCTGCCAGAGGCCCAGAACGATGGTCCGGATGCCCGCGGAGCGGGCAGCCACCACGACTTTGCTCCGCAGGTACAGCGTTTCCACGCCGGCGGCGGTCCAGCGGAAGCCGACCTCCCGCGACACGTCGGCGTCCTTGGCGGCGGCTGCCATCACGCCGCCGACCCGGGGGCCGGCGAGGATTTCGTCGACCTTGTTGATCGAGGCGGCCGTCTCCAGCGAGGGCACCAGTTCGACGGTTCCGCGCTCAATGCCGTGGTCGATTTCCGCCGCGCTCACCAGCGCATCGAAGCGGACGACGTCGTCGCGGGAGAAGAGCTTGGGCAGCAGGAACGCGGTCAGGTTCCGGTGTGTGACCTCGGCGACGTCGCGGCCAAAGAACACCGTGTCCAGGGCGTTGGGGCGGATCAGGATCCCCTTGGAGCCGCCGTGCGCCTCGAGTGCCTCCCGCGCATTGGCGCGGGCCAGTTCCTTGTCCTGCGGGGGTACCGAATCCTCGAGGTCGATGATGACGGCATCGGCCTCTGAGTTCAGCGCCTTGTCGATCCAGTCCCGTTTGTGTCCCGGGACGAAGAGCAGGGAGCGGTAGGGTTTCATGCCGAGACCTCCACGGTGACTTTGGTGAGTAGGGTGCCGGCGGCCATGGAGTCGCCGGTGACGACGGTGAAGTCCCCGACGATGCCGGAGACCGGCGCCGGGATGGGGTTTTCCATCTTCATGGCCTCCAGGACGAACATCACGTCACCCTTGGTGACTTGCTGGCCGGCTTCGACGTTGACCTTGATGATGGTGCCCTGCATCGGGGCCTTGACGGTTCCGTCGCTGACGACCTCGCGTTTGGCCCTTGCCTGCCGGATCTTTCCGGTGCTGGCGGCCGGGTCACCGGCGGCCGGGTCGGCCGGCGCCGGCGCTGCGGCGCCGTAGCCGCCGTAGCCGCCGGCGGTGCTGTAGTCGCTGAAGGTCGGGATGATGTAAAACCGTCCGACCACCTCGACGTTGGCGCGGTCCACCGGCTCGGGTTCGGAGAAGTCAACGGACTCTTCCAGCCAGAGGGTGCTGAAGCGCAGTTCCTTGAAGTCCGGGTGCGCAACGATGGTTTTCGCGGCCGGGACCGTGGTCGGCACGCCCTCGATCCTTAGCTTGTCCAGGCCCTCGAGCAGCCGCTTGATCGCGGTTTCGCGGTCCGGGCCGTAGGCGATCAGCTTGCCGATCAGGGAGTCGTAGAGCGGCAACACGGTGTCGCCGGACTCGTAGCCGGCGTCGAACCGCAGGCCTTCGCCTTCGGGAGCGGCAATCAGCTCCACCGGCCCCGGGGCCGGCAGGAACAGCCCTTCCGCGACGTCCTCGGCGTTGATCCGCGCCTCGATGGCTGCGCCCTTGGGGGCGAGGTTGCCCAGGATGGAGAGCTTCTCCCCGGCCGCAACGTGGATCTGCTCGGCGATCAGGTCCACGCCGTGGACCATTTCCGTCACCGGGTGCTCGACCTGGATTCGGGTGTTCATTTCCAGGAAGTAGAACTTCTCGTCCTCCACCAGGAACTCCACGGTCCCGGCTCCAACGTAATCAACCTCGCGGGCCAGGCGCACAGCGGCTTCGCCCATGGCCTTGCGCAGTTCGGCCGACAGTCCGGGAGCCGGGGATTCCTCCACGAGCTTCTGGTGGCGGCGCTGCACCGAGCAGTCGCGGTCCCCGACGTAAACCACGTTGCCGTGCGTGTCGGCGAAGACCTGGACTTCCACGTGGCGGGCGTGCGTAAGGTACCGCTCGAGGTAGACCTCGCCGTTGCCGAATGCCGCGGTGGCTTCCCGGACGGCGGCGTCGAAGGCGTCTTTGGCCTCCGGTTCGGAGTTGATCCGGCGCATGCCGCGCCCGCCGCCGCCGGCCGAGGCTTTCACCAGGACCGGGTAGCCGTGCTCGGCGCCGAACGCCTCGACGGCGGCGGCGCTGGCGATCGCCCCGGTGCCGGGGGCGAGCGGGACCTGGACGCGGATGGCAACGTCGCGGGCGGCGACCTTGCCGCCCATCGTGGTCATGGCGTGAGCTGAGGGTCCGATGAACACGAGCCCGGCGGCGGCGACGGCGTCGGCGAATTCCGGGTTTTCCGAGAGGAAGCCGTAGCCGGGGTGGATCGCCTGGGCGCCCGATTCGATGGCAGCGCCGATGATCTTGGCGATGTTGAGGTAGTTGCTGCTCGCCGGACCGTCGCCGAGGTCGACGGCGGTGTCGGCAACGCGGACGTGCATCGAGGCGGCATCCGCGGTCGAGTGCACGGCGACAGACTCGATGCCGAGCTTGCGGCAGCTACGTGCCACCCGGACGGCGATCTCGCCACGATTAGCGATCAGGATTTTGCTGAACATGATTTTCCTTAGAAGTTAGGGGGCGCCGGGGTCAGCGCGGGAGGGAGGCTTTGCGGACGGTTGCGAGTTTCATGCGCCCCATCCGAGGTTTGTTTTGAGTTGTGATTTCACGAGTTTCCCGGCGGCGGAGCGGGGTAGTTGGTCGGCGCCGAGG
>NZ_JAVDVQ010000054.1:0-5406 GCF_031456935.1 Arthrobacter ginsengisoli | reverse complement strand
CGGGTTCGCGGGAGGGGGTGTGTGGTGTAAGTTATCGGCCTATTAGTACCGGTCAGCTTCACGAGTCGTTAGTCCTCGCTTCCACATCCGGCCTATCAACCCAGTGGTCTGGCTGGGGGCCTCTCACACACAAGGTGTATGGAAATCTCATCTCGAAGCGAGCTTCCCGCTTAGATGCTTTCAGCGGTTATCCCATCCGAACGTAGCTAATCAGCGGTGCACTTGGCAGTACAACTGACACACCAGAGGTTCGTCCGTCCCGGTCCTCTCGTACTAAGGACAGCCCTTCTCAAATTTCCTGCGCGCGCAGCGGATAGGGACCGAACTGTCTCACGACGTTCTAAACCCAGCTCGCGTACCGCTTTAATGGGCGAACAGCCCAACCCTTGGGACCTACTCCAGCCCCAGGATGCGACGAGCCGACATCGAGGTGCCAAACCATGCCGTCGATATGGACTCTTGGGCAAGATCAGCCTGTTATCCCCGAGGTACCTTTTATCCGTTGAGCGACGGCCATTCCACAATGTACCGCCGGATCACTAGTCCCGACTTTCGTCCCTGCTCGAGATGTCTCTCTCACAGTCAAGCTCCCTTGTGCACTTACACTCGACACCTGATTGCCAACCAGGCTGAGGGAACCTTTGGGCGCCTCCGTTACTTTTTAGGAGGCAACCGCCCCAGTTAAACTACCCATCAGGCACTGTCCCTGACCCGGATTACGGGCCGAAGTTAGATGTCCAAAGTGACCAGAGTGGTATTTCAACGATGACTCCACCCGAACTGGCGTCCGGGCTTCAACGTCTCCCACCTATCCTACACAAGCCACTCCGAACACCAATACCAAACTATAGTAAAGGTCTCGGGGTCTTTCCGTCCTGCTGCGCGTAACGAGCATCTTTACTCGTACTGCAATTTCGCCGAGTTTATGGTTGAGACAGCGGGGAAGTCGTTACTCCATTCGTGCAGGTCGGAACTTACCCGACAAGGAATTTCGCTACCTTAGGATGGTTATAGTTACCACCGCCGTTTACTGGGGCTTGAATTCTCAGCTTCGCCTTGCGGCTAACCGGTCCTCTTAACCTTCCAGCACCGGGCAGGAGTCAGTCCGTATACATCGTCTTGCGACTTCGCACGGACCTGTGTTTTTAGTAAACAGTCGCTTCCCCCTGGTCTCTGCGGCCCCTGCACGCTCCGGACAGCTGGTGTCCATCACGATGGGGGCCCCCCTTCTCCCGAAGTTACGGGGGCATTTTGCCGAGTTCCTTAACCATAATTCTCTCGATCGCCTTAGTATTCTCTACCTGATCACCTGTGTCGGTTTGGGGTACGGGCGGCTAAAACCTCGCGTCGATGCTTTTCTCGGCAGCATAGGATCACCGAATCCCCCCTTACGGGAGTCCCATCAGATCTCAGGCATCATGAACGGCGGATTTGCCTACCGTTCGCCCTACATCCTTAGACCGGGACAACCATCGCCCGGCTCGGCTACCTTCCTGCGTCACACCTGTTAATACGCTTGCCTCCCAGGATCAGGTCCCGCGCTCCACCAAAACCCTTCCACCACAAGGGCGGTCGGGCAGGTTTCGGGCGGTTAGTATCCCCTGTTCAGCATGGGCGGTTTTTCGCCGGTACGGGAATATCAACCCGTTGTCCATCGACTACGCCTGTCGGCCTCGCCTTAGGTCCCGACTTACCCAGGGCAGATTAGCTTGACCCTGGAACCCTTGATCATTCGGCGGACGGGTTTCTCACCCGTCTTTCGCTACTCATGCCTGCATTCTCACTCGTGTAGGCTCCACCGCTGGTTTACACCGCGACTTCACTGCCCACACGACGCTCCCCTACCACTCCAGACGCCTGAACCACAAGGGCTTGGCTATTGTCTGAAATCCACAACTTCGGCGGTGTACTTGAGCCCCGCTACATTGTCGGCGCGGAATCACTTGACCAGTGAGCTATTACGCACTCTTTTAAGGATGGCTGCTTCTAAGCCAACCTCCTGGTTGTCTTCGCAACTCCACATCCTTTCCCACTTAGCACACGCTTAGGGGCCTTAGTTGGTGGTCTGGGCTGTTTCCCTCTCGACTATGAAGCTTATCCCCCACAGTCTCACTGCTGCGCTCTCACTTACCGGCATTCGGAGTTTGGCTGACGTCAGTAACCTTGTAGGGCCCATTAGCCATCCAGTAGCTCTACCTCCGGTAAGAAACACGCAACGCTGCACCTAAATGCATTTCGGGGAGAACCAGCTATCACGAAGTTTGATTGGCCTTTCACCCCTACCCACAGCTCATCCCCTCCATTTTCAACTGAAGTGGGTTCGGTCCTCCACGACGTCTTACCGTCGCTTCAACCTGGCCATGGGTAGATCACTTCGCTTCGGGTCTAGATCACGCCACTGCAACGCCCTGTTCAGACTCGCTTTCGCTACGGCTTCCCCACACGGGTTAACCTCGCGACGTAACACTAACTCGCAGGCTCATTCTTCAAAAGGCACGCCGTCACAACTACACAGCAAGCTGCGGTTGCTCCGACGGATTGTAAGCACACGGTTTCAGGTACTGTTTCACTCCCCTCCCGGGGTACTTTTCACCTTTCCCTCACGGTACTGGTCCGCTATCGGTCATTAGGGAGTATTTAGGCTTATCAGGTGGTCCTGACAGATTCGCACGGGATTTCTCGGGCCCCGTGCTACTTGGGATACCCCCCGGGCGGTGCACAACATTTCGGTTACGGGGCTCACACCCTCTCTGGCCGGCCTTTCAAGACCGTTCACCTATGCCTGCACTACACACCCCACTGTCCCGGCAGAGACAGAATGGGAAGTCCCACAACCCCGACCATGCAACGCCCGCCGGCTATCACACATGGAACGGTTTAGCCTGATCCGCGTTCGCTCGCCACTACTGACGGAATCACTATTGTTTTCTCTTCCTGCGGGTACTGAGATGTTTCACTTCCCCGCGTTCCCTCCACGCACCCTATGTGTTCAGATGCGGGTCACCAGGCAGCTCGCGCCCCTGGCGGGGTTTCCCCATTCGGACACCCTGGGATCACAGTCCGGTTATCGACTCCCCCAGGCTTATCGCAGATTCCTACGTCCTTCTTCGGCTCCTAATGCCAAGGCATCCACCGTGTGCTCTTAAAAACTTGACCACAAAAGATCAAAAAAACTAATTCACGAGAGAACCACAGAAACTGACGCCGCACACAGCACCACCCTAAAAGGGCACCACCATCCACGACACAGATCCAGGTTCATATTCTTGGAAATTGCTTCTTATAAAAGATGCTCGCGTCCACTATGTAGTTCTCAAACAACAACCCCGTACCACACACCCCACACACTCACATGCGTGCTCGGTGCAGCCAGGAAACCAGAAACACACATCCCACACCACCACCACGCACCCCACCAAAGGAAGAGCAACGCGGCCGCGCCATGGTCCTGTTGTCTCAGGACCCAACAGTGTGCCAAACACTACCCGGCAGTTCATTCCGGCGAGCGTTCCAGGACAGGGACCCCGAGGGGAACCCGTCCGTACTTGCTGCCGGCCTGTGCCGCCAGGCACCTATTTGTTGATATTCCACCCGTGAGCACCCGCCGCAGAACAATCGCCTGCGCAGCGGGCCTACTCCTGACAACCCCGCCACACTCACATACATGAGGCACGGTGGCTGTAGGTGCTCCTTAGAAAGGAGGTGATCCAGCCGCACCTTCCGGTACGGCTACCTTGTTACGACTTAGTCCCAATCGCCAGTCCCACCTTCGACAGCTCCCTCCCACAAGGGGTTAGGCCACCGGCTTCGGGTGTTACCAACTTTCGTGACTTGACGGGCGGTGTGTACAAGGCCCGGGAACGTATTCACCGCAGCGTTGCTGATCTGCGATTACTAGCGACTCCGACTTCATGGGGTCGAGTTGCAGACCCCAATCCGAACTGAGACCGGCTTTTTGGGATTAGCTCCACCTCACAGTATCGCAACCCTTTGTACCGGCCATTGTAGCATGCGTGAAGCCCAAGACATAAGGGGCATGATGATTTGACGTCGTCCCCACCTTCCTCCGAGTTGACCCCGGCAGTCTCCTATGAGTCCCCGCCATCACGCGCTGGCAACATAGAACGAGGGTTGCGCTCGTTGCGGGACTTAACCCAACATCTCACGACACGAGCTGACGACAACCATGCACCACCTGTAAACCGACCGCAAGCGGGGCACCTGTTTCCAGGCGTTTCCGGTTCATGTCAAGCCTTGGTAAGGTTCTTCGCGTTGCATCGAATTAATCCGCATGCTCCGCCGCTTGTGCGGGCCCCCGTCAATTCCTTTGAGTTTTAGCCTTGCGGCCGTACTCCCCAGGCGGGGCACTTAATGCGTTAGCTACGGCGCGGAAAACGTGGAATGTCCCCCACACCTAGTGCCCAACGTTTACGGCATGGACTACCAGGGTATCTAATCCTGTTCGCTCCCCATGCTTTCGCTCCTCAGCGTCAGTTAATGCCCAGAGACCTGCCTTCGCCATCGGTGTTCCTCCTGATATCTGCGCATTTCACCGCTACACCAGGAATTCCAGTCTCCCCTACATCACTCTAGTCTGCCCGTACCCACCGCAGATCCGGAGTTGAGCCCCGGACTTTCACGGCAGACGCGACAAACCGCCTACGAGCTCTTTACGCCCAATAATTCCGGATAACGCTTGCGCCCTACGTATTACCGCGGCTGCTGGCACGTAGTTAGCCGGCGCTTCTTCTGCAGGTACCGTCACTTTCGCTTCTTCCCTACTGAAAGAGGTTTACAACCCGAAGGCCGTCATCCCTCACGCGGCGTCGCTGCATCAGGCTTTCGCCCATTGTGCAATATTCCCCACTGCTGCCTCCCGTAGGAGTCTGGGCCGTGTCTCAGTCCCAGTGTGGCCGGTCACCCTCTCAGGCCGGCTACCCGTCGTCGCCTTGGTGAGCCATTACCTCACCAACAAGCTGATAGGCCGCGAGTCCATCCAAAACCACAATAAAGCTTTCCACCCCCCACCATGCGATGAGGAGTCATATCCGGTATTAGACCCAGTTTCCCAGGCTTATCCCAGAGTTAAGGGCAGGTTACTCACGTGTTACTCACCCGTTCGCCACTAATCACCGGTGCAAGCACCGGGTCATCGTTCGACTTGCATGTGTTAAGCACGCCGCCAGCGTTCATCCTGAGCCAGGATCAAACTCTCCGTTGAAGTAAAACAGACACAACCAACACCCCCGGGAAAACGGGACGCGCCGGCTGCACAAAATTTGAAACCAGCTGTAAAAACCAGACCACACCACGGGGTGGCGCAATCCAGTCAATTCAACCAATCCATTACAATAAATTGGTATCAACAAACTTGGCACACTATTGAGTTCTCAAACAACAGACACA
>NZ_JAVDVQ010000053.1:0-6331 GCF_031456935.1 Arthrobacter ginsengisoli | reverse complement strand
AAAGAAACAGTGAAGGGCCCACAACGTGATCCCCAGCGTCCGGCTAGCGCACGGCCTGAAAGAACCATAGAGACACGGCGTTGACAGGCGACCACAGGCACATTTTCAGCCCGGAACGGGCGTCCGACAAGGACATATTGGCTAGCGCCGTTATTAGTCAGCGAAACGCCTGCCGAGGGCCTCAGGGTGCCACCGGACCGCTCGGGCCACTCGGACCGTCCGGGCGGGACCACGGCGACACGGGGCGGGGCTGCAGAACACCTCCCACCGTCAGGTCGACGCGCTCGTTGAAGAAGCTGATGAGGCCGTGGATCTGGGCGGCGTCGAGGAACCGCCGGTCGTAGCCCCACGCGATGTTCCGGCCTTTCCCGGAGCCCGGGTAGCTCCAGTAGCTGGCCTCGCCCTTGTATGGGCAGACGGTCCGCTTCGGACTCTCCTCCAGCAGGTCCAGCCGCACGTCCGCGGGCGGGATGTAGTACCGCACGGGAAGCAGCGTCTCGTAGAGCAGCTGTGCGCCGTTCGTGCGGGCCAGGCTCACGCCGTCGAGCGCCACCTCCACGTCCACGGACGAAGCGCGGATGTCCACGCGGTGGAACGGGTCCCGGGGATGGCCGATGATCTCCTCATCGTCCTCGAGCCAGTTGAAGGGGTTGAAATTCAGCACGACATAGCCGGCCAAATCGGGGTCCTCGGGCCGGAAAGCGGCGCGGGACGCCGTCGTTGTTGCCGTCACGACGTCGAGCTCCTCGCCGGCGATGGTGTGCCTGCCAAATGCCGTTTGAGGGTCGAGCGTCGTCGGGGCCGCGCCTTCCCGAAGCGCGAACGGGTGCTCCTCGACCGGGGCCGCCGGCAGGGCCGGTGCGGTGAGCTCGGCGTGCAGTTCCTGCTCGGGCACGGCAAAGATGGGGGTGATCCGCCGCGGTTCCCACACCAGGCAGGCCTGCAGTGTGTCGACGACGGTGTCCCGGCCGAGACTCGCACGGACCCTTTTGGCAGTGGGCTCGTAGCGCAGCTGGGGAATTGTGCCCATGATCAGCTGGGATAATTTTGTGGCCATCCCACCAGCGTGGCCTCGGCGCCGGGCGCCGTCAATGGGCTTCTGCGCGGCCGCAAACGGCGGCGCAGCGCAGGCGCGGGACCGCCCTAGCGCGGGACGTGGAGGCCGTTGAAGGCCATGGTGATGACGTCGTCGGCCAGTTTCTCGGGGGAGAGGGAACCGCCGGGTTTGTACCACTCGACGATGGAGTTGATCGTGCCGAAGAGCAGCCGGGTGACGGTGCGCGGGTCGATGTCCTGCCGGAGCGAGCCCTCGTCGCGGGCGGCGGAAATCAGGGCCGCGACCTTGTGGTCGAAGGTGCGCCGGCGTTCCATCGCGTCGCGTTCGATCTCGGTGTTGCCGCGCAGGCGCAGCAGCAGGGTGACATAGGGCAGCCGTTCCACCAGCACGGAAATGGTTTCGCGGAGGACGAATTCGAGCCGGGCCTCGGCGGTGCCGGTCTTGGCCTGCGGCTGCTCCAGGATGGCTTCAAGGCCGCCCAGGGCGTGGTCCAGCGCGAGTTTCAGGAGGTCACCCTTGGACGGCACATGGTGGTAAATCGCGGACTTTGAGATGCCCAGGTTTTCAGCGAGGATGCCCATGGAGGTGGCGTCGTAGCCGTGGCGGTTGAACACGTCGACGGCGATCAGCAGCACCGACTGCTGGTCATAGCCGGGACGGCCGCGCTTGGTGCTGGGTGCTGTGGTGGGCATGGTCGCTGGTTCTCACTGTCTGGAGATGGGCCAGCCCGCCGGGGCCCGGATGGGCCGCCCGGCGGGCTGGACACGAGGTGGTCAGGCCTTGGGGCGCATGTCGTAGATCCGGCGGAGCTTGCCGTTGGACCGCTCCAGGGAGCCGGGCTCGACGACGTTGACCGTGCAGGAGGAGCCGACGTGGATCTTGATCTGCTGCTGCAGGGCCTTGGCGGCCGACGCGATGCCCTCTGCCGTGACGGACTCGCGGCGTTCGATCTTGACGGTCAGCTGGTCCATCCGCTGGCCTTCGGGGCGGGTGAGCTCGAGCTGGAAGTGCGGGCTCAGCTCGGGGATGCGCAGGGCGATCTCCTCGATCTGCGACGGGAACAGGTTCACGCCGCGCAGGATGATCATGTCGTCGCTGCGGCCGGTGATCCGGCCCATCCGGCGGTGCGCCGGGCGGGCGGTGCCGGGCAGCAGGCGGGTGAGGTCCTTGGTGCGGTACCGGATGATCGGCAGCGCCTCCTTGGTGAGCGAGGTGAAGACCAGTTCGCCGGGTTCGCCGTCGCCCAGTACCACGGAGGGGTCGAAGGCGTCGATGATTTCGGGGCGGAAGTGGTCCTCCCAGATGTGGCTGCCGTCCTGGGTTTCCACGGCCTCGCCGGCGACGCCGGGCCCCATGACCTCGGAGAGCCCGTAGATGTCACAGGCCTTGATGTTCATCATCACTTCGAGCTCGTGGCGCATTTCCTCGGTCCACGGCTCGGCACCCAGCACGGCGTACCTGAGCGAGGTGGAGGTCGGGTCGATGCCCTGCTTCATCATCGCGTCGGCAATGGTCAGCAGGTAGGTCGGCGTCGCCAGAATCGCGTCCGGCTTGAAGTCCTGGATGAGCGTGATCTGGCGTTCGGTCTGGCCGCCCGAGATAGGGATGACCGTGCAGCCGAGGGCCTCGGCGCCGGCGTGGGCACCCATGCCGCCGGTGAACAGGCCGTAGCCGTAGGCGTTGTGGACCTTCATGCCCGGGCGGACGCCGGAGGCGCGCAGCGAGCGTGCCACGAGCTTGGCCCAGTCGGCGAGGTCCTTCTTGGTGTAGCCGACGACGGTGGCGCGGCCGGTCGTGCCGGAGCTGGCGTGGATGCGGGCCACCTCGTGCTGCGGCACGGCGAACATGCCGAAGGGGTACTCCAGGCGGAGGTCCTCCTTCGTGGTGAACGGGAACTTGCCCAGGTCGGAGAGCTCGCGCAGGTCCGTCGGGTGGACGCCGGTCTCGTCGAACTTGCGCTTGTACAGGGGAACGCGGTCGTAGGCGTAGGCCACGGTGTGCTGCAGGCGGCTGAGCTGCAATGCCTCGAGCTCGTCGCGGGAGATGGTTTCTTCGCGGTCCAGGACGGCGTCACTGGTGGTTGCGACGGTTTCTTGGGTCATCTGGGGTTCCCTGTTTCTATTTCTTGGAGATGGTGCGGCTGCGGCCGCGGAACTCGGCGACGAGTTCGCCCGGGAGGATATCGGTGGGGAGTTCGCCCGGGACCGTGGTGGCGGGAGGCGTGGCTGCGGGCGCCGAGCCGGCGGAGGCCGGAGTCTCAGTGACCGTGCCGGGATCGGCGGCATAGATCTGGACGTCGTAGAGGCCGCTGCGTCCGGTGCTGGCGCGGCGGTTGGCGACGGCGGTCAGAATCTGGCCGCGGAAGGCGGGCTTGAGGAAGTTGATGTCGACGCCGGAGGCCACGGTGATGTTGCCCTCGTCAGCCGGGCTCGGGGTGGTCTGGTTGCAGGCCAGCGCGAAGGCTGTGTCGCCGAAGGCGAAGATCATTCCGCCGTGGGCCATGCCGAATCCGTTCAGCATTTCCTGCCGGAGCGCCATGCGGATCGTGGCATGTCCGTCGTCCAGCGCCACTACTTCAATGCCCATCCACTCCGAGGCGTAGTCGTCTTTAAGGATGGGGTGGGTGTCACCGGAAACCGTCGATCCAGCCATGCGTCATTGCCTCCAGCTTTATTTACCGAATGTTCATTAGGTAATCCCATTATGGCGCCTTCTGTCAAGGGCGGCGGTCGGATGTTGCTCCCGGCGGGACCGTGGAAGCTCAACGAACAAGCGTACGTCTTGACTCCGGGATGCGGAGGCAACATACTGAAGTCGGGCCCCGGCTGCGACGACGAAACCGGCGGCAACTCAAAAACCTCAGGAGGATCTGCCATGACTGAAGTGGCCTTTGACATCAACCGCAACGTGGACCTGTTCCGGGTGAACCGGGCCGACGAACTGGCGTCCGCACCCGGCCAGACGCTGAATGCCCGCCGTATCTCCGGCGTCAGTAAGGAAAACAGCCCGGTTGAGCGCCTCTGGTTCGGCAAGGTCTACACCGGTCCCGGCGAGATCTCGGATGCGCACCACCACGGCGAGGCCAACACGGGGGGCTATGTGTTCAAGGGCCGGGGCTTCATCCGCTACGGCGAGGGCTACAGCCAGATCGTCTACCTCAATGAGGGTGACTTCGTCTTCGTGCCGCCGTTCATGCCGCACATCGAAGGCAATGCCAGCAAGACCGAGGAACTGATCTGGATGACCACCCGGACGCCGGACAACATCGTCGTCAACCTGCACGACCAGGACATCGTGGACCTCGAAATCGACTACAGGTCCTAGGTCTTTCAGACACAACCGCAAGGAAAGGGGCGGCTGCCGGAAGGCAGCCGCCCCTTTCTGTGTGTGCGCCGCGTGCTTTAGAAGGACCGGGGGAGTCCCAGATGCTTCTCGCCGATGTAGTTGCGGGTCATCTCGTCTGTCAGCGGCGCGAAGGTGTAGAGCCGGGCATCACGGAAGTAGCGCTGCATCGGCAGCCCGCGGAAAAACCCCCAGCCGGCCATAACGCGCATCCCGACGTCGGTGGTGGTGGTCGCAGCGTCCGAGGCGGCAAGCTTCGCCAGCGCGGACCAGGTCTCATTCGTGCCCGGGCCGGAGTCGGACGCTTCCGCTGCCTGCCGCAGCAGCAGCCGGGCCGATTCGATCTTGACGCTGGCATCCACCAGGCTGTGCTGGAGGCCCTGGAAGGAGCCCACCGGGCGGCCGAACGCCTCCCGCTCGCGGGCCCAGCCGATGGCCGTTTCCATGGCTCCGCGGGCAATTCCCAGGGCCACGGCGGCGCCGTTGAGGCGCTCGCCGTTGAGCGTATCGAGAACCTGCCGGAAGCCCTTGTCGATTTCGCCCAGGATGTTCGCAGCCGGGACGCGGACGTCGTCGAGGTAGACGTCGCACTGCGCCAGGCCCCGGATGCCCACGGTGTCGATGACTTCCGTCCGGATCCCCGGGGTGGAACGCGGGACGAGGAACATGGTGATGCCGTCGATCGCGGAGCGTGCCGTTTCGCTGGTCCGGGCCAGGATGATGAGGTAATCCGCATCCATGGCACCGCCGATCCATTTCTTCTGTCCGGAGAGGGAGTAGCTTCCGTCCTCCCGGCGGACGGCGCGGGTCTTCATGGCGCGGGCGACGTCGGTGCCGCCGTCGGGTTCGCTCAGTCCGAAGGACATCTTGGCTTTCCCGGCGTGCAACGGTGCCAGGAACTCCTCCTGCTGCTGGTGGTTGCCGTAGCTGTGCAGCAGCTGGACGCCCATGTACTGGACCACCATGCTGACTCCCACGGAGGTTGGTCCGGCTCCGAGTTCCTCGAGGACGACGGCCTGCGCCTGGTGCCCCGGCCCGGGTCCGTGCAGTTCGCCGTCGAGCTTCACCAGGCCGGCGGCGGCAATCTCGTGGAAGAGCTCGACGTCGTACTCCTCCGCCTCGTCGAACTTATTGAGCCGTTCCGGGGTGACATGCTCGGCAAGCATGGCCCGGACGCGGCTCCGCAGCGCTGCAAATTCGGCGGGCTCGGAGATCTCGGCCGGCGGGGCCGGGCGGAAATTGTCCTGGATTGTCATGGCCTACTTCCTTTTCATGATGAAGCTGCTGCTGAACGTCATGACGGTGGAGTCATCCTGCTTCAGCACTGAGTAGTTGATCTTCCAGATCCCCTGGTCCGGCTTCCTGGTCTCACGGGCCAGCTCCACGGTGGCGCTGACGTGGATGGTGTCGCCGATGAACACGGGGGCCAGGGCGCGGACCTCATCCAGCCCGAGCCAGGCCACCACGTTGCTGAAGTAGCCGGTCTGGGTCATCAGTCCCAACCCCAGTGACATGGTCAGGGGGCCGTGGGCGATGCGCTGGCCGAACGGCGTCGTGGCCGCGTACGTCTCATCCAGATGCAGCGAGACGAGGTCGCCAGTGAGCCCGGCCCACTGGACCAGGTGCGCATCAGTGATGGTCATGCCCGCTGTTCGGATCACATCGCCTGCCACCAGGTCTTCCCAGTAGTGGTCGGGGCGTCCCTTGGGAAGCGGCAGGGTGGTGCTGGCTGGCCGGGCGTCGTTGCCGTGCATGGTTCTCCTGTTCGGGGTCAATGAGGACGGATGCCTTGGGGGAATCGTAAGTCCACCTGCCCTAAGACTAGACTAGCGAACGCTTGTTCGTATACTAGTAGAGGACAACAATTCTTATTCCTGGAGGCTCATCATGACTGAAGCTACGATCGCCGCACCCGCGCCGGCGCCGGAAGTC
>NZ_JAVDVQ010000052.1:0-6932 GCF_031456935.1 Arthrobacter ginsengisoli | reverse complement strand
CACCACGATCGCCCTCAGCCTCGTCGCAATCTCCATCACCGCCACCCTCACCCTCCCCGAACGCTTCAAAACATCCCTCCACGAAGACCACTAACCCCCACCACCCCACCAACACAGAAACGCCCGGCTGGATCCACCAGCCGGGCGCTCCTTGTATGTGCGGTTGTTCGGGTATTCGCGCTCCGTTTTACGTCAGGTGGTGCCGCCGATTCGCGCCGCTGCGCCAAATCGCCGAAGGGGCCTGCCGGCCGGGCTACTTGGCCGAACTGGGCAGGACAACCCGCCCGACCCGTTCGTCAGCGTCTGCGACGTTGAGTTCCCGCAGCGCGAACCGGGTGTAGATCCGGACGATCTCCTCGAGCGAGAACCGGCCGCCGTGCTTGAACCAGCCTGCGATGTGCGTGGCCTGGGCGACGAAACTGTAGACGTGGAATTTGGCGTCGATGACGTCGGCGAGCCCGGCTTTGCCTGCCGCAGTTACCAGGTCCTCAAGGAACGTTTCGTAGTCGGTCCGCTTTTTGATGACCACATCACGCGCACCCTGGGGCAGCGAGCGCAGCTCGGCGTTGCCGATGAAGACTTCCTGGGCCCGCTCCGCGTGGAAGGTGATGTGCTCGGCCAGCGCGGCCTGCAGCAGGTCCACGCTGTCGCCGCCGTCGGCGTCGGCAACGGCTTTCCGGACGCGCTCGAGCAGGTCGTCGATGATGCCGCCCATGATTTGCAGCAGGAGGTCTTCCTTGCTGTCGATGTGGTTGTACAGGCTGCCGACTTTGAGTCCTGCCGCCGAGGCGACCTGCCGCAGGGTGGTGGCATCGTACCCACGTTCGAAGAAAAGCCTGGCGGCCTCTTCCCTGATGGTCTGGGCCGTGTTCCGCTCCACTCGTACGGTCATCTCGACCTCCCCCTGTGTTCTGTCGTGTAAGTCATGGTTCAGTTCATCCTAACAAGCGTCCGCTTTGGAGGTGGAGTATTGACATCATCCAAAACTTCCGGAAAACTCAACGGTAGCCGTACAAACGCTCGTTAGCTAGTAGGAGACCGCCGTGGACCACCAGCGCAGCCTGTTCGACACTGCCGCCGTCGGAGGCCAGCGTCTCCGGAACCGCATCGTGCTGCCACCGCTGACGCGCAGCCGCGCCAACGATGACGGCGTGCCCACGCCCCTGATGGAGGACTACTACCGGCAGCGCGCCGGTGCCGGCCTGGTGATCAGCGAGGGTGCAGTCATCACGCCCCAGGCCTCAGCCTACGCCCGGGTTCCCGGGATTTACTCCCCCGAGCAGGTGGCCGCCTGGCAGCCGGTGGTCGAAGCGGCGAAACGGGAGGGCGCCGTCGTCTATGCCCAGCTGTGGCATGTGGGCAGGCAGTCGCATTCCAGCGTCCAGCCGGACGGCCTGGCTCCGAAGGCACCGTCCCCGATCGCTATCACGGGATACCAGTACCGCAGCGCTAGCGGCCGGATTCCGTATGAGGTGCCCCGGGAACTGACGACGACAGAGATCGCCGGCATCGTCCAGGCGTACGGAACCGCGGCACGGAACGCGGTCCGCGCGGGATTCGACGGCGTCGAGCTGCACGCCGCCAACGGCTACCTGATCGATCAGTTCCTCAATGACGGGTCCAACCACCGGACGGATATCTACGGCGGTTCCCTCGAAAACCGCACCCGGTTCCTGCGCGAAGTGATCACCGAAGTGGCCCGCCACCTCCCGATGGAACGCATCGGCGTCCGCCTGTCGCCGTCGTCGGAGTGGATGGACGCCCACGATTCGGACAAACGCTCCCTCTACTCAGCGGTGGTACGCCAGCTCAGCGACGCCGGAATCGCCTATCTCCACCTGGTGGAGCCGGAGATCGCCGGCTCCACCACCGTGGACCGGCCGGCCGCGTCCATCCCCACCGCCGAACTCGCGGAGTTGTTCGACGGCGTCGTGATCGTCACCGGCGGACATGACCAGGCTTCAGCCGAGCAGCTGCTCGCCGACGGGACAGCCGACCTGGTGGGTTTCGGCAGGCTGTTCATCGCCAATCCCGACCTCCCGCACCGCTTCCTCACCCGGGCGCCGCTGGAACCCTTGCGCCCCGCAGGCATCTATGGCGGCGGCCCCGAGGGATACACCGACTATCCGTCGCTGGCAGCAAGCGGCGCCTGACCCGGGCAGCCCAACGACGGGCCGCTCCGACTCGAACTCCTGAAGGAGACAGCAACCTATGAGCACTTCCCTCAACGTCCTGGTGACCGGAGCGGGCGGCGGTATGTGCCGCGGCATCAACGCGCGCCTCTCCGAGTCCGGCCACACCATCATCTGCGTCGACCTGGACGCTGCCAGCAGCGAGGCGGCTGCGCAGACCATCCGCGACGCAGGCGGCAAGGCCGCAGCGTTTGCCGCGGACGTGGCCGATGAGGCCGCCGTCGGGACGCTGCTTGCCGAAGTCACGGCAGCGGTGGGGCCGGTGCACGCGCTGGTCAACGCGGCCGGCATCCTGGACCGCAAGTACCTCGCCGACAGCACCGCTGAGTCCTTCCGCCGCGCGCTGGACGTCAACCTGGTGGGTCCGTTCAACCTGATCAAGGCGTTCTCACCCGGGATGATCGAAGCCGGCTGGGGAAGGATCGTCAACATCGCCTCGATCGCCGGAATCACCGGCTACCCTTACCCGAGCTACGCCGCGTCCAAGGCCGGCCTGACCAACCTCACCCGGTCCCTGCTGGAGGACTTCTGGGGCACCGGGATCACCATCAACTCCATCTGCCCCGGCGTGGTGGACACCCCGATGGTGATCCAGGAGGTCCGCGACCAGGTCCGGCGCCGCGTCCCCACCCAGACCATCATTGAACCCGCCGAGATCGGCGCCATGATCGCGTTCCTGCTCACTGATGAAGCCCGCAACATCAACGGCGCTGACCTCCTGATCGACGGCGGAGCAACCCGGCTCTTCTCACTGTTCAACAACCATGCTGACTGAGGGCATCACCATCACCGGGACCGCCCAGCGGGAGGCCTGGCAGCACCGCGTGCACCCGCCGGTGGAGCAGGTCGCGCCCGGCGTCACCAGCGTCCCGGTGGTCTTCCCCGGCAATCCGATGCGCTACACCCTGAGTTACGTGCTGCTCGACGGCGACGAATGCGTGGTGGTGGACCCCGGCTTCGACAGCGACGAGGGACATGCCCAGCTGCTGGCCGCTTTGGCCCGCCTCGACGTCGGCCCCGCGGAGATCAGCGGGATCGTCGCCACGCATTTCCACACGGACCACCTCGGCATGGCCTCGCGACTTGCCCGAGGCTCCGGGGCGTGGATCGCCCTGGGCCGGCAGGAACGCCGGCATATCTCGGCCTTCGAGGACGCGCACGAGGAATCCGCCCTGGACTGCGCGCGCATGCGGACCTGGGGCGTCCCCGAGGGCCGCGTCGCCGAGGCGGCCATGAGCCCGGAGGGACTCCACGACATGCGGCGCCTGGCCGACCCCGACAGGCGCCTGGCCGACGGGGACTCCCTGGCCGTGGCCGGGCGCAACTGGCGCATCATGGAAACTCCCGGGCACACGCCGGGCCATATCTGCCTGTGGGACGACGCCGGCGAACTGGTGCTGTCCGGTGACCATGTCCTCCCCCGAATCTCCCCCAACGTGTCCCTGGAGATCCGCGGGGACACCGATCCGCTGCGGCACAACATCGAGTCACTGCAGCGGATCGCGGGCAACGACCACTATGAGGTCTGCCCCGCGCACGAATACCGTTTCCGCGGCGTGGGCCACCGGGCCCGGGTTCTCGAAGAGCATATTGCGGAGCGTTCCCGCGAGGTCCTGGAGGTCCTGGACTCGGGTGCGTCCACCGTCCACGAGGTGGCCCGCCACCTCACCTGGTCCCGCGGCTGGGATTCGCTCGGAGCGCTTCAGTTCCGGCTGGCCCTGAGCGAGACGGCCGCGCACATCCGGTACCTGGCCACGTCCGGTATCCATGCCGGCGTCCCGGGCCTGGTCACGGAGGCGCAGGCGTAAGGCAGGAGTCATTTGCTGGTTCCGGCTGCCTCGAATCAGTTGATCCAATCGGGGTCCGGTGCGCCGAACTCCTGGCCGGCGAGCTGCAAGGGTTGGCCCACCAGGAGGTCAATCCTGGTCCGCACCAGCCGCATGGCAGCAATCCGCCAGTGCCCGTCGCACCGGCGGTATTCCTCTTCGTACAGGCCGTATCCCCGGATTCCGTAGAGTCCGGGGATTGTGGCACCCCGGTAGTGCCTGCTGTCGCGGGCCCAGACCAGATAGTCATGCATCGACCAGATTCCGCGGATGCTGCCGTCGCCCGTGGCGGCCAGGCGCGGCATAAAACCCTGGTGCACCGACTCGACCCCCTCGAGGAAGCCCGACACGCCGGCGATGAACCCGTCGGCGTCGTCTGCGGCGAAGGGAAAGCCGCCGAATGTCGCGTCGGCGGTGAAGAGGGCGTGGAGGCTCGACCACCGCTTGGCATCAAGGTGACGAAAGTAGTCGGACTTGAGATTCCTGATGTGCTCAAAGTTCCTGACGTCGCCACCATCGAGGGGTGGGCTCCCTTCCAGGTGCGTGCTCATGCCGCTTCCTCGAACTGTCCGTTCGGGGCTTTCTCCGGCGCCTTCGGGCCGGACTGGGCCAGGACGATCCCGCCGATGACGACCGCCGCACCCACGATCTGGTTCCAGCTGACTTCCTCCTGGAGTACCAGTGCGCCAAGCGCTACCCCGACGAGCGGGGTGATGTAGGCGACGGTCGACGCCGCGGTGGCACCCCACTCGGCGATGATGCGGAAGTTCCAGACATACGCCAGGCCCGTGCTGACGATGCCGAGCAGCGCCATGCCGAGCACCACCGGCGCCGTCAGCGAGATTTCCCCGCTGGCCAGGAACGGCGCCAGGACCAGCATCGTCAGTGATGCCGTGACCATTTGAACCGCCGGAATGCCGATCGGGTCAGCCGTGTACGGTGACACGTATTTCTTTGTATAGGAAAAAACGACGCCGAAGCACAGCACAGCCGCGAGGCACGCCAACTGGCCCCACAGGTCGACGGCGTCCGCCGTGTAGAACCGCCACGGCGAGAGCACCACAAGGATTCCGGCAGCGCCGGTCACGAGGCCAACGGTCTTACGCGCTGTGATTTTTTCCTGCCGCAGCGCCACCGCGGTGACCGCCGCGGTGGCCAAAGGCGTGGCGGAATTCAGCACGCTGGATAGTCCGCTCGGGATGCGCTCGGCCGCCCACGCGAACAGCAGGAACGGCAGGACGCAGCCGACGGCGGCGGTCACCGCCAGGTGCGCCCACAGCCGGCGTTGCCGCGGCCAGCGACGCCGGGTCACGAGCAGCAGCAGGCTCAGAGCCAGCGCGCCGAGGACCAGCCGTCCGAGGACCACCTGGCCCGGGGAAAGCCCCTGCACCGCGAGTTTCATCATCAGGAAGCTGGAACCCCACGCCGCACCGAGCAAAACGAATCGGACCACACCGCCGACTGGCGTCATTCCGGATTCCCCTCCTTCGGCCGCCGTCTGACACCGTGACTGCGACGGCCCATCAGATAATGACAAGTTCCTCGGCGACGCCGGCATGGATGCGGGTCAGGACGTCCCGGACACCGTCCAGATGATCCGTCAGCGCGCCGGCGGCGTTACGGGCAGCCGCTTCGTCGGCGAAACCGATGGAGACGGCAACGTGCGGAATCTGTTCTTCGCGGCGCAGTGCCTCGCGGACCAACAGTTCCGCCCCCGGAACCAGCACGTTCACGCCCCGGCCGAGGGCGCCGTCGAACGTTCCGTTCAGCTGACTGGCCCAGCGGTCAATCGCCCCAACGTCGGCATCAGCGTCATCGCGCCAGCGGGCCAGCACCCAGAGCTTGAACGGCCACGGAGCATGCGCCGCGCCCGCGTTCACCGGACCGCCGGTGAGACCGCTGAGGAACTGTTGCTCGTCCACGATCAGCCGGTCAGCCACCGCCGATTCGAAGCCGGCCCGCACCACGTTGTCATCAGCGAACCACAGTTCAACGATGCCGTCCACGCGGTACAGCCCTGCCCCGAGTCCTGGCACGGAATCCAGCAGATGGTTTTGCCGGTAGTCCGTGACGCCGGGCAGCCCGCGGGCGATCTCCGCGTGCGTGGTGGACCAGTGGGCGCGGAACGCTTCGCGGGTCAGACCGTCCCGTTTCTCCAGGTAGGTGATGCGTTTCGGCACGTTCACTCCCCTGCTGTCGAGGGCGCGTCGGGCAGGGGAACGTCGGCGAGGGGAACGTCGACTTCCTCGGCCAGGAACCACTCCACACTTTCCAGGAAGTGGTGCTCATGGTCGAACAGTTCCCTGGCTTCTGGGCCGGCGTAGGCGGCTTTGACGTCCGCCACGGAGGAGAACCACAGTTCGGCCATACCGCTGTACGGCCAGGGCTTCCGGTGTTCGATCGCAGGGTTCTGCCGGTACCGGAGGATTCCCGGAAGCCGGCGCACGTAGGAGGGGTGCTCCACGTTCCAGAAGTGCAGGAATTCCTCCCGGGTCAGTTCCGGTTTGGCCTTGATGACGGCAACTACCTTGAGCATGGTCCGCCCGCCTTAGACCGGGGTGACGGCTTGGCGGCGCTGCACGGGGATCATTTTGCGTTTGGAGTACAGGCCCAGCCGGCGGGTCAGGTCGGCGCGGAGGTCGTTGGCGGGCACGACGGCCTCGACGGCGTTCGCGTTGGCGATCTTGAACACGTCGATGCCTTCGGCGTACTCGGCGTGCTTTTCCAGGATGAACGCGCGGCGCTCGGCCGGGTCCTCGATTTCGTGGATCTGGTTGTAGTAGATGCCGTTCACGGCCGCGTCCGGGCCCATCAGCGCCGGGCGGGCGGTCGGCAGCGCAATCACCGCGTCCGGGTTCATCGGCGCACCGGACATGGCCAGGTAGCCGCCGCCGTAGGCCTTGCGGACCAGGAC
>NZ_JAVDVQ010000051.1:0-7419 GCF_031456935.1 Arthrobacter ginsengisoli | reverse complement strand
GAAATCTCCTCACGGGAGAGCGGATCGAGGGGGTGTGCGACCCCTACCTCGGTGTGGATTTCAGTGTTGAGAGTCATGGTTTTCTCCTTGGTTCTATTTCAAGATGAGGGCTCATTGGCTAGCGGACGGCGTGGTTTCCCTGGCTGATGCCGGTGGAATTCCCATTGCGGAATAAATAGACACAAAATCCGCGGAATAGCAGAACTTTTCAGCCGTGGCGTGGTCAGAACTGTTATCCCCTTGCGCATACGCTGCTGCGCTAAAGATCACCCGCGAGCCCGGTTGAGGCCAGAGCGGGGATCACTTGCAATCGACATCCTCAATTTCAGGAGTGTCAGCCGAGCTCTACTCCGAGCACTGCTGGCGTGATGCCGGTCACTTGTATTCGGTCTGTGTACGAAAAGCTACGTCATGCAAGTCGCCCGGGGCGAGCCTTTGATGAATATTTGCGTGAGAAATTCGCGGCGGCATTTTCCCATCGCAGTTAACATGTTGGAAACATTCGGGGGCAGGCTGGGAAGTGGCGCGGCATGGGAAAATTCAGGTCGATTTTTCCCACTGGAGTTAACCTGCCGGAAACATTCACAAACGCGTTTGCGCCCGTCATCGAGGTCCGGGAATGCTAATGTTTTGCACCTCTGGCAGGTGACTTGTGTCACGCGAAATCAAAGACGAGCCTGCACGCCGGAGGGAAAGTTGGTCCCAGTGTCTGCCCGCGGTGATCGCTTCATCTCGCCACGCTCTCCGGTGGAGGGCCTGAGGCGCCGGAAGCTTTCCTTCCTGCCGGTCTTCGCGCAGTCAGTAGCCAACGTGGCACCCGCGGGTGCCATGACCGTCATTCCGGCCCTTATCTTTCCGGGTCTTGTCTTTGGATCCGACGGACCGAACCTTGTGCTGACATTCGGCGTAGCCATGGCAGTCATGATCCTGGTTGCCTTATGCCTGAGACCGATGGCAAAGCGCATGGCTGCCGTCAGCGGGCTCTACAGCTACACAGCCAAGGGGCTTGGTCAACGGACGGCAATTACCGCCGGCTGGTCGGCCATCTTCGGGTACGGACTCGTGGCCATGGCCAGTCTGCTGGCTGTTGGTACGTATGTCGTTGAGCTGTTCATCAACCTGGGCATCCCCGTGGCAGATGCCAAGGTTGTCACGGTGCTGGTCATTCTTGCCGCCGCAGGCACCGCCTGTTTCCTCATGGTCAGGGGGATCCAGTTATCCGCGTGGTCCACGCTGTTAATGGAATCCATTTCAATTGGAATCCTCGCCGTCCTCATGGTGGTCTATTTCGCCTTCAACGAGCCGAAGGTCAATCTCGGGACTGTGTTTGCGTGGAACGGACACTTTGATTCGTTATCGATCGCAATCGTGGTGGCCATCAGTGCATTTGTTGGCTTCGAAAGCCCAACCACGCTAGGAGGGGAGGCGCAGAAACCCTTCGTCAGCGTGCCACGGGCCATTACGTGGACCCCCATCTTGGCGGGCGTGCTCTATCTCCTCGCCGCGACCGCCCAGGACGTGGCCCTCAGAGATGCATCGTCAGACATAACAGCCAGTTCCACACCGTTGTCTGACCTGTTTTCCCAGACTTCCCCGGTGTTCGCTGCAGTCCTTGACCTGGGAATCGCCGCATCGTGGTTTGCGTGCGCCATCGCATCTGTCAACGCCCTGGCCCGGATTTTCTTCTGTATGGGCAGGGAAGGCGTTGCCCCACGGGCAGTCGGCCGGACACATCCCGCCTTTCGGACACCCTCAACGGCGATCCTGGCCGTCATGCCGGTTGTTGCCATAGTTCCCATCGCGATTGTCATCTCCGGAGCAAGTCCTGAGCAGGGTCTCGCCAACCTCTTCACGCTGGGCGCCTACGGATACCTCGGGTCCTATGTCCTTGCCAGCGCGTCCCTGCCTTTCTTCCTGCGCAGGATCGGGGAGAACACGTACGCCAGCTGGGCACTTGGAGCAGCAACCTCCCTGGTTCTCGGTGCGGTGCTCTGGACGGCTGCGACAACATCAATTGGAACAGGTAACCTGCAGACCCTCATCTATGGCGGTGTCCTGCTCGCCAGCGTCATTTACGCCATGTACCTTCACCGCCGGTTACCCATGCGCCTGGCGTCGGTGGGCATCTACGATGAGACCAGGGAATCAGACCTGTTTCATGGCGGGCCGATCAAATGAACTACAGGCCAAAACACTCCGGTTCCGGCTCAGCGTCAAACTCGCTCAGGATCCTGGAAATCGTGGCACGCTTCGGCACGGGGACAACGGCGAAAGAGATCACCGACGCCCTGCGCATGCCTCCGGCGACCGCCTACAGGCTCTTGAATGCGCTAGTCGGGGACGAATATCTGGTCCGCACATCTGATCTCCGCGGATTCGCTCTCGGACACGCGATTTCAGGCCTGGTGACGGCTGCGTCCCCGCCAAGTGTTCCCACCGCCGCCCGCACCGTCATAGAAGAGTTCCGGCGGGGAAACCGTTTCGCGGTGCACCTCTTTATGTTCAGGAGCGCTTCCCTCAGGATCGCCGATGAAGATCCAGATTATCCGCTCCACTCGGTATTCGAGCTGCTTCGATATCCGCACACCTCCGCCGCGGGGAAACTGATGCTCGCTGAACTTGGCGATTCGGTCTTCCCGCTTCCGGGCGGTCACTTGGTGAAGTTGACGGAGAACACCATTACTGACAGTGGCCGGCTGGAAGAGCAACTCGCGGAAATAAGGCTCACAGGCCAGGCCTCGGAAATCAATGAATTTGAATCAGGATCCGCCAGCTTGGCACTTGCGGTGCGGCTGCCCGATGGGTCAGCCGGCGGTGCACTATGTCTCACCGGCCCCGCAGAACGGTTCACCACAATCTCCGAGCACGCGGATGCGGCCCGTGAACTGACGTCACGACTATCGCCTCTCCTGTTCTGATGAGTCGATGCTTGGTCATGTAACTGTCCTTTGTTCCTCAGTGCTGTCCCCCAGAAACACACACACTTCCCTGCCTTCGGACGTAAACTGACCTCCGAATCACAGTGCTTTAAGAGGCCAGTGAAGTGGAGACCGGATGCTCTGGAAACTGCTCGTCGAATACCTGCGGCCGCAGCGGCGGCTGCTGTTCGCCGTCGTCGTTTTCCAGCTGGCGGCGTCCATCGCCTCGCTCTACCTGCCCACCCTGAACGCGGACATCATTGACCAGGGCGTGGCGAGGGGGGACACGGACTACATCCTGCGCATCGGCGGCGTGATGCTGATGGTCACCCTGCTGCAGATCGCCTGCACCATCGCCGCCGTGTACTTCGGCGCGAAGGCCGCGATGGCCCTGGGCCGGGACATCCGGGGTGCCATCTTCAGCCGCGTGGCCGCGTTTTCCGAGCAGGAAGTCACCCGGTTCGGCCCGCCCAGCCTCATCACCCGCTCCACCAACGATGTCCAGCAGGTCCAGCAGCTGGTCCTGATGTCCGCCACGCTGATGGTCACGGCGCCCATGCTCTGCATCGGCGGGGTGATCATGGCCATGCGGCAGGACCTGCAGCTGTCCTGGCTGATCGCCGTCAGCGTGCCCGTGCTCCTGGCCGCGGTGGGGTCGATCATTATCCGGATGGTGCCGCTGTTCCGGCTCATGCAGGCCCGGATCGACACCGTCAACCGGGTGCTGCGCGAACAGCTCACCGGCATCCGCGTGGTGCGGGCCTTCGTTAGGGAGGACGTCGAAACGGCCCGCTTCACCCGCGCCAACGAGGACGTCACGGACACCGCGCTGCGGGCCGGCCGGCTCATGGCGCTCGCATTCCCCACCGTGATGCTGGTGCTCAACGTCTCCAGTACGGCCGTGATCTGGTTTGGCGCGTTCCGGATCGAGGACGGCTCCATGCAGGTGGGCACCATGATCGCGTTCTTGAGCTACCTCATGCAGATCCTGATGTCCGTCATGATGGCCACCTTCATGGCGATCATGATCCCGCGCGCCTCCGTCTCGGCGGACCGGATCGGCGAGGTCCTCGGGACCGAATCCAGCGTCCGGCCGCCGCTGCACCCGGTCCCGCGCGCGGCCGGCCGGGCGGCACGCGGTGAACTGGAGATGCGCGACGTCGGGTTCGCCTACCCGGGCGCCGAGCAGCCGGTGCTCCAGGACGTCAGTTTTACCGCCCGCGCGGGGCAGACGACGGCGATCATCGGTGCCACCGGCTCCGGCAAGACCACTCTGGTGAACTTGATGCCGCGACTCTTCGACGCGACGTCCGGCGCGGTGCTGATCGACGGCGTGGATGTCCGCGAACTCCACCCGGACCTGCTCTGGGGGCACATCGGCTTGGTCCCGCAGAAGCCCTACCTGTTCTCCGGCACGGTGCGCAGCAACCTGCTCTACGGCAAACCCGACGCCACCGAGGACGAGCTCTGGCAGGCCCTCGGCATTGCGCAGGCTGAGGACTTCGTCCGGGAGATGGAGGGAGGCCTGGACGCGTCGGTCTCGCAGGGCGGCACCAATGTCTCCGGCGGGCAGCGGCAGCGGCTCGCGATCGCCCGGGCCCTCGTGAAACGGCCGGAGCTCTACATTTTTGACGATTCCTTCTCCTCGCTGGACACCACCACGGACGCCCGGCTGCGGCAGGCGCTCAAGAAGAACACGGCCCGGGCCACGCTGGTGATCATCGCCCAGCGGGTCTCCAGCATTGTGGACGCGGACCAGATCCTGGTGCTCGACGACGGCCGGATCGTCGCGCACGGCACGCACGAAGAGCTGCTGGAGACCTCGGAGACGTACCAGGAGATTGTGAACTCCCAGCTCGCAGCGGAGGAGGCGGCATGAGCCGGACCGACAAGGCGCCGACTCCGGCCGCCGCCACCGCTGCCTCGACGGGCGCCGGGGCACCTGCCGCCGCGCAAACCCCCATGCGGATTCCCCGCCCGGCGGGAGGTCCCGGCCGCGGCGGCCCGTTTGCCGGGATGAACATTCCGGCGGAGAAGGCGATGAACTTCGGGCCGTCCGCCCGGCGGCTGCTGGGGGAGCTGCGGCCCGAGCGGCTGTGGCTGGTGCTGGTCCTGATGCTCGCCGTCGTGAGCGTGACGTTCTCGGTGATCGGGCCCCGGCTGCTGGGCGAGGGCACCAACCTGATCTTCGCCGGCGTCGTGTCCAAGCAGCTCCCGGCCGGGATGAGCGAGGAGCAGGTGATCGCGCAGCTCCGCGCGGCGGGGGAGGACCAGCAGGCGGACATGCTCAGCGCCATGACGCTGACGCCCGGCACCGGGATCGACTTCGCCGCGCTGGCCACCGTGCTGCTGTGGGCGCTGGTGCTGTACGTGCTGGCCTCGGCATTCGGCTGGATGCAGGCCTACATCCTCAACGGCGTCGTGCAGCGCACCGTGTTCCGGCTGAGGGAGCGGATCGAGGCGAAGATCAACCGGCTGCCGCTGCGCTACTTCGATACCGTGCAGCGCGGCGAGTTGCTCAGCCGGGTGACCAACGACGTCGACAACATCTCTCAGAGCCTGCAGCAGTCCATCAGCCAGGCCGTGACCTCGCTGCTGACCGTCGTGGGGGTGCTGGTGATGATGCTCCTGCTTTCGCCGACGCTGGCGATCATTGCGCTCGTGACCATTCCGCTGACGCTGGTGACGACGGCGGTGATCGCCAAGCGCTCGCAGAAGCTGTTCGTGGCGCAGTGGAGGCACACCGGCGAGCTGAACGGGCAGATCGAGGAGACGTACACCGGGCACGCGCTGGTGAAGGTGTTCGGCCGGCAGCGCGAGGTGGAGGAGCGGTTCCGGCAGAAGAACGTGGAGCTGTACCAGGCCAGCTTCGGCGCGCAGTTCATTTCCGGGCTGATCATGCCGGCCATGACGTTCATCGGGAACCTGGTCTACGTGGGGATCGCCGTGGTGGGCGGCCTGCAGGTGGCCTCCGGGGCGATGCAGCTGGGCGACGTGCAGGCGTTTATCCAGTACTCCCGGCAGTTCACCCAGCCGCTGGCCCAGCTGGGCTCCATGGCGAACCTGCTGCAGTCCGGCGTGGCCTCGGCCGAGCGGGTGTTCGAGCTGCTGGACACCGACGAGCAGTCGGCTGACCCTGTTCCCGGCGAGGCGCCCGACGGCGGCCGGGGCCGGCTGGTGTTCGAGAACGTCTCGTTCTCCTACTCGCCGGACAAGCCGCTGATTGCGGACCTGAGCCTGGTGGCCGAGCCGGGGCAAACGGTGGCGATTGTCGGGCCGACGGGGGCGGGAAAGACCACCCTGGTGAACCTGATGATGCGCTTCTACGAGCTCGACGCCGGGCGGATCACGCTCGACGGCGTGGACGTCACCGCGATGACCCGCGACGGGCTGCGCTCGCGGATGGGCATGGTGCTGCAGGACACCTGGCTGTTCGGCGGCACCATCCGGGACAACATCGCCTACGGCCGGCCCGGCGCTTCGGAGGACGAGATCCTGGAGGCCGCCCGGGCGACGTACGTGGACCGGTTCGTGCGGTCCCTGCCGGAGGGCTACGACACCGTGCTGGAGGATGAGGGCGGCAACGTCTCCGCGGGCGAGAAGCAGCTGCTGACCATCGCCCGGGCGTTCCTGGCCCGGCCGTCCGTGCTGATCCTGGACGAGGCGACGAGCTCCGTGGACACCCGCACCGAGGTGCTGGTGCAGAAGGCCATGAGTGCGCTGCGCTCGGACCGGACGAGCTTCGTGATCGCGCACCGGCTCTCCACGATCCGCGACGCCGACCTCATCCTGGTGATGGAGGCCGGGAAGATCGTGGAGCAGGGGAACCATGCGGAGCTGCTGGCCGCGGGCGGGGCGTATGCGGCACTGTATGCGGCCCAGTTCGCGGCTCCGGTGGCGGAGGTCTAGCTGCCTGCGCCTGCGATCACCGACGGGTGCTGCGGCGTTCGCCAGGCAGACACGTGAAGAAGGCAGGCTGCTGGACGGGTGCAAGCGGGACGACCAGCCATTGGCCGCCATAAAATTCCACATAGGAATCCGAGGGGCACCGTGCGTAGGCTTCTTCTCGTGTCATGTCGTTCAGTCTTTCTCGCTAGGTCATGCGTTGCTGGGATGGGAACTGCTTTTTCCTCTTTCGCCGGATTTGGGCTTGTCATCCATCGTCCCGTCATCGGCAGGTAGGCGAAACGCTGTTTCTGGATGGTTTAAACCACCCCTTTTGGTAGGTAGCCCGGGGATGGCCAACCAGATCCCGGACATGGAAGCTGTCGGTGTCGGTTCCGGGCCGGTCAGGGTGGACAGAAAACGGGCCTAACCCGGTTGAAAAAATTGTGGTTGAGTGGGGAGCACGGCTTCCCCCATCGAGGATTATGCGTTGCCATCGGACCTTCAGACTGGGCCTCTCATAGCTGGCTATAGGTCGTGTCAAGGCCGCGTCCGGGCGCAGCGGTGCGCGCCTCGGGCGGGCCGGGGGCGCTGGCAGGGGTGTGGCGGTTGGGCA
>NZ_JAVDVQ010000050.1:0-7622 GCF_031456935.1 Arthrobacter ginsengisoli | reverse complement strand
GCTTCCCGGCCGTAGTAGTGGCTGAGCACGCCGAAGGAGTGTCCGTAGCCGAAGGTCCGGTTGGCCAGCAGTCCGTGGCCCACGTAGATCTCGTTTAGTTCGGCGGCGATGTCCTTGCAGACGGCTCCGGGCTTGATGAGTTCGAGACCACGCTTGTGGACCTCCACGTTGATGTTCCACAGCTCCAGGGAACGGGCGTCGGGTTCGCCGTAGAACAGGGTGCGCTCCAGGGCGGTGTAGTAGCCGGAGGTCATCGGGAAGCAGTTCAGCGACAGGATGTCGTGTTCCTGGATCTTGCGGGTGGTGGCCCAGTTGTGGGCGCCGTCGGTGTTGATGCCGGACTGGAACCAGACCCAGGTGTCACGGATTTCGGAGTCCGGGAAGGTGCGGGCAATTTCGTGGACCATGGCTTCGGTGCCGATCAGGGCGACCTCGTATTCGGTGATCCCAGCGGTGATGGCGTTGCGGATGGCTTCGCCGCCCAGGTCGCCGATGCGGGCGCCGTGCTTGATGACCTCGATCTCTTCGGCCGATTTGATCATCCGCTGGCGCATGGCTGCCTGGGCGACGTCGACCAGGGTGGCAGATTCAAAGGCTGCCTGGATCTTGTTGCGGTTGTCCAGCGGGAGCGAGTCGTCTTCGACGCCGATCCGGCGGGGGTTGATGCCGCGGGTGCGCAGGGCCTCCTGGATGGCGAAGATGTAGTTGTCCCGGCGCCAGTCGGTGTAGACCACGTTGTCACCGTAGCTGCGGCGCCAGGGCATGCCGGCGTCGATGTTGGCCGTGACGGTCACGGTGTCGTCTTTGGTGACCACCATGGCGTAGGAGCGGCCGAAGTAGGTGAAGAGGAAGTCGGAGTAGTACTTGATGGAGTGGTAGCTGGTCAGGACGACGGCGTCCAGGTTCTTCTCTTCCATGATGCGGCGCAGGCCGGACAGCCGGCGTTCAAACTCGGCGTCTGAAAAGGTCAGCTTTTCCTTTTGTCCGTTGTGCAGGACCTTGAGTCGCTCCAGTTCGGCGATGGACGAAGCGTTGTCGGATGACGTGATGGTCATTGTGATGCCTTTCTGAAGTGCTCTTTTTGGAGGGGGTACGTGGTTCAGCGGTCCCCTGCTGGATGAGGCGGTGCCGCCCGGTCCCAGACCGGAGCCGCACTAAGGTATTTTGGAGTTGCATTCAGCGCAACGCTGTTGCACCAGAATAGGCGTGACCCGCGGCACAGTCAATGCCTGAAGCACAGTATTGCTGAATTTTTCGCCAGGACGATCAAAGATAGGAGTCAATTCGTTGCTCTCAGTGAGACTTTGTTGCAGAGAAGTGCTCCCCCGGCGCGGCCTGGCTAGCGAAGTTCGCGGCGCATCAGCACGCGAGGAAAGCCATTGAGCACGGAGTCAGTGTCGGCGGCCTTAACGAAGCCTGCCGCTTCGAAGAGCTTCCTCGTGCCGACATAGGCCATGGTGAGGTCCACCTTCTTGCCCTTGTTGTCGACGGGGTAGCCCTCGACGACAGTCGCACCGTGGCTGCGGGCGAACTCTACAGCGCCGGCCAGCAAGCGGTGGGAAATTCCCTTGCCGCGATGTCCGGGCCTGACCCGAATGCACCACACCGACCACACGTCGAGGTCGTCCACGTGCGGGATCTTCCGGTTGCGCGCAAAGTTAGTGTCGGCGCGCGGATGGACAGCCGCCCAGCCCACCACCTCGCCGTCGTCGTACGCCAGCACCCCGGGCGGCGGATTCTGCCCGACCAGTTCCTTCACAAGGCTCCCGCGCTCGGGGCCGCGCAATGCCACGTTTTGTTTCGAAGGTATTCGGTAGCTCAGGCACCAGCACACGTTGGCATCGGGACGCTTGGGGCCAAGTATCGTTTGCACGTCCTCGAACTGTGTCGCCGGACGAATTTCGATCGCCATGTCGTGGAGTCCTCTCGGCTCCCTCCTGATTCTAATCCCACGCAAAACGCCCGGCTGGAATGCACCAGCCGAGCTCCTGCGTGATCTCCCCGCTTTCGGACCTCAGGCCCTGTGCGGCGGCTCGCCCCCGGAAGCCACGGCAGCGTGAACCCTGGAATCCGGTTCTTCGAGGGATGATGCCCGCATCGAGCGGCCGCTGCTCTCCGGCAGGAGGAAGGCGGCCAGGAGTGCCGCGGCGGCAATCACCGTGAGGTAGATGGCGGGTGCGAGCTTGTTGCCGGTGCTGGCAATGAGGAACGTGGCCACGAACGGTGCGGTGCCACCGAAGATCGCGTAGCTGACGTTGTAGGTGATGGCCGAAGCGGTGTACCGCACAGCCGTCGGGAAGACTTCCGAGAGAAGGACTGCCGTTACCACGTTCGCCGTCACGGCACCCACGGCCAACAGGAGCTGGCCGGCCAGGGCGTTGCCGAATCCGCCGGCGGAGGCCAGCAGGTAGGCGGGGACGGCCAGGCCACCGAGGAGGAGCGAGGAGGCCACCATCGTGGTTCGGCGGCCGATCTTGTCGCAGACCCGGCCCAGGACAGGCGCCATCGCGGCGGCAAACGCCAGGGCGATGACGTTGCTCATCAGCACCTGGTCCGCCGGGAGTTTCGCAACCTCCCGCAGGAACGTGGTCATGTATGTGGAGAAGGTATAGAACGAAAGCGCGGTCAGGCTGATGTAGCCGCCGAGGGTCAGCATGGGCTTCCATTGCAGGCGCAGCGTGTCGCGGAGGGGTGCGTGCACCTCGACGGCGCTGTTGAGCACTTCCTGGAACATCGGGCTCTCATCCAGCCGCTGCCGGATGTAAAACGCCACCAGGCCCAGCGGAACCGCCACCAGGAACGGGATGCGCCATCCCCAGCTGTCCATGGCTTCGGCCGGAAGGTTGGCCGTGAGCAGATAGCACAAGAGGGCCGCGGCGGAGAACGAGGCGAAGGTTGCGGCAGGCATCCAGCTGCTGTAGCGCGAACGCTGATCTGCGGGTGCATGCTCAATCACGTAGGTGACCGCGCCGGCGTATTCGCCGCCGGCCGACAACCCCTGGACGCTGCGGGCCAGGGTCAGCAGCACGGCGGCCCAGATGCCGATGCTGGAGTAGGACGGCAGGAGGCCGATCGTGGCGGTTGCGCCGGACATCAGCAGGACGGTCAGGGCCAGGACCTTCTTGCGGCCGATCCGGTCCCCGAGGGCACCGAAGTAGGCTCCGCCGAGCGGACGCAGGGCGAAGGCGACGGCGAACACGGCGAATGTCTGGAGCAGGCCGGTGATGTGGTCACCGGCCGGGAAGAACGTCCTGGCGATGATGGGCGCGAGGAACCCGTAAATCGCGAAGTCGAACCATTCGACGACGGTTCCGGCGGCGGCCGCGCCGGTGACCTTGCGCAAAGTGGACTTGGTGCTCGGGCTGGGGACTTGAAGCGTACTCATGATGCTCCTGGGTGGATTGCATGGTCGTTGATTCTCGGCGGAGGGCACGTAGGCGATTGCGGCACCGCGAACGTTGCTCTGGAACCAAATTAGTTGCTGAATGTGCAACTCCGATTGCCGTTCTGTTACAGCTGCGTAAAGCCGGATCAGCACGCCCAGCGGGGACGAAAAAGGCGGCCAACTCACGTGGGTGAGATGGCCGCCTTTCGGCGCCACCGGCGGGTTACGGGGTGGTGGTTTCGCTGAACTTGGGGAGGTTGTTCAGGTAGGCGATGACGTTTTCGAGGGGTTCGACGTCGCCGAATTTGGAGTCGATGTCGAAGAGGTTCCAGGCCCCGGTGCCGGCGACGCGGTCTCCGACGGCCTCGCGGACCACGATGGGGCGGAAGCCTTCGGCGATGGCGTCTTCGACGGTGTGGCGGACGCAGCCTGCGGCGGTGACGCCGGTGATGATCACGGTGTCGATCCGGTTCGCGGTGAGGAACTGCTGGAGGTTGGTGCCGGGGAAGGCGCTGGCGCGCTTCTTGGTGATGACGAGTTCGCCCGGCGCCGGGGCGATGCGGTCATCGATCTTGACGGCGTCGATGCCTTCGGCTAGGAGTTCCACCGCGCCCGGGAGCGGCCTGGCCGGGGACTTTGCGGTCGAGCTGCAAAGGGTCCTTGAGGCCGGCTATGCCGTCAACGACGGCCTCACCACCCCGGAAGAATTTGGCGTCTCAGCGCTGGTGCGTGATTACAAAGGCGCTGTGGTGGGCTGCATTACAACGTCCGCGCCCAAGTCCCGCATTCCGGAGTCCATCATCGGCGAGTTGGCAGCCGGCGTCGTTGCTGCCGCCGCCGCGGTCTCGGCCAGACTGGGCTATTCAGCCCCGGAGCGCCAGGAGGCGGCCTCCTAAAGCACCCGCCGGACGCTTTTTTCGAAACTTGAGACGTGCTCGAGGGCGAGTTTCCCGGCAAGGTCGGCGTCGCCATCCGCGACCGCCTCAAGCAGCCCGACGTGCTCGGCGATGTGTCCTTCCACCGAGGGAAGCTTGTCCAGCACCAGGCACCAGATCCGGGTGGCCAAGTTGTCGTAGCGGATCAGGGTGTCTTCCAGGTGGGGATTGCCCGCGGCACGGTAGATCAGCCGGTGCACGGTGAGGTCATAGCGCATCAGCTCCCGCTTGTCACGGGGCGTGGAGTCGATGCCGGAGATCGTCCGGGCAACGTCACGGAGTTCCGCGCGCACGCCTGCGCTGGCATTGGTTGCGGCACGGCGGGCCGCCAGCGGCTCCAAAAGCTCGCGGATATCCGAGACATCCGCCAGTTCCGTGATGTCAACGATGGTGGCGAACGTTCCCCGGCGAGGGTAGGACACCACCAGATGGTCAACTTCGAGCCGTTTGACCGCCTCGCGCACTGGAGTGCGGCCGATACCGAGTTCAGCGGCAAGCTGCCCGTCATTGATGGGTTCGCCCGGCCTGATGTCGAGCATGATCAGCTTGTCGCGCAGCTTCCGGTATGCGGACTCCGCCTGGGAGAGGGCAGCACCGTCTCCGGGCGGCATCACGGGAAGTGCATTCACGGCGCGGCTCCGTTCCTGGATTCCAGCCGGAAGCTTGATTCGACTTTGCTTCCGGCTATTGACTCTTATGTGATCCCAATCATACCATTGACCTCACACTGATATATCAGTCATAGCAATAGTGGTATTTCAAAGGAGTAACCGTGGTTGAGCAGTTGAACGAGCGACTTTCCGTCGTCGATCCCGAGGTCGCACAGGCCGTGGCAAGAGAGCTGGACCGCCAGCAGTCCACCCTGGAAATGATCGCGTCCGAGAATTTCGCCCCTGCATCGGTCATGGAGGCGCAGGGCTCGGTCCTGACAAACAAGTACGCCGAGGGCTACCCGGGCAAGCGCTACTACGGCGGCTGCGAGCATGTGGACGTAATCGAACAGCTGGCCATCGACCGGGTCAAGGCCCTGTTCGGGGCGGAAGCGGCGAACGTTCAGCCGCACTCCGGCGCGCAGGCCAACGCCGCCGCCATGTTCGCCCTGCTGGAACCGGGCGACACCATCATGGGGCTCTCGCTGGCACACGGCGGACACCTCACCCACGGCATGAAGATCAACTTCTCCGGCAAGCTTTACAACGTGGTCCCGTACCACGTGAGCGAGGACAGCCACCTGGTCGACATGGCCGAAGTCGAAGCCCTGGCCCTTGAGCACCGCCCCAAAATGATCGTGGCCGGCTGGTCGGCATACTCCCGGCAGCTGGACTTCGCGGAGTTCCGCCGGATCGCCGACCTGGTCGGCGCCTACCTCATGGTGGACATGGCACACTTCGCCGGCCTCGTCGCCGCCGGGCTGCACCCGAACCCTGTCCCCTACGCCGACGTCGTCACCACCACCACGCACAAGACCCTCGGCGGCCCGCGCGGCGGGGTCATCCTGAGCAAGGAGGAGTACGCGCGCAAGATCAACAGCGCGGTGTTCCCCGGCCAGCAGGGCGGCCCGCTGGAGCATGTGATCGCGGCCAAGGCCGTTGCCTTCAAGGTCGCGGCGTCGGCCGGATTCCGGGAACGCCAGGAACGCACCCTCGAAGGCGCCCGCCTTCTCGCCACCCGGCTGCTGAAGGATGACGTCGCCGCCGCCGGGATCTCGGTGGTCAATGGCGGTACCGATGTGCACCTGGTCCTGGTGGACCTGCGCCACTCGGAGCTGGACGGGCAGCAGGCCGAAGACCGGCTGCACCAGATCGGCATCACCGTCAACCGTAACGCCGTTCCGTTCGACCCCCGCCCGCCCATGGTCTCCTCCGGGCTGCGGATCGGTACCCCGGCCCTGGCCACGCGCGGCTTCGGCGGCGCCGAATTCGCGGAGGTGGCGGACATCATCGCCTCCGCCCTCACTTCACCGGCAACAGACAACGAACTCAGCGACGATATCGCCGCCGGCCTCCGCCGGCGCGTCAGCGCCCTGGCGGGAAAGTTCCCGCTTTACCCGCACCTGGGCGAGCAGGCGGCGGCCCCCGCACTTGAGGCAGAACTGATTGGAGCAGCACAATGAGCACGGAACAGCTTCCGGAGCATCCGGAATTCCTCTGGCGCAACCCGGAGCCGAAGTCCTCGTATGACGCCGTGATTGTCGGCGGCGGCGGACATGGACTGGCGACGGCGTACTACCTGGCCAAGAATCACGGGATGACCAACATCGCGGTCCTGGAAAAGGGTTGGCTCGCGGGCGGCAACATGGCCCGGAACACCACGATCATCCGTTCCAACTACCTCTGGGACGAGTCCGCGGCGATCTACGAGCACGCGTTGAAGCTGTGGGAGATCCTGCCGGAGGAACTCGAGTACGACTTCCTGTTCAGCCAGCGCGGCGTGATGAACCTGGCCCACACGCTGGGCGACGTCCGCGAGAGCATGCGCCGTGTCGGGGCCAACAAACTCAACGGCGTGGACGCCGAGTGGCTGGACCCGAAGCAGGTCAAGGAACTCTGCCCGATCCTGAACATCAACGACAACATCCGCTACCCGGTGATGGGCGCGACGTACCAGCCCCGCGCCGGCATCGCCAAGCACGACCATGTCGCCTGGGCGTTCGCCCGCAAATGCGATGAGCTCGGCGTGGACATTATCCAGAACTGCGAAGTCACCGGCTTCCTCAAGGACGGAAACCGCGTCGTCGGCGTCAAGACCAACCGCGGCACGATCCACACTGAAAAGGTCGGCCTGTGCGCGGCCGGACACAGCTCGGTGCTCGCGGAAATGGCCGGTTTCCGGCTGCCCATCCAGTCCCACCCGCTCCAGGCACTCGTGTCGGAACTCCACGAGCCCGTCCACCCCACGGTGGTCATGTCCAACCACGTCCATGTCTACGTCTCCCAGGCGCACAAGGGCGAACTGGTGATGGGCGCCGGCGTGGACTCCTACAACGGCTACGGCCAGCGCGGATCCTTCCACGTGATCGAGCACCAGATGGCAGCCGCCGTCGAACTCTTCCCGATCTTCGCCAGGGCCCACGTGCTCCGGACCTGGGGCGGGATCGTGGACACCACCCTCGACGCCTCCCCCATCGTCGGCACCACCCCGGTGGAGAACATGTTCGTCAACTGTGGCTGGGGAACCGGCGGATTCAAGGGCACCCCGGCCGCCGGTCTGACCTTCGCGCACACGATCGCCACCGGAACACCGCACACCCTCAACAAACCCTTTGCCCTGGAGCGCTTCGAAACCGGCGCCCTGATCGACGA
>NZ_JAVDVQ010000049.1:0-7644 GCF_031456935.1 Arthrobacter ginsengisoli | reverse complement strand
TCATCCATCGACGAGGTCGGCGTGGCCGCGCCGGTGTACGACCACCGCGGCGACATTGTGGCAAGCGTCCTCATTCCGGCCCCCCGGTTCCGCGTATCACGGGAAAGGTTACAGAGCCTCGGCGAAGCCTGCTCAGCCGCGGCCCACAAGGTCACCACACGCCTGGGCGGACGCCTGCCAGAAAACGCAGAACAATCTTCCCTCGGCTAGAAACCCCGACCAGCGACGGCAACCGGTGACGCTGCGAAGTCCCACACAACCAGACGTTGGAGATCCACACCGACGTACCCTGCTTGGATGCAACGGGAATCCGCGCCTGGCAGCAGAACCGAATTCGTCATACGGGTCATTCACCGATGCTCGAATGGAGATCCCTCATGGCCCGACGCCACGATGGAACGGCTTGTTTATAGCGCCCAATGAGGAGCGCCAAAATTGAGGAGTTGCAATGGGCGCACGGCTTGAAGCCATCCGGGACACGGTGCCGATCCAGAAGCGCAGGACCAGGAGGTTCTCGCGAAGGGTGTTGATCTGCACGAGGAAGTCCGGTTCGGGGCGATCAGGGTGCTTCGCGCCCATATAGGCTTCGTCAGCGCGATCAATCCAGCCCTCGACGTCCGAGAATGGCTTGACCTTCATATCCCCGAGGATCACGCGCAGCCCTGGCTTGAAGTTCATCTGCTTGCGGTTGTTGAGGTTCGCCCCGCCATTCTTCTCAATGTCGATGAGGTATCCGAGCGCTTCCAGTGCAATGCCACCCTGGGCCACACTCGGGTGCCCCCAGCGATCGTCGGAGCGAAGAACATTCAGCAGAGGACCGACCACTCGGCCGTAGGTCTTCCGGAGTTGGAGCCAACGATGCACGCCACGGGGCCCTATCTCGTCGTAAGGGAAGAGGAAGCGAGGGTCCTTGCTCCACGGCTCATGCACTGCGGCGTGTTGGTGTACGTTGCTGTCTCGTCAGAAGAACATCGTAGAAAACGTCAGAAACGAGAAGCACCTAAAGTGGCAACCGATTACGACGAAGTCCGTTCCGACGTCAAGGAATCCCAGGACCGTTCCTTGGAGGCATTGCAGTCCGCGAATGCCCCGGATGCGCGCAGCGTTGTCCGCGACCTGGACGAGGCCGACGCACTGGATGACGCCCTGACCCCGGGAGGGGAGTTCGTCGCCGAGGAGCTCATCGTTCAGGTGGTTCCGCAGGCCGTGGACGAGTTCACCTGCTACTCCTGTTTCCTTGTCCGGCACCGGTCCCAGCTCGCCCGCGAGAGCAACGGCCACCCGTACTGCAGCGAATGCGACGGGTAGGGCATCCATACCTCAAGACGCAGTATTCGGCGGCTCATCGTGGATTTTTTGCCCTGATGTGGGGGGTTGGTTGTTGCCGGTCAGGCTGCCTGGGTAGCCGTTGCTGCCAGGGCGGCGGTCTCAGGGGCGAGGATGCTCAGCCTGTAGTCGGACTGGAGCGGATCGACGCCGGCCGGCAGATGGTGGGACCTCGAGCAGGCCCGCAGTTCTTCCAGCGCCTCGGGCTCGATCCGGGCCCGGGTCATATCAAGCTCCAGGGTCATGTCCGCGGTGAGCGAGTTGGCGCGCTTCATCACGGCATACAGGCCGTGGACGCTTTTGGATGTCACATGACCCTGCGCGGCAACCTGGGCCTTTGCGCAGTCGAGGTCCACCCGGACCAGCACCCGAAGCTTGTCTGTCGTCACGAAAATTCTCTCCGCTCTATGTTGGGCGCCACGACGCTGTGGCGGCCCCGACCAACCATAGACCAAATGTGATCCAGGCAACACCAGCAGGGTGGGCGTGTTCCATCGGGGAGCGGGGCCGACCTCGTCCGCCGCTGTTGATCAGCGCCTGCCCGGGCCTGGTTGAACGTTTGGATTTTCCCACGCGTGGAAAGCATCCAAGGCTTCCATCCGTCCGTTGAACCACGGAACGAGTGGTTCTGTCAGGACGCCGGGGACTCGCTGAAGCCAGGCCGCACAGCGTTGGGTAAGCTTCGACCCCGGCGTACTTTATGGCAAAATACAGACTTTATGAGAATCTAATAAAGCGCGGTAAATCTTGTAAGATTCGTGGCATGGATCCAGTGAACAACCCCTACACTCCGAACGCGGGTGCGACGCCGGAGATTGTCATCGGCCGTGACGATCTCCTTGAGGACTTCCGGATCCTCCTGCGGAGGCTCGACAAGGGCCGCACCAATCAATCCATGATCGTCACCGGCCTCCGCGGTGTGGGCAAAACCGTTTTGTTGGGGGAGTTCCGTCAGATAGCAGAAGAGTTCAGATGGAAGGTACTGGAGCTCGAGGCCAGCAAACACGATGACGACCACTTCCGCAGGACTATCTACTCGCAGCTGCGGGCCGCGCTCTACCAGATTTCACCACGAGCCAAGTGGGGAGACAAGGCACGGAAGGCTGCCCAGGTCCTGCAGTCCTTCAGCCTTTCCATCGATCCTTCCTCGGGTATCCCGACCCTGTCACTCGATGTCGACGCCGCCGAAGGATTTGCCGATCACGGCAGTCTTACCCTGGACCTGACGGACGTCCTGGTTTCGATCGGCGAAGCCGCCAGGGAGCACGGGACGGGCCTGGTGCTGCTGTTTGACGAGGTCCAGTTCCTGAGCCAATCACAACTCGAAGCCGTCATCCAGGCGATCCACAAATCGGTGCAGAGAAAACTCCCGGTAACGTTTGTCGGTGCAGGGTTGCCGCAGATCGCCGAGCTTGCCGGCGAAGCAAAATCCTACGCCGAGCGGCTCTTCAAGTTCCCGGAACTCGGATCCCTGGATTTCGAAGATGCCAAGAAAGCCCTGGCCGAGCCGGCGCACATCGAACATGTGCACTTCGAGGACGATGCACTGGTCCGGGCGTTCGACCTCACTGAAGGCTACCCGTACTTCGTGCAGGAACTTGGGTACCAGGTGTGGGCAGTCGCAGACGGCGACTCCATCACCTTGGAAGATGTTGAGGATGCAAAGGACGCCTACGAGGCAAAACTTGATTCCTCGTTCTTCCGCGTCCGGCTCGACAGGGCCACCCAGCTGCAGATCGCCTACATGCGCGCCATGGCACAGCTGGGCCCCGACTCCCAAAAGGCCGCCGACGTCGCCGCCGTCATGGGACGCGAGTCCACCCAGCTGGCCCCTACACGATCCGAACTCATCAACATGGGCCTGCTCTATACGCCCGCCCACGGCTACGCGGGCTTCACCGTGCCGCACTTTGACCGCTTCATGCTGCGGGCCGTCCCGCACCTGGACGTCCCCCCGGTGCAAAAGAGGCGCACGAAACCGAAGAAATAAACCTCCCGTCCAGGCCCGGTCGAATACTCGTGCGGCGCGATTCACCGGGCGGGAACAACAAGTCCCAGCGGGAAACGACACCCCGCTGCGATTCACACCATCCATCAGTCTTCACCCGAACTGTGCATCATCCTCCAGGCTGTAAAACCCGTCAGATTGGCATCTAAGAGTGGCGCCGAGGGCGTCTAGGAAACGCCCTCCGGACCCCTATTCTGACGGTGTTTAAGTGGCAGCCTGACGTCAGGTTGGGGTGTGCCCCAACTGGACGAACTCAGCGCCCGTCAGCCAGGCTCTCCGGGCTTTCTGAGTTTGGGTCCGGTTACACACAGGCCGAATTCGACCTCCTTTAACTTTGAGCAGACCTGCTCCAGCAGCGCCGTTCAGAAGGTACGAATAGTTCGAACTCGAATATGCACGCTTACCAGTAGAGTCCGGCGACTCGCATCCGGTGTGGATTCCACGGACCTCGAGATTCATCTCCACCTGGTGACCCGGGAGCCTACCAAGTCGGCAATAAGCAGGCCTGAACGGCATCGGCCATGGTTGGCCGAAACGGCCGCCCCAACTTGAGGCTCTCATCGATGAAATCGATAGCACATATCTTAATTGTTTGTTTCCGTGGTATTAGCCAGCTCACTACATTGAGGGAAGCCGGTGGCCGAAGCCGCCGCAGCAACCAATGGAGGTACTGCACGGTGGGTATTCGACGTGTCCTGATCGTGGGGGCGGCATCGGCGGACTCGGTTTGGCCGCGGCACTGGGCCAGCAGGGGGTGGATGTTGAGATCGCGGAGCGGCGCACCGAATACAAGCTCCTGGGGGTAGGTATTAACCAGCCGGCCAACTCCCTCCGCATCCTGGGCCGCTTGGGACTTCTCGAGCAGATCCGCTCGGTGGGTTTCGCTTACGACCGCAATGAATTTCACGGGGCCGTTCGCAAAACTTTGATCTGACCGGTCCTACACCGTTGCTCAGAAAGCTCGAATAGTTCGAAATCGAATATGCACGGCGTACCAGTAACCACCGCGGCGGCCACGGACGTGGCGGCCGCGGCCGATAGGGGGCGAGTCACATCGGCCTGGCACAGCGAAGGTACTGGTATGTGGTCTCCGTGCTGACCTTCGTTACGGGCTTGGAGGGCTTTCGGAGCACCGTGCCGGCGCGCCTTTCCCGGTCGGCCCCCGGGTTCCGGCTTGAGGTCTTTTGCGCCCTTTGCAGGCCCTGGGCTGCTTGGCCAGGGCGATTCCTTCCGCGGGTGCTCCCTCATGAAGCTTGAGACTGGCCCTGAGGGAGTCCTCTCCCGTAAGGACCGGGAGCAACTGGCGAATTCCTGACCTAAGTGCAGATCCCCGTAAGTCTCCTCGTCTGACAGCAAGAATTATGAAACAACCCTTGACTTGTTGCTACTGCAGGAAATACGTTGTTGTATGACCAACGGTGATCTGGATCATATGAGCAAAGCACTTCCCGCAGTGTTGGGGGCTGGAAGTGCAGCACAACGCGGTCTTGGCGCCACCCCCTGAACGGAGACAACATGGAACGCGATCTTGCAGACAATTCGCTGGAGAAGGTGAGCCCGGAGCGCCTGCGTAAGGTGGTGCGGGCCTCTTTTGCCGGCACCGTGGTGGAATGGTTCGACTTCGCCATCTACGGCTACATGGCAACACATATTGCCGCGACCTTCTTCTCGTCCACGGATCCGGTCACGGGTCTGCTGGAGACGTTCGCCGTGTTCGCTGTCGCGTTCGCGCTGCGGCCCTTGGGCGGGATCTTCTTCGGACGCCTGGGCGACCGCCTTGGACGTAAAAAGATCCTGGTGCTGACCGTCCTGCTCATGTCCGGATCCACGGCCGCAATCGGGCTCATCCCAAGCCACGAAACGATCGGCATCTGGGCCGCCGTCCTACTGGTGCTTGCCCGGTGTTTACAAGGCTTTTCCGCCGGCGGCGAATACGCGGGCGCCACCATCTACGTCGTCGAGCACAGCCCCGACAGGCACAGGGCACGCTACTCGTCCGCCATGTCCGCGGCGACGTTCTCCTCATTCGCCCTCGCCGCTGGACTCGGCGCGCTGCTCAGCTTCATCCTGCCCCCCGAGGCCATGGGCGATTGGGGCTGGCGCATCCTCTTCCTGCTGTCAGTACCGATGGGCCTGATCGCCTTCTACATTCGCGCCAAACTCCACGAGTCCCCCGAGTTCCAGGCGATGATCGATGATTCCGCCGCCCGGCCCGCCCCGTCTTTGGGAGTCGTCTTCCGCACCCAGTGGCCCGCGATGCTGCGCCTGGGCGGGTTCGTGATGCTCACGGCGCTCTCCTTCTACATTTACTCCACGTACATGTCGACCTTCCTGATCAAGGTGGTCGGCCTGCCCCCGCACCTTGCCCTGTTCTCGAGCTTGATCTCGCTGACCCTTGCAACGGCGCTGGCCCCCGTCATGGGCCGTGTCTCGGATCGCATAGGGCGCCGCCGCACCATGCAGACCGCCGCCGGCCTCCTGGCCATCCTCACCATTCCGGCGTACATGATCGCCGAACAGGGAACGTTCGCAACCGCCGTTGCCAGCCAACTGCTCATAGGACTCGGCGCCGTGACCGCTAACGTGGTGACCTCGGTCCTGATGTCGGAAATGTTCTCGACCGACGTGCGCTTCGCGGCATCAGGCGCCTGTTACAACATCACCTACGCCGTATTCGGCGGTACCGCACCCTTCCTGGCAACGTGGCTTGTCGCGGGAACCGGATACTCGCTCTCCCCGGCGATCTACGTCGCAACCATCGCCGTCGCATCATTCCTCGTCGCCACCTTCCTCATGCCCGAGACCGCAGGACGGCCTCTGCGCCGCTACCACGACGACCCCGTGCCCGCAAAACGTGCGCACGCCGTGGCCTCAAGATCGTTGCCCGGGGCCTGAGGCCCCAGGGCAAGTAAAATGGTCGGCTGCCGTCCGGACCTGTGTAGGTCCGGACAGCGGCTGGCCATGCCGCGGCCGATCGCATGGCACAGATCCGCCGGTGGATGAAAGGGACGGCTTGAGTAACCTGGCCTGCTCATTGCCGCCATATTCAACTCTTTCGTGACCCTTAGAGGCCCTGCTCTGGCAACCGTGAACCGACGGGCGTAGCGTTCGAATAAAACGACAGCGGTGGTCGCAGCCTGACCAAGGACCGGCACACTGGCAGTATGGTGCCAATCCGTTCGAGGAGCCGGAAATGGCTGGATGGAATGCCGATACGGCGGCCGGGCCACTGGGCGCCGGGACAATCACGTTGGTGGAAGGTTCATCCTTCTGCATCTCGCTGCCGAATGGGGACATCCAACCCGAACTCCCGCACGGGGTCTTCTTCCAGGACACGCGCATCCTGTCCCGCTGGAACCTCACCGTCAACGGCCAGCTGCTGGAGCCGTTGGCGGCGGAAACGAAGGAACCCTACCGGGCGTTGTTCGCCCGGCCGTGTTGCCCGTTCTGACGGGTATGCGGACAGCCCGCTGCTTGTGGAGCGGCTGCGCGAGGTGGGTGTCGGCATCACAGAGGAGATTACGGTACGGAACTACTCTCTGGATCCTGTCGAATGCGTGGTCTCGCTCAGCGTCGAAGCGGATTTGCCGATCTGTTCGAGGTCCAGGAGGCGCGCATCCTCCGGCACTGGGATGAAACCCGGCAGCCGGACGCAGGTTCGCTGACGATCAGGGGCACTTGGCAGGATGCCCGCAAGGGGATCGTCATCAACGCCGACGGCGCCGATCATGTTGGTGCGGACGCCTTGACATATCGCACAGTTGTCCGCACGGCCACTGGAGCACCGTGCTGAGCGTGGTGCCTGCCGTGGACGGAACCGGCCCGGCTGCACCGTTTGTTCATCCGGCACCGGGAGATATGTCTCCGCGGGACCGGCGCCGGATGGAGTGGGTGGCGAGGATTCCTGTGCTGCAGATGGGCAACGGTTCCATCGAACGGACCCTGCAGCGCAGCTACGACGATCTGGGCGCGCTCAGGATCGAAGACCCCGACCATCCGGACCGGGTGGTGGTCGCCGCCGGAGCGCCCTGGTTCATGACCCTGTTCGGCCGCGACTCACTCTGGGCCTCGGAGATGGCTCTGCCCGTGGACCCGTCCCTGGCCCTGGGCACGCTGCAGACGCTGGCCGACCGCCAGGGCCAGGTCTTGGACCCGATGAGCGAGGAGGAACCGGGGAAGATCCTGCACGAGGTCCGGCTCGGCGTCTCCAGCGGTCCCTGTTGCCTCATTGCAATACCTCCGGGAAGGTGATTCGTTGCCTCATCTAAAAACCTCCGGTTGACCGCTTCGTTGCCTCATTGAAAAACCTC
>NZ_JAVDVQ010000048.1:0-8383 GCF_031456935.1 Arthrobacter ginsengisoli | reverse complement strand
CCGGGTGCTAGTGCAGTCACCCGTAGGAGTCATCGTACGGTGTGCCCGTTCCACCTCTGGCCGGAGGCCGGGCCACCACCCGCTGCGGGCACGCCGCGGCACGGCCCAGGAGATCCGGGACCGCGCCGTGGTGTGAGGATCTGATCAGCCCACGGGGGCCTTGATCGGGATCGCCGAGGTCGGAACAGTGTCGGCGAAGTCGGGCAGGTTGTTAATGTACTTGATGACGTTCTCCAGCGGATGGGCGTCCACGGCGACAGCCGGCACCCGCTGAGGGGTGCCGGCTGTCGTCGGGCCGGGCCGGGGATGCCGGACCGCGGGGCTCCGAGAGTGCGGTGCGGCTTAGGCCGGATCCGCGGGGCACGCCACCTCGGGCTGGGGATCCGAGAGGGTCTTCGGGACCGTGTCCTCGAACTGCGGGAGGCGGTTCAGGTAATCCACCACCGAATCCGTGGACTCCACATCACCGAACTTGTTGTCGATGTCGTAGAGGTTCCACTGCACGACGCCCGGGACGCGGTCGCCGATGGTCTCCCTGGGGATGATCGGGCGGAAGCCCTTCGCGATCGCATCCTCGACGGTGTGGCGAACGCACCCGGCCGCGGTCGCACCGGTCACGATCAGGGTGTCGATGCGGTTGGAGGTCAGGAAGAGCTCGAGGTTCGTCCCCGGGAACGCCGAGGCGCGATTCTTCTCGATTACGACCTCGCCTTCCGCGGGAGCAATGCGGTCGTCGATCTGCGCCCAGTAGGAATCCGCCGGAAGGGTCTCCGTGGGGATCTTCGAGTACCACAGGCCCATGTCGTTCGTCCCGGAGGTGGCGTCGCGGTTGCGGTACACGTTCGTGGTGTAGAAGACCGGGACACCCTTGGCGCGCGCGGCCTCGTTGATCCGCTGGACGTTCGGGATGATCGTCTCCATGCCCGGGCAGCTGAACGGGTGGCCCGGTCGGGTCCAAGCGTTCGCGAGGTCGATGTGGATGACGGCGGGGCGGTTGCCGTAGCCGATCCGACGCTTGAAGCCTCGCTCGTTGTAGATGTCCGTGCCTGCTTCGAACGCCTCCTCCAGCACTGCGGCAAGACGGGCTTCGATGTCGCTGAACGTCTCTGTCTCTGCTGTCATGGTTCTCTCCACTCTCTTGGGGACCGGGCTTTTCCTGTCCGCATTTGTTGCTGTGCCATCACAGTAGTTGCTGTTTGTGCAACGCACAACCCCTTCTCTGAGATTTGCCTGAATTCGCCTCCAGGCCCCGCGTCAGCCAAGGGAGCCGCCGCCCCACGCCTTCCGAAAAGCATGAACTCGGAGCGAGGCGATTTATCCAAAAGCGAGTGGGCATCAACCTTGACCACTTGCAGCATCCGGTCCGTAGGCGAAGGGGACGCCTGAAAAAAGAGCCGCCAACCATTGCATGTTGCTCCCATGGGAACTATATTGCTTAGTAAGCAACTGTGTGATCTACAGCACATTGATTTGCGGTCTAACCCCAGCGGACTCCAACGGGGGTGGCCTAAAGGCCGAGAGGCCCACACAGGCTTTCCCCTTCAACGCAGTCCTGAGCCTCACTTCCGAAAGGACCCCAGTATGAAGCGCATCGGAGTAGACGTCGGCGGTACATTCACCGACTTGTATTTTTCGGACGACGCCCAGCGGATCGCCGTTGTGGAGAAGGTCCCGTCCACCCCGCACGACCCGTCCGAAGCCGTTATCTCAGGCATCATAAAGCTCTGCGCGAAGGCCGGGGTCTCGCTTGCGGAGATCGACCAGCTGGTGCACGGGACCACGGTGGCCACCAACACCGCGCTGACGCACACGGGTGCGGAGGTCGGGATGATCACTACCGAGGGTTTCCGGGACATCCTGCACATCGCCCGTCACAAGAAGCCGTACAACTTCTCACTGCAGCAGGATCTGCCGTGGCAGACCAAGCCCCTGATCAAGCGCCGTCACCGGCTCACCGTCAAGGAGCGCATCACCGCACCGAACGGCGAGGTCCTGGTTGCCCTGGACGAGGACGAGGTCCGTGAGCGCGTGCGTGAGCTGAAGGCGGCCGGAGTCGAGGCCATCGCCGTCTGCCTGCTGCACTCGTATCTGAATCCCGCCCACGAGCAGCGGATCGGGGAGATCGTCGCGGAGGAGTTCCCTGAGGCTTACCTGTCCCTGTCCAGCGAGATCGTGCCCCTGTACCGGGAGTATGAGCGGTTCTCCACCACGGCGCTGAATGCCTATGTCGGGCCCCGGGTCTCCCGTTACCTCTACCGCCTGCAGGAGCAGGCCGAAGGCTTGGGTTACAAGCGGGAGATCCTGCTGATGCAGTCCTCCGGCGGTATGGTCCCGATCAAGGAGGCTGCCAAGCGGCCCGTCACACTGATGATGTCCGGCCCGGTCGGCGGCCTGATCGGCGGCATGTGGGCCGGTCGTCAGTCCGGCTTCGAGAACGTTGTCACCCTGGACATTGGGGGTACCTCGGCGGACATCGGTGTGGCCTACCAGGGTGAACTGCGCATGCGTCACCTGCTGGACACCAAGATCGGCGATCACCAGGCCATGGTCCCGATGGTGGACATCGACACCATCGGTGCCGGCGGCGGCTCCATCGCCTACGTCGACGCCGGCGGGGTTTTCCGCGTCGGTCCGCAGTCGGCCGGCGCGGTTCCGGGCCCGGTCTGCTACGGCCGCGGTGGGACGGAGCCGACATCAACTGACGCCCAGATGCTGCTGGGCCGCATGCGTCCGGACCGCGTCCTGGCAGGCTCAGGTATGGATCTGGATCTCGAGGGCGCCCGAAAGGCCATGGAAGGTCTGGCGGAAAAGCTCAACATGTCGGTGGACCAGGCCGCCCTCGGCGCGCTGCAGATCCAGAAGTTCGGCATGACCCAGGCGATCGAGCAGAACTCCGTCCGCCGCGGCTATGACCCGCGCGACTTCACCCTGGTGGCCGCCGGCGGTGCCGGCGCACTGTTCGCCTGCGAGATCGCCGCGGAGCTGGAGGTCCCGAAGGTGCTGATCCCGGCCCACCCGGGCATCATGGCTGCGACCGGTCTGCTGGCTACTGACGAGAAGTATGAGTTCGTCGCGACCAGGCGGTTCACGTTCGCCAGCGCGGACCCCGCCGCCATCCAGGGCTCCTATGAACAGCTGGAGCGCGACGCCAACGCCCAACTCGATGCCGAGGATGTGCCGGCCGGACGCCGCAAGCTTGAATGGCTCGCGGACGCGCGCTACGAGGGCCAGGGATACGAGATCCGCTTCACTGCCCCCGCCGGACCGGTCAACCAGGCCTGGCTGGAAAAGGCCGAGGCGGCCTTCCACGACGCCCACTTTGAGGAGTACGGCCACCGCTTCAAGAACGGCACCGTGGAAGTCATCAACATCCGGGTGGAGGCCAGCGCGGTGATGGATGACCTGCCCACGCCGGAAGCGATCAAGTCCGGTTCCCTCGAGGACGCCCTGGTGGAAACCCGCCCGGTGACCTTCGAACAGGATGGCAAGCCGGTCACCCTGGACACCGGCTTCTACGACCGCGACAGGATGGGCGTGGGAATCACCTTCACCGGCCCCGCCATCATCGAGCAGTACGACTCCACCACAGTTATTCCTCCGGGATTCTCCGGAGCGGTGGATGCAGCCGGCAACCTCGTCATCGACTGCCCGGCCGCCACCCAGAGCGCCGAGAAACTGGCCACCCCGATCCTGATGCGCGTGATCGGCGGCGCCCTGAACTCCGCGGCCAAGGAAATGGCCTCGGTGCTCTTCCGCATGGCCTACTCCTCGATCATCCGCGAGTCCGAGGACCTCGGTGCAGGGCTGTTCGACAAGGACGGCAACGTGCTGGCCGAGTCCGACTCCACGCCAATGTTCATGGGCTCGATGCCCAAGATCGTCAAGGGTGTGATCTCGGTCCTCGGCGATGATATCCACGACGGTGACATCATCCTGCACAACGATCCGTACCTCGGCGCCACGCACTCCCCCGACGTCGCGATCATCGAACCGATCTTCCACGACGGGGAACTCGTCGGCTTCGCCGGCGCCTCGGGCCAGCTGATCGACAACGGCGGCGCGTACTCCGGACTGATGGTGGACATCCAGGACATCCAGTCCGAGGGCACCATCTTCCGGGCAGTGAAGATTTCCGAGAAGGGCGTCCGGCAGGAATCGCTGATCCGGCACATCCTCAACAACACCCGGACACCCACCTCCAACGAGGGCGACTTCCAGGCGATGATCGCCGCCTGCGAGCTGGCCAAGACCCGCTATACCGCCCTCATCGAGCGCTACGGCTTCGGCGCGGTCCGCGACGCCGGCCAGAGCTGGATCGACTACTCGGAGCGGATGCTGCGCCAGGAGATCGCCAAGATCCCCGACGGCGTCTACGAAACCGAGGTCGGCTACCTGGACGACGACGGACGTAACTACGGCAAGAAGCTGCCGATCGTCGTGAAGGTGATCATCGAGGGTGACGAGATCACCTATGACCTCACCGGGTCCTCCGAACAGGTGCCCACCGCCTACAACTGCGCCTTCGAGGGCACAACGGTCTCGGCGTTCACGTTCATCACCCGGATGATATTCCTGGACGAGGTTGCCTTCCCCGTGTTCGTGCCCCAGAACGAGGGCATGCTCAAGCCGCTGAAGGTGATCGCCCCGGAGGGCACCATCTTCAACCCGACGTACCCGGCGGCGACCTTCTCGCGGTTCTCCCAGGTGCAGCGGGCCGTTGACCTGGCCCTGCGGGCCCTGGCCCCCGTTATCCCCGAACGCGTCACCGCCGGCAACTCCGCCCACATCCACTTCATCTCCTACTCCGGTTGGGACGAGAAGCAGGGCGAGTACTGGGTCTACCTCGAGGTCAACGAGGGCTCCTACGGCGCCCGCGCCACCAGCGACGGGCCGGACTCCGTGGACAACCTCATCGCCAACACCCGCAACAACCCGATCGAGGAGCTCGAGTGGCGGTTCCCGATGCGCACCGACCGCTACGAACTGCGCTCCGAGCCGGCGGCCGCCGGTGAATTCCGCGGCGGCATCGGCATCGTCCGGGAGAACACCTTCCTGACCGACACCGCGATCACCTGCGAGGGTGAACGCCACGAGTCGGACGTGCCATGGGGAGCCTTCGGCGGCCATGACGGCCTCAACGGCTCGCTCGTGAAGAACGTCGGCCGGGCGGGCGAGGAGTCCTGGCCGTCCAAGGTCACCGGTCGTCAGCTGCTGGCCGGTGACTCCCTCCAAATCACCGTGCCCAGCGGTGGTGGCTTCGGTGACCCGCACAAGCGGGACCCGCTGAAGGTCCTCGAGGACGTGCTGGACGGCTTCACGACCGCCGAAGCGGCCGCCCGTGACTACGGTGTGGTCCTCAAGGAGGTTAACGGCCAACTCACGGTCGATCTGAGGTCAACCGCCGAACGCCGCGAGGTTTTGGTCGCCGAGCTCAGTTCCGCAACCTAAGCCAGTAAACGCAGTAAAAGGGGCGGCCTGGAGCCAGTTATTGACGCTGGCCTCCAGGCCGCCCCCTTCGTTCCCTACTGATCACATCCCCACCATCCCCGTGAATTAGGAACCGTTATGACCACTGCCCCAACCTTTCAATTTGTCGAGTCTGATGTCAGGCCCAAGGACGTCCGGCTGGCCACCTGGATTTGCTTCTTCGCCTGGACCTTCGCCGTCTATGACTTCGTCCTGTTCGGTAACCTCCTGCCGATGCTGGCCTCAGACCTCGGCTTGAGCGCGGCCCAGTCCACGGGGATCAATACCTGGGTGACCGCCGGCACTGCACTGGTGGCCTTCGCGATCGGCCCGATCGTGGACCGGATCGGCCGCCGCAAGGGCATCCTGATCGCCGTCGTCGGTGCCGCCGTCGCCTCACTGCTGACCGCCACTGTCGGCTGGGTTGTGGGCATCGCTGCCGGCCTGGGACTCGTCTTCCTGGTCCTCGTGCGTTCACTGGCCGGCCTCGGGTACGCCGAACAGGCCATCAACGCGGCGTACCTCAACGAGATGTTCGCCCACCAAAGCGATCCCGCCAAGGCCCGCCGCCGCGGTCTCATCTACTCACTCGTCCAGTCGGGCTGGCCGGTCGGCTCCGTCCTTGCTGCCGGGTCCGTCTACCTGCTGTTCCCCATCGGCGGGTGGGCGCTCTGCTTCGCCGTGGCCGCCCTCCCCGCCGTCTTCATCGTCATCGCCGGACGCTGGCTCAAGGAGAGCCCCCAATTCGCCCACCGTCACCAGATCGACAAGATGATCAAGGACGGCCGGATCGAAGAGGCGCAGCAGCTCGGAAGCAAATACGGAATCGACGTCTCGGAGAAGGCCAGCCCACTCGTCTCGGTCTTCCGCGGGGAATCGCTGAGGTCCACCCTGACGATCGGCGGCGCGTTCCTCCTGAACTGGCTCGGCGTCCTCGCCTTCGCGATCCTCGGCACGTCGCTGCTTACCGCACCGGACGGCAAGAACATCGAGTTCGACAACGCGCTGCTGGTACTCATCATCTCCAACGCCACGGCCTTCGCCGGCTACCTGTTCCACGGCTGGCTCGGCGACCGGATCGGGCGCCGCAACGCGATCGGGATCGGCTGGATCCTGTGTGCCGTCTCCTTCTTCACCATGCTCCAGGCACCGAACGGGAACTTCCCGCTCATCATCGGGCTATACAGCGCCGGGCTGTTCTTCCTCATCGGGCCCTTCTCCGCCCTGCTGTTCTTCACCGGCGAGAGCTTCCCCGTCCACACCCGGGCAACCGGCAGCTCCATCATCAACGCCTCCGGCCAGGTCGGGGCGATCATCGGCGGCCTGCTGATCACCGCCACCCTCGCCGCCGGCGCCGGCTGGATCAACGCCACCCTCTGGTGGGGAGTGATCCCCATCCTGGCCTCCGGCCTGCTCATCTTCGCCGCCCGGAACGTCGACCCCAGCAAGGTCCGCATGGACTGAGAGGAACGAACCCGCACCACAAACACCATCGACACGGCGGGAACTCCCTGAACACCAGAGAGTTCCCGCCGTGCCGATGACTTTAATAAGGCAGGTTCCCTTATCGGGTGGACCACCTAACGGCGAGGTCCTCACCGCCCTCAAGCACTGGCGCTGACACCGCCTGATCCATGAATGCACCCGCGTCATCTACCGGTCCAGCGGGTTTGCTGCTGCACCGTTTCCCCGCCTGGGTGAGCAGGAGGTGGCATGCCGAGGTTGCCGAAGCGGGCTGACGGGCCGCTCGTTCCGCTAAGCTTCCTTGCGCAGCTTGGCCTGCTCCACCAGCTCGGTCATCCACGGCCGGTGCCCGCGGTGGAGCACCATGCCCTCGGGCAGCCCTTGGACGGAGGTGGTGGAACCGGAAATGTCGATGGTAATCCGGCCGCCGGCCATGGGGGCATTGGTGATGTGTAGGTCGCCATAGGCCTCCAGCAGTACCGGGTCCAGCCACAGACCACCACGGGATACATGCGCGTCGGCCTCCAGCAGGGCCGTGGCGATCCGCTGGGCTTCTTCCACGAAACCGTAGCGCACCAGGCCGGCCGCAATAATGGCGTTGTCGTGCGGCCACACCGAGCCGTTATGGTAGCTCGCAGGGTTGTAAGCCCCCATGCCGGAAGCCAGGGTGCGAACGCCCCAGCCGGAGAACATCTGCGGGGACATCAGCTTCTCGGCTACCAGCGGCGCCTTCTCCTCATCCATGAGACCGAACCAGAGGCAGCGGCCCATATTAGAGGCGCACGCGTCCACCGGGCGCTTATCCTTATCCAACGCGATCGCAAAGTATCCGCGATCGGGCAGCCAGAACTGTTCGTTGAACCGTTTTTTCAACTCTGCCGCCCGGTCGGTGAGCTCGTCACCCACTGCCATGTCGCCGGCGTCATAGGCCATCCACGCACGCGCCATGTACGCTGCGAACACGTAGGCTTGGACCTCGCACAGGGCGATCGGCGATTCCGCCAGGGTGCCGTCCGCGAAGTTGATCCCGTCCCAGGAATCCTTCCACCCCTGGTTGATCAGCCCCCGATCATTCAGGCGGCCATATTCGACGAAGCCATCGCCGTCGCGGTCCCCGTAGTCCCGGACCCAGTCCAGTGCCCGGTCCGCGTTGGGCAGCAGGGCGGCAATGGTCCCCTTGGCGAACCCCCAGCGGCTGACGGCCCCGAGCACACTCACAAACAGCGGGGTCGCATCGACGCTGCCATAATATTCCGGCTTACCGCCCAAGGACAGACCGCGCGTTGACTCGTAGAAAACCTCCGCGTAGCCGGATACGTTGCCTCATTTGAAAACCTCCGCGTAGCGGCGTGGTTTCGGGCGGGGGCAGCGGATCGGGGCTATGCCCGTTTTCATGGAGCTAACGATGGACCAGCGTCAGGCTGTGACAAAGAAGAAAGCCCTCGCTTATAAG
>NZ_JAVDVQ010000047.1:0-9385 GCF_031456935.1 Arthrobacter ginsengisoli | reverse complement strand
CATATTCCTTAGCGTAGGGAGGGGGCTTGCTGGCCAGCGGGGACTGCCGGCGGTGAGGCCGGTGTGCCCAGGACGGGGACGAGCCGTCCGAGGGATGCGAGGGCGGAACTTTCCGTGCCTGTGAGGCAGGCGGCGGCAACGTACCGGTCCGGGCGCACGATGAGGCTGACGTTGTGCTGTCCCAGCGGCAGGAATGCATCATCCAGGTCGGTCACCAGGATTGTCTCCCCGGGCTTCCCGGCCGGTGCATCCACGCCGATCCGCTGGACCTGGATTTTTCCCGCAGGGCCTGCGCGCAGGATGGACCATCCGTATCCCAGGACCTCATCCAGCGGCACACGCTCCCCGTCGACGAGCTCCACGGTCGGCTGGGAAAGGGATCGTCCGACCAGTGCTGCTGCGGCCTTGGGTACCTCCGGGCCGGGCGTCACCACACACCCCTGGGTGAAATGGGGCTGCTTGAGGAATCTCATGCCGACGAGCCAGGCTTTGACGGAGGGGATGATCCCGGACGCTGTGATGGCGGCATCGCGGAGCGGGGTGAGCTTCGGGTTGGTGCTCATGACCACCTTGCCGATGCGGTGGGAGATCCTGACCATGTCCCGGGCGTGCGGGCGGCGTTCGGAGTCGTAGGTCGAGATCAGCGCATCGGTTCCGGTCCCCTTCACGGCGGCAGCGACCTTCCACGCCAGGTTGGCGGCGTCCCGGATCCCGGCGTTGAGCCCCTGCCCCGCGAAGGGAGGCATCATATGGGCTGCGTCCCCGGCCAGCAGGACCCGGCCCTGACGGAAGGTCAGGGCCACCCGCTGGTGGGCCACGTAGACGGCGGCCCGGCGGATGTCCTCGGGGCGCACCTCCTGAAACGGCTTGACGAGCGACGCGACCGCCTCCGGCGTGGTCATCTCGGCCGGAGTCTCGCCGGGCAGGAGCATGAACTCAAAGCGCCGCCTGCCCTTGACGCCGGGAACTACGACGCAGGGGCGTGAGCCGTTGCAGTAGAAGTCCGCGAATTTTTCGTGCTCGCCGGTGTTCAGGATGTCTATGACGATCCACTTCTGGACCTGGGTGGATCCTTCCATCGGGATGCCCAGCTGCGTGCGGACCGGGCTGCGTCCGCCGTCGCAGGCCACCACCCAGGTGGCCCGTACGGTCTTCTTTCCGGTGTCATCGATGAGGGTGACATCGGCGTGGGTTCCGCGGTCCTGGACGGAGAAAGCCTCGGAACCGAAGCGGACGTCGATGTTGCGCTCCCTGGCCGCTTCCAGCAGCAGCGACTCCATGACCGGCTGGTCGAATTGGGATTTTCCGGGCTGGCCCAACCGGCGGCCGGCCGGGCGGGCTTCGGCCAGCAGCTGGCCATTGCGTCCGTAGTACCTGGAGCCCGTGCCCATCAGCATTTCCGGACCGAGGCGGTCCATGATGCCGATCTGCTGCATGATCCGCAGCGTCTCATCGGTCACGCTGATGGCTCGGGGCTCATCCCCGCTGCCGGGGAGTTTGTCTACGAGCACGACCCGGACGCCGAGGTCGGCCAGGAGGTTGGCGGTGGTCAGGCCGGTGGGGCCGGCTCCGATTACCAGCACATCGGTTTCGGTCAATTGGTCCATGGGAAATCGTCCTTCTGCACGGTGGGAATCAGGAATCAGGCCGAGGGGACGACCGTGTTGCGCAGCACGCCCAGGCCCGTGATCTCCACTTCCACCACGTCGCCTTCATTGAGCAGGCCGGAAGGCGTCATGAACCGGCCGACGCCGCCGGGGGTCCCAGTGACGATCACGTCTCCGGGGGACAGTGGCGTGAAACCGGTGATGTAGGCGATCAGCTGCGGGATGGTGAAGTACAGGTCCGCCACGGAGGCCTTCTGCCGGACGTCACCGTTCACGCGGGTTTCCAGGGTGAGCTTGGTGACGTCGCCCAGGTCGGCGGCGGGAACCAGGTAGGGGCCGAAGCCGCCGGTGCCCGGGAAGTTCTTGCCCGGGGTCCACTGCGTGGTGGCCAGCTGCCAGTCGCGGACGCTGAAGTCGTTGTAGGCGCTGTACCCGGCGACGTAGTCGAAGGCCTCATCTTCGGCGACGTGCCAGGCCTGCTTGCCGATGACCAGGGCCATTTCGCCCTCGTAGTCGAACTCATTCGTCGTCGCAGGCATCAGGGCCGGCTGCAGGTGGCCCATCTGGGAATCAGCGAAGCGGGTGAAGATGGTCGGGGCCTTCTGCTCCTTCTGGTGCGCTGCGTTGCCCGTTTCGTTCTGGTGGCTGCGGTAGTTCACGCCGATGCAGATGACCTTGCCCGGATCGGTGATGGCCGGAAGGAACTCAATATCAGCTTCCGGCCGGACCGGAGCGGTGCGGAATTCCTCGCCGAGGGCGCCGAAGATGCCCTGCTCGACGGCGGCACGCAGCGTGGGAGCAAGGTTCAGGCCGGTGGGGCCAAGGTCATAGGCCTGGGCGTCGATGATGACGCCCCAGGTGGGGGATCCGTCGGCGGCGGTGAAGCTGGCGTAGTTCATGAATTTTTCCTTTTCGTGCAGGAGGAGTATCCCCCTGGTCGGGCTGTGTGGGTAATGACGTGTGGGGCCGGATCTAACCGGCCAGGTCCTTGCGGAAGGACTCGCGGGTGAGCAGGACTGCCACCGCTCCCAGGACGAAAGCTGCGCCGATAAAGACCGCGACGAAGGTGGCATCCTTTCCGCCGCTGGCAGCGAGGATATTGGCGGAAATCAGGGGTGCGAAACCGCCGCCGAGGGTAGCGGCCAGCTGGTAGCCCAGTGATGCCCCGGTGTAGCGGGAGGTGGTGGCAAACTGTTCACTGATGAAGGAACTCAGTGTGCCCAGGAGGCAGGCCACAATCAGCCCGTAGCCGATTACATAGCCGATGATCACCCGGAATGCGTCCCCGCTGCCGATCAGCTGCAGTACCGGATAGGCAAGCAGTGCACCGGCGACGTATCCGCCGATCAGAACCGGCCTGCGGCCCAGACGGTCCGAAAGCGCCCCGAACATCGGGAGGGTGAAGATATTTACGAATCCGCCCGCTGCCGCTGCGAAGAGCGCGACGGAACGGTCCACACCGCCGAGGATGGCGAACGTCAGGCCGAAGGTTGCCAGCAGCGTCTGGAAGGCCAACCCGCCGGCACCGGCAAAGCAGGTCAGCAGCACAGCCTTGGGGCGCCGGAGAACTTCCAGCAGCGGCATTGGGCGCTTCGTCACGCTCAACTCTGAGGCGTTCTGCAGGGCCTTTTTGAACAGCGGCGACTCGTGCACCCCCAAACGGATCCACAGGGCCAGGCCGACCAAAACTGCGCTGAGCAGGAACGGGACCCGCCAGCCCCAGGCGAGGAAGTCATCTTTGGAGAGCAAGGAGAATGCGCCCATGATCGCCGCGGCGAGGACGGCCCCTGTCGGGGCGCCGGCATTAACGATTGCAGCGGAGAAACCGCGGCGGCGCGAGTTCGAGTGTTCCAGAGCCATCAGGGTGGCACCGCCCCATTCGCCGCCGAGCGCGACGCCTTGGATCACGCGCAGCAGGATGAGCAGCAGCGGCGCCGCCACGCCGATCTGGGCCTGAGTGGGGAGCAGACCGATTGCGGTCGAGGCGACACCCATCAGAGCCATGGTCAGAACCAGCATTTTCTTGCGGCCCAGGCGGTCTCCGAAGTGGCCGAAGATTGCCCCGCCGAGCGGACGGGCAAGATAACCGACCGCCAGGGTTCCAAAGGATGCAATGGTTCCGGTCAAGGGGTCCAGCTGGGCGAAGAAGATCTGCCCGAATACCAGGCTGGCAGCGGTGCCATAAACCAGGAAGTCATAGAACTCCACAGCGCTGCCCAGGTAGCTGGACAGCAGGACGCGGCGCATGTGGCGGCGTTCCTCCGGGGTTTGGGCCGTGCTCTGCGCCGGAACGTCGGCGGCTACTCTGGCCGGTGTCGCATTACTCATAAATCCACGCTCCAATGGGTGGGCGCCCTACGGCGACGAACAAAGAATCAAGGGAATCAGCAGCCCTGAGACCGGCCGCTGAGGCCTGGGATTGTGGTGCTGATCACCCAAAGCTAACCACAAATACTCTACTTGTCAAAGGATAGTATTTTATTTGAAGAATGGTAGAGTATCTGTATGGCATCAGTCGAAGCGATGAACAACAGAGGAACGCGCCCCATGGACCTCGTGCGGAGGGACATTCTGGCCGCGCAATGGGTACCGGGCGGAAAACTCCAGCCCGCCGTCCTGGCAGCCCGGTACGACACGAGCACGACCGTCATCCGGGAGGCCCTGACCGGGCTGGCCGGCGACGACCTGGTAGTGATCAAGCCAAACAGGGGATTCTTCGTCCGTGATCTCAACCTCAGGGACCTGAACGACATCACGGAGCTCCGGTGCACCACCGAAGCCCTGGCCGTCAAACTGTCCATCGAACGCGGCGGCCTCACTTGGGAATCAAGCCTGATAGCTGCCCACCACGAGCTCACCCGCACCCCGCGCCGGACAAAAGATGACCCTGACCGCATCAACGAAGACTGGGCTGTTGCCCACCGGGCCTTCCACGCCAAGCTGCTCCAGGCCTGCGCATGCCCCCTGATGACGCGGCTGGCCGCGAACCTGGCCGATCACACTGAGCTTTACCGGCGATGGGCAGCGCCGTCCCAGGCGGCGGCGGTACGCGACGTCGAGAAAGAACACCGCGACATTCTGGAGGCCGCGCTTGCCCGCGATGCTGACCGGGCTGCCGCGCTGTTGCGGGCCCACTACCAGGCAACCGTTGACGTGGTCCTGGAATCGGGCTTAGCGCAGGGAATCGAATCCCCCTCTCCTGCCAGCTGATACGCCCGCAGGGAAGCCGGATCTTAACCTTGATTCCCGAAGGCCAGTAGTGGCGCCGGCCAATTCGTGCATTCTGCGGACACTGGCATCCCCGCTACCCTGTTGACGGGCGCTGGCAGCTCCCTTCCCCCGGAAGGCCGAGAGGTGGCGGTGTGCTCCGGTCTCGGATAGGCGAGGGTACTGGAGCCCTTGGCCTCAGGCGGCTGCTTCTGGTCCGTAAAGCCTGTCGAGCAACCGCAATCCCCGGTGGGCCCAGGAAATTTCCGCTTCAGAATCGAGGATTAGCCCCTCGTAGGCATAGCGTTTAAAAGCCCGGGTACCTTCTTGGTCCTGCGGTGCCGTTTTCTCGAGACGACGATTAAGTATGGGGGAGGTGCCGGAGTCGATCTGGTAAAGGATCTTCTCCCAGCCTTGGATCTGGTCGCTGTGGTGCTCTATATGTGCCCGAAGCTGGGCGCGGGCTGCCGAGGGCTCTGCGGTTTCCATGTAAGTCGCACGCAGGCGGACTTGGTCGCGCTCACGCTGATATGTGTTGGGTGTGTTCATCCAGGCCGCGAAGGCCTCTTTGCCTGACGCTGTGATGTGGTAACGGCGTTTGGTTCCTGAGCGCCCGCCCGGCAACTCCTCCCCCTCGAGGAGCCCTTCGCGTTCCATTTTGCGCAGTTCGGGATAAATCTGGGAGTCCGGCGCGTACCAGACATGGCCGACCGAGGCCTCAAAGTGCTTGTACAGGTCGTAACCAGACATCGCGTCGGCCTTGAGGATGGCCAGCAGTGCGTAACGCAGACTCATTGAACTCCTAGTAGTGCGGTGCCGCGACGTCGGTTGTACCTTCTCCGTCTCCGACCAGGCCACTTTAGCCCGCTACGGGTCCCGTGCGCCGCTGGCTGAGGGCGGGCGCGGAACCGTGTCCCCTGTCGCCCATGATAGTTCTGCCTGGAAGACTCACACGCAATTTTATCACTATCCCAGTAGTCCTATCCGGCGACGACTGCTTAGACGATTCAGGAGAAGATTCATTGCTCACCGTGAACCATCAGACTTCCAGTAACTATTTTTGGCCTATGGACATAGGTATAGTCTTCGTATATATTCATGAGTGATGAGGACCACATCACGACCTCGAGCAAGTTGAAGGGCCGCTGCCGGACCCCGGCAGGCGTCTGCCCCGCCGGGGGCATGAGTCGATGAGCAATGAAGTCGCGGGCTGAGCCCTCGCTACGATCTCCGTGCCGCCGGACTACCTCCAAGTGCTGTCGTAAAAGCTATGCAGGTTGCCGAAGTGTTCGGCTTCCGTGTGGTCGTCACCTCCCCTCCTGAACACCCTTAGCTCTCCAAGGGCCCCTAAGAAGAAAGATCAAATGATGGGAACTTCTATCGCAACACCCCCGCAAGACCTGAGTCATGGGATGGGAGCGGAAAATACAAGGGCTTCGAGCCCTGGAGGCGTGTACGACATCGTCATCGTAGGTTATGGACCCAGCGGGGTCACGGCCGCCAATCTCGCCGCTATGCAGGGGCTCCGCATCGCGATTGTTGAAAAAGACACAGACGTTTTTCCCAGGCAACGCGCCATTTCATGTGACGACGAGGTCATGCGGGTTTTCCAAACAATCGGTTTGGTCGGACCCATCCGGGCGGCGATGCACGAAGGAGTCACCTCCAAGTTCGTCACGTCCAAGGGCAAGGAGATCCTCAGTCTCGCCTCGTCCATCACTCACAACGGCTACCACCAGCGTAATTTCTTCCACCAGCCCCATCTTGAGGGAGAGCTGCGAAATGGGATCCTGCGCTACCCCGAGCTGGTGGACCTATTTCTTGGACATGAGGCCGTCTCCGTCGTAAATGGCCCGGATACCGCAACGGTCACCATCAAGTCGACCACTGATGACAGGAACACCATCCTCGAGGGCAAGTATGTTTTCGCCTGTGATGGTGGCAGCAGCACAATCCGTAAGTCCCTGGGGATCCCGATGGAGGGCACGTCCTTGCCCGATCCCTGGTTTGATGTCCAGGGTGAGACCCTGCAGCCGATGCAGGGCACGCCGTACTTCAAGTTCATTTGCGACCCGAAGCGCCCGGGCGTTGACTGCCCGTGCCCTGGAGGAATGCACAGGTTTGAGTGGAGGATCAACAAAGGCGACAACGTCGGGCAAATGTCGTCCAAAGTCTGGTCCATCATCAATGACCTGGCGCGTAAAGGCAGCGGAAATCCCGCACTTAAAATCAACGAAGAAAACCTGGATGTAAAGCGCACGTGGCAGTACACCTTCCATGTCCGCCGGGCCACCCAGTGGAGAATGGGTCGCGTATTCCTGCTCGGTGACGCGGCACATATCATGCCGGCCTTTGCCGGCGCCGGTATGGCCTCCGCTATCCGCGACACTGTCAACCTGGTTTGGAAAGTGAAGGCCGTGATCGACGGCCGGGCATCGGATTCTCTTCTTGATACCTATGAGGATGAGCGTGAGCCGCACGCGGCAGCAATAACAAAATACGCCGAGAAACTTGGCAAAATCGTTCAGGTGAAAAACCCTGTCCTTGCCTCACTGCGGAACTCTTACTTCCGAACCATTCGGCATATTCCCGGCCTGAAATCCTACACGAACTCGATGAAGGGAAAGCCGGTCCCAGGTTTCCAGTCAGGATTCGTCGCACGTCCAAACCACCAGAAAACACCCGTCGGAAGGACGTTCCCCAACTACGACGTTGGGACCGAGAACGGGCGCATGCTTCTGGATGACTACATGGGTCAGGACCTCTGCATTTTTGGCCTTAATGCCGACCCTCGTACGCTGCTTACCCCTGAGGAACTCAGCGCCTGGGAAGCATGGGGTGCCCGGTTCATCCGCATCCGGACCGGAACCCTGGTCGTTGGGCACGATGAAGTCGGAGATCCTGTCGGCCGCCTGTGGGAGTGGTTCCAAAAGAACAACAACGCCCAGCTAGCCATCGTACGACCGGACCGCATCGTTTACGGAGTCGATTCAGACCGCGTTGACCTTTCGCCGCGGTTTGCTGAAGTCAAAACCAAGACCACGGCTTAGGCAGATCAGCCATGCACGACTACTACCCTAAACCGGACGGCATCCTAGCCCATGGAATAAACCTCCTCGCCATTATTCTCTTGAGAAACGGTTGTCATGAACGCAATTAACGGCATTTCTCCTTCAGTGACGCAGGATCGACCCGTTGACCGTAAAGGAAATGCCCGGCGAGCTGCCGTAGCAAGCTATCTGGGAACAACGGTTGAATTCTACGATTTCTTTATATACGGAACAGCTGCCGCACTGATCTTTCCCACGGTATTCTTCCAGAACGTACCCCCTGCGCTGGGTGTGATCCTCTCCTACGTAACTTTGGCCGCAGGTTACGCTGCCCGTCCATTGGGCGGCATCCTCTTCGGACATTTCGGTGACCGCGTGGGACGAAAGAAGATGCTCGTCCTCTCCATGATGATCATGGGCGTGGTCTCAATAGCAATCGGAATCCTGCCGTCAACTGCAACTATCGGCGTCCTTGCACCTGTCCTTCTGGTTCTGCTCAGAGTCATTCAGGGCATCGCAGTCGGCGGAGAATGGGCGGGGGCCTCACTCATGGCCCTCGAACACGCACAGCCCAAGAACAGGGGATTCGCCGCCAGCATCGTTTCCAGTGGTGCTCCCTCCGGAGCCGTCTGCGCAACCCTGGTATTTGCAGCGCTTTCCTCAATGCCCAAGGAACAGCTTCTGTCCTGGGGATGGAGAGTGGCCTTCCTGGCATCCGTGATCCTGGTAATCATTGCAGTCATCCTTCGCACGAAGGTCACTGAATCCCCGGAGTTCCTGCGCGACGTAGCAGAGGGCAAGAACAAAACTAAGGTAGCCCCGCTCCTCTCCGTACTCCGTAATTCCCCGGGCCGTCTGACGAGCGGAACCCTGGCCGGGATCGCGCCCTTCTTCCTGCAATCACTCCTGGCCACATTCGTCATCACCTATGCCGTCACCCAAGGGCACGTACAGTCCACCGTCCTGTGGATGGTGACCATCGCCAACGCCCTCATGATTTTCACCGTTCCCGCGTTCGCCGCACTCTCTGACCGCATCGGCCGGAAACCGGTGATGTTGGCCGGATACGTGGGCGGGATCCTGACAATCTGGGCAGTGTTCGCTCTGGTGTCAGACGGAAGCACCCTGCTCCTGCTGCTGGCCTTCATCATCGCAAACCCGATCGTCAACGGACTCATGTATGGACCGATGGGCGCATTCCTATCGGAAAAGTTCAGCACCGAAACCCGGTACACCGGGATGGCCCTGTCCTACCAAATCGCGACCTTGGTAGGCGCCGGATTCGCCCCGCTGATCGCTTCCTCCCTGGTGCTAGCCGGCGGAGGCGAAACCTGGATGATTTCGCTCTGCTTCGTCGGAATGTGTCTGATCGGCGCCTTCGCCGTCCTTTTGGGCAAGGAACATAGCAAAACATCCTAATTCACGCCCTGAGGCTGTCTCATCCGGTTTCGCATGAGACAGCCTCACCGCAGGCGGCATGCCTGCCTGCCGAACGCCGCCCCATCCGTTGCTAGGAGATAC
>NZ_JAVDVQ010000046.1:0-11243 GCF_031456935.1 Arthrobacter ginsengisoli | reverse complement strand
CCGGGTGCTAGTGCAGTCACCCGTAGGAGTCATCGTACGGTGTGCCCGTTCCACCTCTGGCCGGAGGCCGGGCCACCACCCGCTGCGGGCACGCCACGGCGCAGCCCAGGAGAACCGGGACCGCGCCGTGGTGTGAGGATCTGATCAGCCCACAGGGGCATTGATCGGGATCGCCGAGGTCGGCACGGTGTCGGCGAAGTCGGGCAGGTTGTTGAGGTACCCGATGACGTTCTCCAGCGGCTCGACGTCACCGAACTTGGAGTCCATGTCGAACAGGTTCCAGGCCACGACACCAGGGACCCGGTCGCCCACGGCCTCGTTGACGATGATCGGGCGGAAGCCCTCAGCGATTGCGTCCTCCACCGTGTGGCGGACACAGCCGGCAGCGGTAACGCCCGTGATGATGACGGGATGACGAGCTCGCCGGGCTGCGGGGCGATGCGGTCGTCGATCTTCACGGCTTCCGAGTTGGGGTCCAGGGTCTCGACCGGGATCTTCTGGGACCAGAGGCCCATATCGGATGGCAGGTTCACGTCGAGGACGTCATAGGCGGTCGTCGTGTAGATCACCGGCACGCCCTTGGCGCGGGCCGCAGTGTTCAGGTCCTGACAGGCCGGGATGATGGTCTCCATGTTCTTGCAGGAGAACTGGTGGCCCGGGCGGGTCCAGGCGCTGGCCATATCGATGTGGATGACGGCCGGCCGGGTGCCGTAGCCGACGCGACGCTTGAATCCGCGCTTGTGGTACTCCTCGGTGTCGGCCGCGAAGACGTTCTCCAGCAGGCTCTCGAGTTCGGCCTCAAGCTATTCGTGGTTGTTCTCCGACATGATCGTGACTCCTTTTTTACCGATAGTGGCAATGGCTATGGGGTGGATCAAGCAACGGGGACCGGGGGTTCCCGGTCCAGATTGTTGCTGTGCCATCACACTAGTTGCTGATTACGCAACGCGCAACCCCCTTATTTGGGATTTAGCGGAATCCCCCCTTTGGGCTACGGACCTTGGCCGAAGTCTTCCGAAAACCGAGAAATCCCGAGCAGGGTCTGCAGAGGGCCGGGCAGGGAGGGGGTCGGAGCAAGCGAATTGTCCGAGAAGGCGTCCGGGGCCGCGCCCTTTACCTAATCGCCACATCCGGCTTGGATACAGAAGGGGCGCCTCAAAAAAAGACCCGCGAGGCATTGCATGTTGCTCCCATGGGAACTACATTGCTTAGTAAGCAACTGTGTGATCTACAGCACATTGATTTGCGGTCTAACCCCAGCGGACTCCAACCCGGGGCTAGCCTTATCGGCCGAGAGGCCCCGCAGGCTTTCCCCTTCAACGCAGTCCTGAGCCTCACTTCCGAAAGGACCCCATTATGAAGCGCATCGGAGTAGACGTCGGCGGTACATTCACCGACTTGTATTTTTCGGACGACGCCCAGCGGATCGCCGTTGTGGAGAAGGTCCCGTCCACCCCGCACGACCCGTCCGAAGCCGTTATCTCAGGCATCAAGAAGCTCTGTGAGAAGGCCGGGGTGTCGCTTGCGGAGATCGACCAGCTGGTGCACGGGACCACGGTGGCTACGAACACCGCACTGACGCACACGGGTGCGGAGGTCGGGATGATCACTACCGAGGGTTTCCGGGACATCCTGCACATCGCCCGTCACAAGAAGCCGTACAACTTCTCTCTGCAGCAGGATCTGCCCTGGCAGACCAAGCCCCTGATCAAGCGCCGTCACCGGCTCACCGTCAAGGAGCGCATCACCGCCCCGAACGGCGAGGTCCTGGTTGCCCTGAACGAGGACGAGGTCCGTGAGCGCGTGCGTGAGCTGAAGGCGGCCGGAGTCGAAGCCATCGCCGTCTGCCTGCTGCACTCGTATCTGAATCCCGCCCACGAGCAGCGGATCGGGGAGATCGTCGCGGAGGAGTTCCCCGAGGCTTACCTGTCCCTGTCCAGCGAGATCGTGCCCCTGTACCGGGAGTATGAGCGGTTTTCCACCACGGCGCTGAATGCCTATGTCGGGCCCCGGGTCTCCCGTTACCTCTACCGCCTGCAGGAGCAGGCCGAAGGCTTGGGTTACAAGCGGGAGATCCTGCTGATGCAGTCCTCCGGCGGTATGGTCCCGATCAAGGAGGCTGCCAAGCGGCCCGTCACACTGATGATGTCCGGCCCGGTCGGCGGCCTGATCGGCGGCATGTGGGCCGGTCGCCAGTCCGGCTTCGAGAACGTGGTCACCCTGGACATCGGCGGTACCTCAGCGGACATCGGTGTGGCCTACCAGGGTGAACTGCGCATGCGCCACCTGCTGGACACCAAGATCGGCGACCACCAGGCCATGGTCCCGATGGTGGACATCGACACCATCGGCGCCGGCGGCGGCTCCATCGCCTACGTCGACGCCGGCGGGGTCTTCCGCGTCGGCCCGCAGTCTGCCGGCGCGGTCCCGGGCCCGGTCTGCTACGGCCGCGGTGGGACGGAGCCGACATCAACTGACGCCCAGATGCTGCTGGGCCGCATGCGTCCTGACCGCGTCCTGGCAGGCTCCGGCATGGATCTGGATCTCGAGGGCGCCCGAAAGGCCATGGAAGGTCTGGCGGAAAAACTCAACATGTCCGTGGACCAGGCCGCCCTCGGCGCGCTGCAGATCCAGAAGTTCGGCATGACCCAGGCGATCGAGCAGAACTCCGTCCGCCGCGGCTACGACCCGCGCGACTTCACCCTCGTCGCCGCAGGCGGTGCCGGCGCACTGTTCGCCTGCGAGATCGCTGCGGAGCTGGAGGTCCCGAAGGTGCTGATCCCGGCCCACCCCGGCATCATCGCCGCCACCGGTCTGCTGGCTACCGACGAGAAGTATGAGTTCGTCGCGACCAGGCGGTTCACATTCGCCAGCGCGGACCCTGCCGCCATCCAGGGCTCCTATGAACAGCTGGAGCGCGACGCCAACGCCCAACTCGATGCCGAGGACGTGCCGGCCGGACGCCGCAAGCTTGAATGGCTCGCGGACGCGCGCTACGAGGGCCAGGGATACGAGATCCGCTTCACTGCCCCCGCCGGACCGGTCAACCAGGCCTGGCTGGAAAAGGCCGAGGCGGCCTTCCACGACGCCCACTTTGAGGAGTACGGCCACCGCTTCAAGAACGGCACCGTGGAAGTCATCAACATCCGGGTGGAGGCCAGCGCGGTGATGGATGACCTGCCCACGCCGGAAGCGATCAAGTCCGGTTCCCTCGAGGACGCCCTGGTGGAAACCCGCCCGGTGACCTTCGAACAGGATGGCAAGCCGGTCACCCTGGACACCGGCTTCTATGACCGGGACAGGATGGGTGTGGGGATCACCTTCGCCGGCCCCGCCATCATCGAGCAGTACGACTCCACGATAGTTGTTCCTCCGGGATTCTCCGGAACGGTGGATGCAGCGGGCAACCTCGTCATCGACTGCCCGGCTGCCACCCAGAGCGCCGAGAAACTGGCCACCCCGATCCTGATGCGCGTGATCGGCGGCGCCCTGAACTCCGCGGCCAAGGAAATGGCCTCGGTGCTGTTCCGCATGGCCTACTCCTCGATCATCCGTGAGTCCGAGGACCTCGGTGCAGGGCTGTTCGACAAGGACGGCAACGTGCTGGCCGAGTCCGACTCCACGCCAATGTTCATGGGCTCGATGCCCAAGATCGTCAAGGGTGTGATCTCGGTCCTCGGCGATGATATCCACGATGGTGACATCATCCTGCACAACGATCCGTATCTGGGCGCCACGCACTCCCCCGACGTGGCGATCATCGAACCGATCTTCCACGACGGGGAACTCGTCGGCTTCGCCGGCGCCTCGGGCCAGCTGATCGACAACGGCGGCGCGTACTCCGGGCTGATGGTGGACATCCAGGACATCCAGTCCGAAGGCACCATCTTCCGGGCAGTGAAGATTTCCGAGAAGGGCGTCCGGCAGGAATCGCTGATCCGGCACATCCTCAACAACACCCGGACACCCACCTCCAACGAGGGCGACTTTCAGGCGATGATCGCCGCCTGCGAGCTGGCCAAGACCCGCTATACCGCCCTCATCGAGCGCTACGGATTCGGCGCGGTGCGCGACGCCGGCCAGAGCTGGATCGACTACTCGGAGCGGATGCTGCGCCAGGAGATCGCCAAGATCCCGGACGGCGTCTACGAAACCGAGGTCGGCTACCTGGACGACGACGGCCGTAACTACGGCAAGAAGCTGCCGATCGTCGTGAAGGTGATCATCGAGGGTGACGAGATCACGTACGACCTCACCGGGTCCTCCGAACAGGTGCCCACCGCCTACAACTGCGCCTTCGAGGGCACGACGGTCTCGGCGTTCACGTTCATCACCCGCATGATGTTCCTGGACGAGGTCGCCTTCCCGGTGTTCGTGCCCCAGAACGAGGGCATGCTCAAGCCGTTGAAGGTGATCGCTCCGGAGGGCACCATCTTCAACCCGAAGTACCCGGCGGCGACCTTCTCGCGGTTCTCCCAGGTGCAGCGCGCCGTAGACCTGGCCCTGCGGGCCCTGGCCCCCGTTATCCCCGAACGCGTCACCGCCGGCAACTCCGCCCACATCCACTTCATCTCCTACTCCGGTTGGGACGAGAAGCAGGGCGAGTACTGGGTCTACCTCGAGGTCAACGAGGGCTCCTACGGCGGCCGCGCCACCAGCGACGGGCCGGACTCCGTGGACAACCTCATCGCCAACACCCGCAACAACCCGATCGAGGAGCTCGAGTGGCGGTTCCCGATGCGCACCGACCGCTACGAACTGCGTTCCGAGCCGGCGGCGGCCGGCGAGTTCCGCGGCGGCATCGGCATCGTCCGGGAGAACACCTTCCTGACCGACACCGCGATCACCTGCGAGGGTGAACGCCACGAGTCGGACGTGCCGTGGGGCGCCTTCGGCGGCCATGAGGGCCTCAACGGCTCGCTCGTGAAGAACGTCGGCCGGGCGGGCGAGGAGTCCTGGCCGTCCAAGGTCACCGGTCGTCAGCTGCTGGCCGGCGACTCCCTGCAGATCACCGTGCCCAGCGGTGGCGGCTTCGGTGACCCGCACAAGCGGGACCCGCTGAAGGTCCTCGAGGACGTGCTGGACGGCTTCACGACCGCCGAGGCGGCCGCCCGGGACTACGGCGTGGTCCTCAAGGAGGTCAACGGCCAGCTCACGGCCGACCTGGAGGCCACCGCCGAACGCCGCGAGGTTTTGGTCTCCGAGCTCAGCTCCACAAGCTGATCGAGGAGCAGCAGTGAAGGGGCGGTCTGGGGGCCGGTCAGCACTCTGGCCTCCAGGCCGCCCCTTCGTTCCGTACTCATCACGTCCTCATCACATCCTCATCACATCGCCCACTCATCCCCGTGAATTAGGAACTGTTATGTCCTCTGCCCCAACCTTCCGATTCGTCGAGTCTGATGTCAGGCCCAAGGACGTCCGGCTGGCCACCTGGATTTGCTTCTTCGCCTGGACCTTCGCCGTCTATGACTTCGTCCTGTTCGGTAACCTCCTGCCGATGCTGGCCTCAGACCTCGGCTTGAGCGCGGCCCAGTCCACGGGGATCAATACCTGGGTGACCGCCGGCACTGCACTGGTGGCCTTCGCGATCGGCCCGATCGTGGACCGGATCGGCCGCCGCAAGGGCATCCTGATCGCCGTCGTCGGTGCCGCCGTCGCCTCACTGCTGACCGCCACTGTCGGCTGGGTTGTGGGCATCGCTGCCGGCCTGGGACTCGTCTTCCTGGTCCTCGTGCGTTCACTGGCCGGCCTCGGGTACGCCGAACAGGCCATCAACGCGGCCTACCTCAATGAGATGTTCGCCCACCAAAGCGATCCCGCCAAGGCCCGCCGCCGCGGTCTCATCTATTCACTCGTCCAGTCGGGCTGGCCGGTCGGCTCCGTACTTGCTGCCGGGTCTGTCTACCTGCTGTTCCCCATCGGCGGGTGGGCGCTCTGCTTCGCCGTGGCCGCCCTCCCCGCCGTCTTCATCGTCATCGCCGGACGTTGGCTCAAGGAGAGTCCCCAGTTCGGCCACCGTCACCAGATCGACAAGATGATCAAGGACGGCCGGATCGAAGAGGCGCAGCAGCTCGGAAGCAAATACGGAATCGATGTCTCGGAGAAGGCCAGCCCACTCGTCTCGGTCTTCCGCGGGGAATCGCTGCGGTCCACCCTGACGATCGGCGGCGCGTTCCTCCTGAACTGGCTCGGCGTCCTCGCCTTCGCGATCCTCGGCACGTCGCTGCTTACCGCACCGGACGGCAAGAACGTCGAGTTCGACAACGCGCTGCTGGTCCTTATCATCTCCAATACAACGGCCTTCGCCGGCTACCTGTTCCACGGCTGGTTGGGCGACCGGATCGGGCGCCGTAACGCGATCGGGATCGGCTGGATCCTGTGTGCCGTCTCCTTCTTCACCATGCTCCAGGCACCGAACGGGAACTTCCCGCTCATCATCGGGCTATACAGCGCCGGGCTGTTCTTCCTCATCGGGCCCTTCTCCGCCCTGCTGTTCTTCACCGGCGAGAGCTTCCCCGTCCACACCCGGGCGACCGGCAGCTCCATCATCAACGCCTCCGGCCAGGTCGGGGCGATCATCGGCGGCCTGCTGATCACCGCCACCCTCGCCGCCGGCGCCGGCTGGATCAACGCCACCCTCTGGTGGGGAGTGATCCCCATCCTGGCCTCCGGACTGCTCATCTTCGCCGCCCGGAACGTCGACCCCAGCAAGGTCCGCCAGGACTGACAGGCCCGAACCGCACCACAAACACCATCCGCCCGGCGGGAACTCCCTGAACACCAGAGAGTTCCCGCCGGGCGGATGACATTAAATCCCTACAGTCACGGGACTCCGATTCGCGCATACGCCGCCCAAGAGACCTTGCGGGTGCCGCGCTTCACACTGGTCAGTTGGTCCGCGTCCATGCCGGGATGTGGACGTGCTCGTTGGCGAAACCGTACTCTTCGACGCAGAAAGGAACACGCAAAGATGGCTGATACAGCAGCATCCGAAAACTCAAACCAGATCCGTAATGCCAGGCAAAGCCCCGCATCGCACCTGCGGGAAGCGTTCGTCTCCGGCTCGGCGGCCGGCGCCGTTGAGCTTCGGGAGGTGCCATTCCTGACCATGATAGGTGTCAGGGTTGACCCGCAGACCGAAGCAGGAATGCGAATCTCCTCCGTGACCGGAGGGCTGCCCCCCAAGTCAGGAGACGTCCGGGGTACCGGCGACACCGCCGTGCTCTGGCTGGGACCCGAGGAATTCCTCGTCGTGGCACCCACCGAAGTCCACGAGTCCCTCGGCACCGATCTCATCCAGAGACTGCTGGCCGCGCTGGCCGACGGACAGGGCCAGGTGGTGGACCTGTCATCCAACCGCACCACGTTTGAACTCTCCGGCCCCCGCTCCTGCGCCATGCTGGAGAAGGGCTGCTCCCTCGACCTCCACCCGTCAGTGTTCAAGGCCGGGATGGCACTGTCCACGGAAATCGGCGGCATCCCCGCCGTCCTGTGGAAGACCGCGGAAGAGACCTACCGGATCTTCCCGCGGGCGTCCTTTGCGGAGTTCCTGGGCCGCTGGCTCCTGGACGCCATGCGCGAATATGCGTCCCCAGAGGTTCCCTGATGGCGCTTAGCGTCCTTGACCTGTTTTCTGTTGGCATCGGGCCGTCCTCCTCCCACACGGTCGGCCCGATGCGGGCAGCCAAACGGTTCGCTGACGGGCTCAAAAGCGAGGGGCAGCTGAGCTCCACCACCAAGGTGCAGGCCGAGCTGTTCGGTTCCCTCGGCGCCACCGGGCGGGGCCACGGCTCCGACAAGGCCGTGGTCCTGGGCCTGCAGGGCCAGGACCCCGAGACGGTGGACACCGGAACCGCCGACGACCAGGTGGCAGCTGCCGCCCTCGACGCCGAACTCCGGATCGGCGGGGACCACCGGGTGGACTTCAACTGGGACGAGGACGTGGTGCTGCACCGCCGCAAGTCCCTGCCGGCCCACCCCAACGGCATGACCTTCCGGGCACTGGACCACACCGGCGCGGTGCTCAAGGAGCGCAGCTACTACTCGATCGGCGGCGGCTTCGTGGTGGACGGCACCGCACAGGGCGCTGACCAGGTGGTGGCCGACGACACGGTCCTGCCGTACCCGTTCACCACCGCCGACGAGCTCCTGGACATCTGTGCCCGCGAGGGCATGTCCATCTCCGACGTGATGCTCGCCAACGAACTCGTCTGGCGCACCGAAGCCGAACTCCGGGACAAGCTCCTGGCACTGTGGGCGGTCATGCGCCAGTGCGTCGAGAACGGCTGCGCCGCGGAGGGCATCCTGCCCGGCGGACTGAACGTCAAACGGCGCGCCCCCGCGTTGTTCCGGACGCTGGCGGCATCCGCCGTCAGCGCCGAAGCCGAGGCGAGGAACCCGTCCCCGGTCCAGGTGCCCGCCGACCCGCTGCTCGCGATGGAGTGGGTCAACCTGTTCGCCCTCGCCGTCAACGAGGAAAACGCCGCCGGCGGGCGGATCGTCACCGCCCCCACCAACGGTGCCGCCGGCATCGTGCCGGCCGTCCTGCACTACTACGTCAAGTTCGTCCCGGGCGCCAACGACGACGGCGTCATCCGGTTCCTGCTCACGGCCGCCGCCGTCGGGATCCTGTTCAAGATCAATGCCTCCATCTCGGGAGCCGAGGTCGGCTGCCAGGGCGAAGTCGGGTCGGCCTGCTCGATGGCCGCGGCCGGGCTCTGCGAAGTCCTGGGCGGCACCCCTGCCCAGGTGGAAAACGCCGCCGAAGTCGGAATCGAACACAACCTCGGGCTGACCTGCGACCCCGTCGGCGGGCTCGTGCAGATCCCCTGCATCGAACGCAACGCCATCGCCAGCGTCAAAGCGATCAACGCCGCCCGCCTGTGCCTCCACGGCGACGGCAGCCACAAAGTATCCCTCGACAAAGCCATCAAAACCATGCGCGAAACAGGAGCGGACATGAAAACGAAATACAAGGAAACCTCCCGCGGAGGCCTCGCCGTGAACGTCATCGAGTGCTGAACCATGGATACTCCGAAGAGCAGCGCCGCTGAATACGTCCTGACCCTCGATTGCCCGGAAACACGGGGACTGGTCCACGCCGTGTCCGGATTCCTGCTGGAACAGGGCTGCGACATCCTCGAAAGCAAACAGTTCGACTCGCAGGACGACGCCCAATTCTTCATGCGGCTCCACTTCGCTTCAGCCGGTGACTCCGCCGGCGGACCGGCCAGCCTGGACTCGCTCCGGGAAGCCTTCGTGCCGGTAGCCGAAAAATTCGGGATGCAGTGGGAACTGCGCGCCCACGCAGCCAAACACCGGGTCCTGATCATGGTGTCCAAATTCGAGCACTGCCTCAACGATCTGCTCTTCCGCGCCCGCATCGGCGAACTGCCCATCGACATCGTCGGGGTCGTCTCGAACCACCAGGATCACCGCGGGATCGTGGAATGGCACGGCATCCCCTTCTTCCACGTGCCCGTCACGGCCGACACGAAACCCGCCGCCGAAGACCGTCTGATGGAGCTGGTCGACCGGCTCGACGTCGAACTCGTGGTCCTGGCCCGCTACATGCAAGTGCTCAGCGACGACCTGACCCGCAAACTGGACGGCCGCGCCATCAACATCCACCACTCCTTCCTGCCCAGCTTCAAGGGCGCCAGGCCCTACCACCAGGCGCACGCCCGCGGCGTGAAGACCGTCGGCGCCACCGCCCACTACGTGAACGCGGAACTCGACGAAGGCCCGATCATCGCCCAGCAGGTCGTGGAGGTGGACCACACCTTCGGTCCGGAAGAGCTCGTCGCCGCCGGCCGGGACACCGAACGCAAAGCCCTCTCCAACGCCGTCCGCTGGCACTGCGAAGGCCGCGTCTTCCTGCAGGGCAACAGGACCGTCGTCCTGCGCTGACTGTTCGCCCGGCGCCACCCCGGGCGAACCGCGAGGCGGCCCGCACGCGTTCCGGCCCGATTGCACCCCCGTCACACCACTGAAGCCCGGCGTGTTCCCCAGAACGCGCCGGGCTTTGCCGTGTCGGGCAGAAGCAACCGGGCAGGAGAGCGCGCCAGTATTCGATCCACCTCGTCCTGCCGTTCCCTCTTCGGCGCGGCCGTGGCACACTAGGGGAACTATCGAGTGACTGGGGGGATCCACGTCAGGAGATCGTCATGGTCATTGTGATGCACCCCCGCTCTTCGTGCTCCCGGTGGGCGGTGAGCAACCCATGATGATCGGTTGGGCCTACCTGATGGCGGGAATTATGACCATCGACGGGCTCCTGCTGGGACTGCTGCTGCTCAACATAAAGTGGCCAAAGCACTGAACCTGGGCACTGAGCCAAACCCCCGCCTCCCGCGCTGGGTGATTTGATCCCCGGGCCGCATCCACCGTCCTGACGTGGAAACATTTCCTGCGTCCGGGCGTAATTTTGTGTGTGGTCCACGCAACAGCTAGAGTGTGAGGTGTGTCACCCACAAGCGACACATGCTTTTGATCTGCGGCGGGAGAGTCCTGCCGGTACGTTCAGCAGGCGCCGTAGGAGCAAATCCTCCCCAGGAATCTCTCAGGCCCACGTACCGCCGCGGCTAGGCAACTCTGGAAAGCAGTCCGGTTACCGGGCTCACCGAAGGTGCAAGCGGAAACCTGCAACATCAGGATCCGCGGAAACTCTCAGGTCACAGACAGAGCGGGGAGGAACCCGACTCATCGTGGCGCCCTCGGTGCCACCTGAATTATGGAGTTCCTGCGTGACGATCCAGTCCTCCCCGTCGACACTCGCCGGCCGCCTCACCGGCGCCCGCCACGTTCGCGCCCGCCGCCAAGCCGGCACCGCTGCGAGCTCACCGGCCAGGACGCCGGGCGCCGGCTTCGCCTGCCCCTCTCCCTACCCCGGTCCCGCGGATCTCGAGATCCCGCTGCCTGAGTAGCCCCAAACGTGGTACCGGTCCCGGTTCTTGGGGGACTGGCACCGGTACCACCCCGGCCCGTGACCCGTTGTCCGGCTGTCGTCGTTCTCACAAAAGGTATTTATCATGGCTGTTGGAGTCTTCGATCTCTTTTCGATCGGCATTGGGCCGTCCAGTTCGCACACGGTGGGCCCGATGCGGGCTGCGGCGGTGTTCGCCGAGGAGCTGAAGGCCTCCGGGGTGTTGGAGCGGGTGGCGTCGCTGCGCGTTGACCTCTACGGGTCCCTTGCCGCGACCGGCCATGGCCATGGCACCATGACCGCGATCCTGCTGGGGCTG
>NZ_JAVDVQ010000045.1:0-12357 GCF_031456935.1 Arthrobacter ginsengisoli | reverse complement strand
CTCCCATCTTCATGACCACCGGAGGCTCCATGTCGCCTCCGGACACCCACACGCTGGCCCCGACCACAGGCAGGTCATCTCATTTTCGGACTAGAGTAACCGAGTGAAGACTCCGAAGTATCAGCTGACAGTGCGGGCGGTGGCGGCCGCGGCCATCGCGCTCGCCGGATCGTTCTCCGCCGTTCCTGCACTGGCCGAAGCCGGGGGGAGCGAACCCGCACCTGCAGCGTCGCCCGGGGCGCCGCCGGTGGCGCCGTCGGCTGCGGCGCAGCTGGCACCGTCGGGGGCTCCGGAAATCAGCGATGTCGGACTCGCGGAGGCCGTCCGGCGCGACCTGGGGATGACCCTCGAGGGGTTCAACGCCGCAGGCCAGCTGGCCAGGACCGCCGCCGACGCCGTTCCTTCCCTCCGGGAGCTCCCCGGCTACGTCGGCACCCGCCTGCGTGACGGCAGGATCGTCGTCGAAGGCAGCGGCGCGGAATTGCAGGCCCGGGTGGATGAACTGAACGGGCCCGGAACCGCGGGCGCGTTCGACCTCACCGCCCCGGCAACTGAACGCGCCGTGGATCCCACGGCAGTTCCCGCGAAGGTCCCCTCCGCAGCGGATCTGGTGGCCTCGAACACGGATCAGCTGTTCCAGGCGTATGTCAGCGAGGTGGGGCCAGCCGGGCTGCAGGCCGTGGCCTACTCCGGCGGCCGCTTCATCATCCGCACCGGCGGGACCAACGCGGCTGAAGCCGGCGTGTCCCAGGCCCCGGACCAGCAAACCCCGCCCGCCGCCGTCGTACCGAGCCCTTCCGCGGCGCCCGGCAAGACCTCCCCGGCCGACTTCGTGGCCCGCTACGCCAACGTCCAGCTCGAGCAGGGGTCCCCGGCCACCACCGAAGCGGATGTCTACGGCGGAGAGGGCTACGCCATCGACCGGCGGACCATCTGCTCCACCGGTTTCGGCGCCTTCAGCGCGGCCGGACTGCCGCTGGTGCTGACCGCGGGACACTGCACCGAGGACGGCACAGCCCGGATCACCGAACTCGAACCGCCGACCTCTGCCACCGCGGGCGGGTCAGCCCCCCTGCCGGGGACACTCGTTCCGCTCGGCAGCTTCGGGTTCAGCCAGTTCGGCGGACCGCTCAACTCCTGGATCTCTGGCACGGAAGAAGCCCCCGGCAACGTGGGGACCGACATCGCCGTCATCGAGGGACTCAACGGCGGACTGGATCTCCAGGCCGCAGCGACCACGTGGGCCGACGCCGCGAACCCGGGCGCCACCGCCGTAAAAATCATTGGCACGGTTGCCCCGTTCCAGGGCCAGGAAGTGTGCCGCTCCGGACGGACCGCCGGCTGGTCCTGCGGCCAGGTGGAGGAAACGGGCATCTACGTGGTGGGCGGACGAACCACCGCAGCAGGGGACCTGCGCGCTTTCCGCGGTTTCCTCTCCAGGAACGTCCAGTCCAGCGGGGGAGATTCCGGCGGACCGTGGATCAGCGGCAACTTCGCCGTGGGCACCCATTCGGCCGGCGAGACTTCCGGGGCAAACTTCGCCATCGCGACGACCCTCGAGGACGCCCTCACCAAGTTCCCGACCGCCGTGCAGCTCCAGCTCTTCCTGAACAAGCCCGAGCTTGCGGGCCCGGAAGACCGGACCTTCAAGGCGGGGCAACCCATCACCGGCCGGGTCCCGGCGGCCCCGGCATCGGCCGTAGCCGTCAACTCGAAAGTGCGCGTCACGGTCGGCCAGCAGACGGTCGAGTTGCCGGTCGACGCGGCCGGCAACTGGGCATACCCCGCCCCCGAGACCACCGGCCCGCTGACCCTGACTGCCGAGACGGTGAACGGATTCAGCCACTCGGGCGCCGTCGCCCTGGCCGTCACGGTCACAGCCCTGGACGCACCGGTGATCACCACCCCGACCGAAGGCGCGGCGCTGACGTCCGTCACCAGCATCGGCGGCACCGGAACCCCCGGGCTCACCGTGAAACTCACCGGCGACCTCAGCGGCTCAGCAGTCGTCGGACCCGACGGCGACTGGACCATCCCCGTCGATGAGGCCGCCCCTGGCAGCTACTCCATCCGTGCCGTCCAAACGTCGCGCGGCGAGGCGGACAGTTCCGCCGCCACGCGGAACTTCACCGTTGGCGCGCCGGCCGTTGTCCCGGCGGAACCCGCCGCACCGCCCGTGGAACCGGCAGCGCCCGGGAACCCGGCCGCCCTGCCCCCCGTGCTTCCGGCAGGCTCCGGCCAACTGCCGGACACCGGCGCCGGTCCGCTGCTCCCGACGGCGGGACTCGCCGGCGGCGCCATCCTCCTGGGCGGCGTCCTGCTGGCCGCCGCCCGGCGTCGAACGGTCCGCTAGCTACTGCCGGGGTGCCCGGCACCCCGGCAGCCGCCCTACTGGAAGTCAGCCAGCCAGAGGTCCGGGCCGAACACCTCGTACTGGATGTCCTTAGCCGGGACGCCGCCGGCCACCAGCGCACTCCGGACCGACTTCAGGAATGGCAGGGGACCGCAAAGGTAGTACTCGGCGTCGTCGGGAAGGTCCACGGCCCCGACGTCCATGAAGCCGGAGAACTCGGATCCGGACGCTGACCCGCCCGGAGTGGGATTAAGGAACCAGGTCTTCAAAGTCCCGTCCGGCAAGGCCGCCAGATCCTCCCCGACCTGCCCGCGGAGCGGGAAGGATGCCTGGCTGTCATCAGCGTGCAGCATGATCACCTGGCGCTGGGAGCCGGACTTGACCAGGTGCGAGAGCATCCCGGCCATCGGCGTGATCCCGATCCCGGCGCTGGCCAGGACCAGGGGCCGGTCCGTGTACTCCAGCACCACGTCGCCGAAGGGCGCTGAGAGCACCACCTCGTCGCCCACCTGGACCTCATTGTGGAGCAGATTGGACATCTCGCCGTCGGGAGTCTCGAGTCCGTGGACCCGCTTTACCGCGAACTGGCGGTGCTGCCCGTCGTCGGCCTTGGTGAGGCTGTACTGCCGGGGCTGGTGCACGCCGTCGTGCATGCGCATCTTGATCGTGACGTACTGCCCGGGCAGGGACGGCTTAACCTCTCGCTCATCGATCCGCTCGACCACGAACCGGACGACGTCGTCCGTCTCCTGGATCTTCTCGGCCACCCGCCAGGTCCGCCAGATCGTGTCGGGGCTGAGGTGCACCGCGTTGTACAGGCCCCGCTCCTTGTTGATGAGCATGTTCGCCATCAGCCAGTAGACCTCGTCCCACGCCGCGGCAACATCGGGTGTCACGGCATCCCCGAGCACGTCCACGATGGCCCACATCAGGTTGTCATGGACAATCTGGTACTGGTCGGGCCTCAACCCCAGCGAGACGTGCTTGTGGGCGACCCGGGACAGCAGATGGTCCGGCACCTCGTCCACGTTGTCGACCAGCAGCCCCGCGAACGCCGCGATGGAACCGGCGAGTGCCTGCTGCTGGCGGCCGTCCGCCTGATTCCCGCGGTTGAAGAGTCCATCGAGCAAATCCGGCCGCGCCTCGAACATGTGTTTGTAGAAGCGCTTGGCGATCTCCTCGATGTGCTCGCCCACAACAGGCAGCGTTGCCTTGATGACGGGAAGTGAGGTGTCTGAAAGCATGGTGGATCCCTTCCGTGCGACCGGTAATACCCAGCGGTGTCGGCTGAATCAGCACTTCCACGCTAACAGTCAGGCCCCGGGGCCCACCGGGTCCATCGGCCCTACGTCAAAGGGCGGGGCAGGTGTAGGCCTGACCAGCAGCGCATGCCTTGTGGCAGGTGCGCTGCCGTCAGGCCCGTCCCGCAGATCCGGCCGGCCGGCTCAGTTGTCGTGGCCGCGCCACTTGGCCGAGTCGACTACCTGGACGGCAACGCCGAGGGTGTCGTCTGCCAGGCTGCCCCAGGCATACACAACCGTGTTCTTGCCCTTCGTCACCGGAACATCCGCCGGGCCGATCAGCGGCTCGGTGGTGCCGGCGGCCGCAACCGAGGCAGACACCGTTCCGGCCTTCAGCGTCAGCACCTCCTGCTCGGGGTTCGTCAGGTCCTCGATGACCGCGGTTTCGCCGGCCAGGACGTCGACGGCGGGCGCTGCTGCCACGTGCCGGACGGTCAGCTTGCCCTGGCCCTTGGGGCTGGCCGAGGTGTCGTTCTTGAACAGCGTGGCGGTGGGCGCCCCGGTGGCGTCCAGGTGCGCCACGGCGGTGTAGTCCCGGCCCTCCTCGAGGTGGACCTTGACCGGGCCGATCACCGGGTTGTCGGCGCTGGTGGCGTCCGCGGCCGTGATGGCGATCTTGTAGCTGCCATCGTCGAGCTTGAGCGGGCCTGCAAGGGTTCCAGGCTCGAAATTGTCCAGGGTGAGCTTGCCGTTCACCCAAACATCCACGGTCACGCCAGGGACGCCGTGCAGGACGGACAGGAGGGCGTCGTCGCTGTGGTGTCCGCCGTCGTCGTGCTTCCCGCCGGCCTGGGCCGGGGCAGCGAACGTGAGCGCGGCCAGCATCGACAGGGCCCCGGCTGCATAAACGGTTTTGCGCATTTCAAACTCCTCGTTGAGTTGCCCGGATCCGGGCGGTGATTTGCTTACACCGTTACTACCGGCCGGGACCCCTCTTTGGATGCACCGGCCGGACCTTTGCTCCCGTGCCCGCCCCGGGCTCGCCAGGAAAGCTCCGGGTGCGTCCGGCTGAACCCGGTCCAGGGTCCAGGCTCAGGCCTTGCGGTCCAGCAGCAGGTTGGTGATCCGCAGGGTGCAGAGCCGCTCTCCGGCCGCATTGGTGATCAGCACGTCGTGGGTGGTGAGAGTGCCGCCGAGATAGATGGGGGTGGCCGTGATCGTGATGAGCCCTTCGCGGGCGGACTTGTGGTGCGTGGCGGAGACATCGACGCCGACGGCGGTCTTGCCCAGGGTGCTGGCGTGGATGACCGCGGCCCAGGAGCCCACCGCTTCCCCGACCGCCAGCGAGGCGCCGCCGTGCAGCAGCCCGAAGGACTGCCGGTTGCCTTCCACCGGCATGGTGGCGACCACCCGCTCGACGGATTCCTCGATGATCTTCACGCCCATTTTCTCGTCGAGTTCCCCAAGGGTGATCTTCCACAGCTCGGCATTCCGGGGCTCCGGCGTCATAACATTCTCCTCTTTTGGCCGGAAATCCAAGGGCTCAGGCCGGACAGGGCCGCCGCAGCTAGTGTGCGGCAGGCCTCATTCATGTACTGTGGACATATTACCGAACGGACGGTCAGTAATGCTGGCCGTGTTGATCTTGCCCCCGTTGGAAGGACCCGTCAACGATGACCACCACTGCAACTGCTCCGGAACCCACAGTAGACACTGTCGAGATCGTTCCCAGCTTCATCCGGGATTCCTGGTGGACGCCCGACGCCGGCGCCGCCGCCGGTGCCGCGTCCGTCCTCGACGCCAGCACCGGCGAACTTCTCGCCAAGGTAAGCACCGAAGGACTGGACCTCGCCGCCGTCGTGGATTACGGACGCACCACCGGCCAGGCGGAACTCGGGAAACTGACCTTCCACCAGCGCGCGCTCAAGCTCAAGGAACTGGCGCAGTACCTCAACGGCCGCCGCGAGGAGTTCTACGTGCTCTCGGCCCAGACCGGCGCCACCAAGATCGACTCGATGGTCGACATCGACGGCGGCATCGGCGTGCTCTTCACGTTCGGCTCCAAGGGCCGGCGCGAACTCCCCAACTCCCAGGTGATTGTGGACGGCCCGATGGAGGTGCTGTCCAAGGACGGTTCCTTCGCCGGCGAACACATCTACACCCGGGTCCCGGGCGTCGCCGTGCAGATCAACGCCTTCAACTTCCCGGTGTGGGGCATGCTCGAGAAGTTCGCCCCCGCCTTCATCGCCGGCGTGCCCACGATCGTCAAGCCCGCAACCCCCACCGGCTACGTCACCGCCGCCGTCGTCAAGGCGATCATCGAATCCGGCATCCTGCCCAAGGGGTCCCTGCAGCTGATTTCCGGCTCGGTCCGCACCATGCTGGACCACCTCGACTACCGCGACATCGTGGCCTTCACCGGCTCGGCCTCCACCGCCAACACGCTCAAGTCCCACGCCAACGTGGTCAAGGGCGGGGTCCGCTTCACCTCGGAAACCGACTCCCTGAACGCCTCGATCCTGGGCCCGGACGCCGTCAAGGGCACCCCGGAGTTCGACGCCTTCATCAAGTCCCTCGTCACCGAGATGACGGCCAAGGCCGGCCAGAAGTGCACCTCGATCCGCCGGGCCATCGTGCCGCAGGAGCTGGTGCAGGACGTCGTCGCCGCCGTGGGCGAGCGGATCCAGGAGCGTATTGTCTTGGGTGACCCGCGCGCCGAAGGCGTCAACATGGGCGCCCTGGCGTCCCTGGAGCAGCTCGCCGATGTGCGTGCAGCCGTTCAGTCCATGCTCGACGCCGGCGGCGAACTTGCGTACGGCACGCTCGATTCGCCGAAGGTCACCAGCGCGGACGGGACCGTCGGCGTCGTCGAAGATGGCGCATTTATGTCCCCCGTGCTGCTGAGCTGGGCGGATCCGGAAGCCGAAGAGGTCCACTCGCTGGAGGCCTTCGGCCCGGTGTCCTCGGTGATCGGCTACACGGACCTGGCCGACGCCGTCCGCCTCGCCGCCCGCGGCGGCGGCTCGCTCGTCGCCTCGGTCTGCACCAACGATCCCGACGTCGCCCGCGAACTCGTCACCGGCATCGCCGCCCATCACGGCCGTGTGCACATGCTCAACCGTGAGGACGCACGCAGCTCCACCGGCCACGGTTCACCGGTCCCGCACCTGGTCCACGGCGGCCCGGGCCGCGCCGGCGGCGGCGAGGAGCTCGGCGGCATCCGCTCCGTCCTGCACCACATGCAGCGCACGGCCATCCAGGGCTCACCGAACATGCTGACCGCCGTCACCGGCATCTGGCACACCGGAGCCGACCGCAACTTCACGATCGAGACCGAAGGCCAGCACCCGTTCCGGAAGCACCTGAGCACCCTGCACATCGGTGACGCGATGCAGTCCGGGCTGCGCGAAGTGACCCTGGACGAGATCACGAAATTCGCGAACTCTACCGGCGACACCTTCTACGCCCACACCAACCAGGCGGCCGCCGAGGCCAACCCGTTCTTCCCGGGCATCGTGGCGCACGGTTACTTGCTGCTGGCCTGGGGTGCCGGGCTGTTCGTGGAGCCCGCGCCGGGTCCGGTGCTGGCCAACTATGGACTCGAAAGCCTGCGCTTTATCACTCCGGTGGCCGCCGGTGACTCGATCCGCGTCACCCTGACCGCCAAGAAGATCACCCCGCGCGAGACCGACGAATACGGCGAGGTGGCCTGGGACGCCGTCCTGACCAACCAGAACGACGAAATCGTGGCCACCTACGACGTCCTTACCCTCGTGGAGAAGTAACCCCACTCCGCACCCCGCCGAGGTGAGAATTCGCGCCCAGTGTCCTCGCGGACTTGGGCGTGGAGTCTCACCTCGGCGCGTATATTGGCCAACTCTTTCAGCACCGCACCGGCGTAAAATTCTTCACGTAGGAGGTGGCGAAATGACCCTAGTTCTAAACAAAGCCACAACCGTCCTGCCAGTCGATGATGTCGAGCGCGCCCACCGCTTCTACGCGGAAACCCTGGGCCTCCCGCTCCGCGGCAAGGCAGACGACGGAAGCGAACTATATGGCAGCGAAGGCGGCCCCATGCTGCAGTTGATGCCGGTCAGGGACGGAAAGCATTCCGAGCACACGACCCTGAGTTTTGAAGTCTCCGAGATCGAGCGGACCGTCCAGGAGATGGAAGCCAAGGGCGTCCAGTTCCAGGACTACGACCAGCCGGACCTGAAGACCGAAAACCACATTTGTACAACCGATTCCGAGAAGTGCGCCTGGTTCATGGACACCGAGCACAACATCCTCTGCGTCCACGAGAACATCACCACGGTGGCTGACTACCAGCTCTAGCCGGCAGCACCCCCAGAAACAGCGTCCCGGCCTGCCGGGGCGCTGTTCTGTTGCTCGGGGGAGGCCGCCGTCGGCCCACTCGCCGGAAGCCAGCCGTCGCCGTCGGCCGGGGGCGGGTTTACCGCTTTGTGGTGCCGCTGTGGGGTTCTATGGCGAGGATGGTGATATCGATCGTGCCGGGGGTGAGACCGGTGTGGCTGATGCTTTCACGCACACGTTGTTGAACTGTTTCGGCGACGTTGAGGGCGGTGTAGGCGATGTCGGTGGCAATATCGAGGTGGACGTGTGCGGTGCCGTCGCTGATTGTCGCCGTGACGCCGTTGTGCCGGTAGGTGCCGTTTTGGCTGCGGGGATTGCGGAGATTTTGCAGGGCGGCGGGGCCGAGCCGGGCGAGGAAGCCTTGGACGGTGGGTTCAATTCTGAGGACTCCGGGTGTTTCCAGCGCGGTGCGGGTGGCGATGGAGGCGATGAGCCGGCTGGTGATGATGGAGCCTTGGACGGATTGGTCAGACATCGTAAAGGTCTTCCACGGTGATGTTGACGATTCCGGCGCCAATACCGACGCCGGCCGGAATCGCGTTGCTGATCTCGTGCCGCAGCGCCTCCATGGTGCGGGGGATGACAATGCCCGGGGCGGCGGCCACGCGAAGATTAACGATGAGGCGAGGACCGGCACCGATGGCGGTACCGGTGGTTTCTGACGGTTGGTCCTCGCCGGGCAGGCCGGCGGTGGCCGTGCGTATTTCGATGCGGCAGCCTCGTGAGTGGACGCCGGGGATTGCTGTTGCGGCGAACCGGATGAGGGAGCTCAGGGCCTGTTCGCTGATCGCCGTGGTGCCGTTGGCCGCGCTGCGCAGGAGGATTCTGCTGCCGCCGCGGACTTCCGCGCGGGCCACGTCCATGATGGCGTTTTTGATGCCGGGACGGGGTTTCAGGGCGGGGTTGTGAAGATCGCTTTCGCGCAGTAGACGGGTTTCTTCACTTAGTCCTTGCAGCCGGGTTCTGGCCTTTTGGCAGTGTTCGCAATGTTCTTCGTGTGCGGTGGGTGGCCGGTCGATCGTGCCCCAGATGCGGTCGATGCTTCGGCCGCAGCCGAGCCGGGGGATGTCCTCTAGCGCCATTGGCTCATCCCTTCTGCTATCTGGTGCCGTGCCCGGGCGAGTGTGCCTCGAACTGCTGCGGGGCTGATCTTCAGTGTGACACCAATCTCGGCATAACTGCGTCCGTGCATTTCCCGCAGCAGCCAGCAGGCCCGCTGTGCCGGGGGAAGCGTTTTCAGCACTGCGGTCAGGCCATCTTGTTCGGCGGACCATTCAGCCTCTTGGGCCGGATCCATTGCAGCCTGCACCGCGCGGCAGCCGGCTTCGGGAATGGTCCCCATGTTCTCCAAGTCGATGATGTCCTCGGCATGGGCGGACCGCTTGCGCAGCAGGTCCAGGCATTTGTTCGTCGCCAGCCGGTAGATCCAGCCACCGAAAGCATCGACATCAGCGAGCATGGGAAGACCGCGCCAGCTTGTTGTCAGGGTCTCCTGCACGATATCTTCGGCCTGGCCATGGTCGTTGAGCATCCGATACGCCAGCCGAAAGAGTCTGTTCTGATAAGTGAGCACCAGGTGTTCGAATGCTGCCAGGTCGCCGTCCTGGGCCCGGGCGACGATACTCCCCTCGTCCAGGTCAGGTTCGAAGCCGGGGTCATGATCACCCATGCGCTGTCCATCCCGTCCGGTTACGTACCCGTGCCCTGGCCCCAATATGCCACAGCCAGGCAACGCCGGGAACCGAACCGAGGTTCTGCGGCCCAGTGAGGAAAAATAATCCGCGCCATCACGTGACGATTCCTGTCGGGCTTCGTCTTTATCGGTGTAAGCACGATCATCAGTCCCACGAGGAGATGTTTTCCATGACAGAGACACCCAGGACCCCCGGAGCTTCCAGCGGCGTCATGACCACACCCGAGGAGCAGAAGCACGGCAGCGCGCTGGAACAACTGAAGGCGAGGGACGCACTGCACACCGATCGCGGCGACACCACAATCGAGGAAACCGTAGTGCAGAAGCTGGCTGGCATGGCCACCCGCGAGGTTCCCGGCGTGTACGCCATGGGCAGTGCCGGCCGGCGCGCGTTTAGCGCCCTGACCGAACGCATTCCCGGGTCCCAGACCAATGTCAGCGGTGGCGTCACCGTGGAAAAGGGCGAACGCCAGGCGGCCGTCGATGTCTCAATCGTCATCGAGTACGGATACTCCGTGGTGGAGGTCAGCCAGGGGATCCGCCGCAACATCATTCAGTCCGTGGAGCGCGCCACCGGACTGGAAGTCCTCGAAGTGAACATTAATGTCACCGATGTCCACCTGCCCGACGACGAGCACGAAGACCAGCAGGTCCAGAAGACCCAACTGCAGTAACCACCCGTCAATGTGTCCTCCGCCAAGGGGAACGGGACGATGAGGAAAGGATGGCCATGTCTACTACACGTTGGTGCCTGACGATAGGTCTGGTTCTGGGAATCGTCCTGGGCTTCGGCGGCTGGCTGGCGCTGCTGGCCGCGGCGATCCTCGGACTCCTCGGCCTGCTGGTCGGCCGGGTCGTGGAAGGAAAACTCGACTTGCAGGCCCTGTTCGGTAGAGCATCGAGCCGATGAACCCTCAAGGAGCCCACGCCCTGCCCGGCCCCAGGCCCGAGCACGCCCTGCCCGAGGCCGGGCCCGGGGCAGGGGACGGGGCCGAGGACTTCGGCGAGACGGGCGGGCGGGGGCAGACCGTCCTGGCGGCCAGGGTGATCGAGAAAATCGCCTCCCAGGTGGTTAGCGACGAATCAGCCGCCGGCGGATTCCTGGGCATCGGAACCCGCCCTGGTTTGTCCGCCCGGCCGAAGGCATCCGTGGAACTCTCCGGGAACATCGCGACCTTAAGCGTGGAGGTCGGGATGCTGTATCCGGTGCCGTTACGCCAGGCCACCGACGCCCTGCGCCGGCGGATCAGGACCAGGGTGACGGAGTTGACCGGAGTTGACGTCCGCCAGATCGATATCAGGATCTCGTGGCTGAGCACCGCCGCCGACACCAGCGGACGAAGGAAGCTGCTGTGAGCCGGCACGACCGACGGCCCACGCGCCTGCGGCACCGGCCCAGCCGCGCCGTCCCGGCACTCATCGCCGGCATCCTGCTCCTGGCCGTCGGCGTCGTCCTCGTCTGGCTGGCCATCAGCCGGCTGGTCAACGGCACGTGGCCCGCCCTGCTGCAGGGACCATACGACTGGCTCGCCGCGTTGGCGTGGAACGACCCCGCCGTACGGCAGATTGGGATAGCCGCCATCGTGGCCGGGGTGATCCTGTTACTGTGCGCCATCATTCCCGGAGGGTTTACGGCCCTCACCATCGAAGATTCCGGCGCTGCCGGCGCCGGAGATGAGGTGCCGCCGGTGCAGGAGCAGGAAACCGTGATGACCCGCAGTGCCGTAGCCCGCCTGGCGAAAGCCCGGTGCCTGCAGATCGACGGCGTCGACACGGTTAAGGCGACAGCCAGCACCCAGCGCGTACGCCTGAGCGTGACGACATACCTGCATGAGCCAGGCGACCTGCGCGCCAGAATCACGGACGCTGTCCGTGCCCGTCTGGAAGAAACCGGGCTCTCCCCGGTTCCGCAGGTTACCGCCACGGTCCGGTCCCGAGACTAAGACCATTTCGCGCGCCCGCCGCAGCGACTGATTGAAGGATGGTTTCCGATGAGACAGACCGCAGGAACCCTGAACCGGATCTGGCTGTCAGTCCTCGGCATCCTTTTACTGGCGGCCGGCACCGCACTGCTCCTGCAGGCCAACGGGACGTTGCATGCTCTTTTTAACACCGCCCCCGCTTGGACGTCCGTCGTCACAGGTGATCTGGCCGCGCTCTTCGCGGCTGACTCGGTGGCGGCCATCATGCTGATCATCGGAGTCATCATCGGCGTGCTGGGGCTGCTGTGGATCATCGCCCAGATCCCAAGGAAAAACAGGGCAGGCGCCTATCGCCTCCATGACGAGGGCAGTCCGGAATTCACCGTCTGCGACCCGTCCGTCCTCGCTGCAGCCGTCGAAAAGCAGATCAACACCCTGCCGGGTGTCGTCACCTCCGCGGCCCGGCTGCGAGGAACAGCCAGGGCCCCCGAGCTGAGCCTCAAGCTGACGGTCAATGACAGGGCCGACGTCCAGGACCTCATCCACCGCATCCAAACATCCACCCTGGCCGAACTCTCCTACGCCCTGGAAGCGCCGCTGCAGCGCAGCCAGCTGCAGATCGACATCAGCGGACGGACCCAAAGCACCGGAACCGTTGTGCGTTCCACCGGCACCGTGGTCCGCTAGTCCGAAAATGAGATGACCTGCCTGTGGTCGGGGCCAGCGTGTGGGTGTCCGGAGGCGACATGGAGCCTCCGGTGGTCATGAAGATGG
>NZ_JAVDVQ010000044.1:0-12835 GCF_031456935.1 Arthrobacter ginsengisoli | reverse complement strand
AACAAATGAACCCAGCAAAAAAGTGAAGCAAATTTTCATATCCGCACCGCGCTCCGGAGAGCCGACAGCAGCAGGAGAATTGCTTCTCGTTTTTTGTTGGGGTCGGCCGCCACTCAGCGGCGGCGACTCGAATAACTGTACACGCCACTTGGACCCCACACAAATCAGCCCCCAGGACGGCCCCTGGGGGCTGAAATCGCCGCAGTGGCGCGGATTTCCGGCGTCGGGCTGTCCCCACATCGCCGGCCGGGGACTACGGGCGTGCTCTGTGCAGCGCGTCACCTCCACGCAGGGCGTACGGCTCCTACCCCGGGGTGCGGTGTCGGCTTCCGGTAAGGCGGTCCACGAACCCGATGTGCGCTACGTATTGCTGGTAGAGCTGCACCGCATCATCGGTACCCAGATGGCCGAACTCCAAGGCCATCCGCAGTCCCTCCAATTGCGCCATGCAGGCCTCGGCGGCGCTGACCCGGTCAGCCACGGAGTGCGAATTCGAGAGGTTCGTCGCCAGCGCGGCCGCGAGGGAGAGCAGGACGGCTGCCAGGCAAAGCACCCGCCACACGGCAGAGCTCTCTTCCAGCGAAAAGATGCCCTGGACTGCCGTCGTGAACTTGGTACCGCCAAGTGCGGGCCCCGCTGTGAGCGAGGCGGCCAGCGCGCTTCCCACGACGCTAATGGTGACCAGCCGGTTCCGGTGCGGGCGGGCGCGCCCCAGAAATGCCCGGATGGACAGCTGCCGCTGTTCGATGCTGTCTGAGAGCCGCTGACGCGTCTCAGTTTGTTCGGTCATGACGATTCTTCCTTCCTCTTAGTGGCTGCTGGAAACCTAAAGGGTCAAAACGTGACGGTTCCGGCGGCGCCGTCGACTGTTACTCGTTGTCCGTCCTGCAGCAGTGACGTTGCGCAGCCGGTGGCGACGACGGCCGGGATCCGGTGTTCCCGGGCGATGATGGCCGGGTGGGACAGTGCGCCGCCGGAGTCGGTGATGATGGCCCCGAGCGAGGGGAAGACCACCGACCAGGACGGCCTGGTGGAGGGGCACACCAGCACGTCCCCGCGCTGGATCCGGCCAAAAGCGGACTCGCTGAGGATGACTTTCACAGGCCCGGAATACGTTCCTGCGGAGGCGGCGACCCCGGTCAGCCTCGCGGCATCGCCGGGCACGGTGCGTTCGCTCATCGTTTCGGCCAGCACATGCTCCATGGCAAACGAGACGCACTCCATAAAGGCGCGGGGACCCCGGGGAAGCCAGCGCAGCGACGGTGGCTTCCCCGGCTTCGCCCCATAGGTGGCCGGCCCCGGGTTGGCGAGCGACCAGGTCCGTTCACCCGGGCGGCGCCGGACCAGGGGCATCAGCTTGCTGGGTCCCGGCCCGCCGCCGCCGGCCATTCCGCCCGTGTCGAGCCATGCGATAACCTCGTCCACTTCGCAGTAGAAGACGTCGTCCAGCGCCAGGATTGTTCCGGACTTCACCATCCGGTGTCCGGCCTCGAGCACGGCGTAGCGCATGAAGGCGAACGGGGAATCGAAGGTGAAGAACGAGTTGTCGTCCCTGAGTGGATAGGCCCGAAGAGCACGGCCGAGCAGTCTGTCGAACTCCGTGAGTTTCCTCCCCATCAGGCGGCGTCGCGCCTCACGTGCCAGATCATGGCGGCGGTCAGTGAGCTCCGATTTCTCCCGGGCCAAAGCGGAATGGTTCAAGGCACGCAGCTGAAGTTCCAGCAGTTGCGGACGTTCCGCCAGCGTGGGGTCCGACAGTTCCGCGGAAAGGGATCTGAGGCCGAAGTCCTGCCGGTACTGATCCAGTCTGTCCCGCAGGCGGCTGGGGTCGCCGTCGCCGGCGATGCGGGCCAGCTCACGGGCCGGTTCGGAGGAGACGTTCGAAGTCCCCGCCAGCAGGCCCAAGACTCGTTCGAAGGTCCAGCCCAGTTCCTTCCTGCAAAACTTGGCCAGTTCGGCGGTTGAAAACAGGGGCGGGATCACCACTTCGTAGTGAATCTCGGCAGACTGCTGGAGGAGCCGCTTGCAGCGCCGCAGATGATCCGCGAGGCTTTCCGGGTCCAGTGCGGCCACGTCGACCTTCTTGAATTCGTCCAGGCGTGCCCGCTGGGCGGGCAGATATTCCGAGTACCAGCGGTTGACGGTCTGGTAGGGCAGGTCTTCCTTGCTGGCCCGTTGCGCGGCGCGGAGGCGCCGCCTGGCCCGCGGATTGAGTTGCAGCAGAACCGGAAGGAGCCAGGCCGGCGGACGCACATGGCCTGCCCGGCCGCGCGGGGTTCCTCCGGGAGGGAGCATCGCCATGTAGGCCCAGCCCCCGATCTCCTCGACCCGGCTGGTGGCAAGAAGGCCGAATTTTTCACTGAGGCGTTCCAGCGCCTGGTTCGAATCCGTGACGCGTCATGGGGGTTCGCGGGAGCGGCCAGTGAACGGATTCGCGGTGCCAGTAGCCTGACGGGACGCTGACCGGGAGCGGCACGGGCCGGACCAGGGCCGTGACGGGCCTGGCCTGGAGCAGGAACAAATCGTCCTCGTCCAGCGCCCATTCGATATCCTGCGGCGCTTCGAACTCCCGTGCGGTCTGGCGCGCCAGCGACGCCACCCGCTGCGCCTGAGCCGGGCTGAGCACGGGCACGGCTCCGCTCGTTGTCCGCACGGGGTCCGCTGTCACCGTCCACTCCTCCGGGGTGGCTTCGCCCGAGACGAGCTTGTCCCCCAGCCCCTGCACCGCACTGACGAGAGCCTGGCCTGGATCTCCGGTCACGGGATTGACGCTGAAGGCGACGCCGGCGGCAGTGGCCGGTACCTGTTTCTGGATGATCACCGCCATGGGGAAACCGTCAGCGGACATCCGGCACGCTGACACGGCGGCCCGCAGGTTTTCGTCGCCCAGGACGTGCAGGGTGGTGAGGTACCGGCCGGCGGCTGCCGATTCAGGACGATCCTCGTTGGCACTGGAGGAACGAACGGCCAGCGGCCCCGCACCGAGGATGGCCGCCGTCAGCGCGATGTTGCGGAAGTCCTCCTCGGTGAGTTCGTGCGGTAAGGCCTCGAGCACCACCGCGGAGGGGATGTTGTAGCCCCTCCGCACCAGACGCGCCAAGGCCGCGGCCTTGGTCCCCCAACGGGTGCAGTCAGATGAGTCCAGGTTCTCGAGCTTCTCAACGGTTGCCATGCCTTGATCCTCCGCCTGCGTGGTGCCTCGGGGGCATACCCACCTGCACTGAGGTTTCGTGACGCTTAGCCGTTCTGCACGTAGCCGCGGCGTGCCGGTCCGTCCCCGGTCCGTTCCCTGTACCGTTCACGAGCCGGGAGGAGCAGCCGCCTTTGCCTGGATCCAGCGGGCAATTTCCAACCGCGTGGAAACGCCAAGGTTTGCGTAGATGTTTCGCATGTGGGTCTCCACCGTCCGTTCACTCAGGAAGAGCCTGGCGGCAATCTCCCCGTTCGGCAGCCCCTCGGAGACCAGGCGCGCCACTTCCTGTTCACGCCCGGTCAGGGGGGAACCAACGGGACGGCGGCGTGGCGGGCGCATGCCCAGCCGGCGCGCCAGCCGCCGGCTTCGGTCGGCCCATCGGGACATACCTTGCTCATCAAAGAACGCCAGCGAGTTGTGCAAGGCCGGCCGGACGTCGTCCCCGCCGGAGAGTGAGGCCACCTCCGCCCACTCCAGCCATGCCTGGGCGGCCAGGTGTTTGATTCCCAGCGTGTCGAAGAGCCGTGCGGCGCTCAGGAGCATCCCTGCGGCCCCCTCCTTGCCGACGGCAGCTGCTGCCAGGCCGTCCAGCCGCAGCGCGGTGGCCTGCAGCGGCGGGCTTTCGGGACCGAAGGTTCGGAGGTACCCCGCCTGACGGACCGCGCGCTCGGGAGCACCCAAGGCGAGGCCGGCAAGGCCCGCATACAGGGAGTGAGCGCACAGGATCGGCGGATACACGTTGAACCGCCCCGGATCCGGGTCGGAAACCTCGCCCGGATGGCCCGCCGCCAACGCCAGGATGGACCGGGCCACTGCAAGGCCTGCGACGAAGGAGTAGTCATCCGATACAGCGGGATGCAGTCGAACCGCCTCGGCCAGGAGGCCTTTCGAGGCGCGCAAGTTCCCCTGTTCGCCGCTGAGCACAGCCTCCATCAATGAAGCGCCGGCCACGATCCTGTCGGAATCGCCATGGCGGGCAGCAGCCGTCGCAGCCTTGGCTTGCCCCATCGCTGCCCGGAGATCGCCGGTGAAGTAATTGAGCGTTGCCAGCCACGAGCGCGCAACACTCTCCTCGACCGGCCTGCCCGTTTCGGCGGCGGAGTTCAGATGCCAACGCGCAAGCCCAAGGGCCTCCGGAAGATCCCCCGCCAGAACCGCTGCGCGCGACAGCACCCGACGGCTGGACATCGCCAGGAAGGGGCGGTTGCTGGCATCGGCATACGCCACCGCCTGTTTGGCATGGGAATACGAGGCGACGACATCGTGACCGCACATTGCCACCATGTGCTCGCCCAGGGCACGCACGCCACGGCGGCGCTGCCCACGTCCGAGGAGTATCCGCACGCCACGTTGCCCGCCCTGAGCATCTGCGCGGCGTCGCCGGAATGGGCTGAGGCGAGCAGGTCATGGACGGCGTTTTCAGCGGCCAAGTCCACGAGCTGGGCCGCTGAAGCTTTCCTCCGATCCGCTTCCGCAGAAGCAGCCTGATGGTGGCCGCGTTCCCAGTCCAGCATCATGAGCTGGTCGCGAAAGAGGTCACCAGCGGGTGTGTCCTGTTCTTGCATTGCCAGCTGCAGGCCCCGGCTCCAAAGATCCCTGGCGAGTTCTGCAGACCCCAGCCGCAGGTGGGAAACACCCAGGGTCTTCAACGCGGCCATGTGCAGCTGGGGAGTCAAGTATCCTCCGCCGGATTCGAGCAGAGGTTCCAGGAAACCGACGACGGCGTCATCGGCGTGGCTCGCCGCTGCCTGCTCGGCAGCGGCCGCCAGTGCCTCGGCGCGGCGCTGCCCGTCCACGAAGCCGTCCGCCACCAGGTAGTGCCGGCCCAGCAGTTGGGCATCCTCGACCCCGGCGTCGTGCAGCGCTGTGGCCAGCTTGGCGTGGATCCGCCGACGGTCGTAGCCGAGCAAGATTTCGTCCACGGCCTCGGCGTACATCGGATGGGCCAGCTCAAAGACCTCGCCCTCTGGGCCCACCCCGCGCACGATCAATGCCTGGTCCACGAGCCGGCGCAGAGACGCGGCACAGCCGTCGGGATCCAGACCCGGGCAACGGGTCAGCACGTCAAAGGACAGCGCTGTCCCTGCCAGCGCGAGGGTGTCCACCAGACTCCGGTCGGTGGGCGTGAGCCGGCAGATCCGGCCGTGCGCATAGTCCGCGATGCCCGGCGGGACGGCGGGGCACGACGTCCAGCCGTCGGCGGTATCGGCCCCGCTTTCCAGGAGCGCGGCCAGGTACGCCGGCAGGCCGGCCACTCTTCGGACCAGTTCGGAATCGGCGGCCGGGGAGCTTCGTCCCTGATCCCGCGCAAGGCTGAGCACCGCCTCGACGCTCAGCCGGCCAAGCCTGAGGTCCAATCGGGTCGGACTGACCGCACCGGGGATGGGAGGAAACGCACTTTCGGGCCGACCGGCCAGGAGGATGAGCACGCTGGTACCGGCCAGACGGCGTCCCAGAAAGTCCAGCAGCTGCAGTGTCCTCCGGTCGGCCCACTGCAGGTTGTCGACGAACATCACCAACGGCCGGGACCCCGCCGCCCGCTCCAGCAGCCGCGCGACGGCGTCAAAGAGCCTCGTCCAGTCCAGTGCGGCGGCCACGCCGTGGTGCTCAGGAAAGGACTGCCGGGTAAGGAACAGGCCCAGATCGTCCAAGCCATCCAGCTCGGCGCGGCCTGCCGCGGACACCGAGTCCAGGAAGCGCCCCAACGCCTCGGCCATCGACGCCAGGGCCAGGCCCTGGGTGGCAGGTGACCCCGCTCCCGCAAGAACTATGCAACGCAATTCCTCTGCCCGGCGCAGGACCTCCAGGCACAGCCGCGTCTTTCCGATGCCAGGTTCCCCGGTGACCAGGGCCGACGTCGTGACCGTTCCGCGCAGCGCCGCCTCCAGCAGCTCGAGCTCGGCGTCGCGCCCCAGCATCGCCAGCCGGGACATGCCGTCCAGAGCATGCCGCCACGTTCCTCCGGAAACGTCCATGGGAGCCAGCATGCCACCGCCCGGATGGCGGGTCCATCGGAACGCTTAGGTGACTTCCGACGGCGGTCCCCTCCGGAATCCGCTCCTGCGGACTGTTCTCATGCCGGGGTAGCACTGCTACCTTGGCTGGATGGAACGATCTCTGATGAGGCCACGGAACCGCAAGATCGTCGCGGGCGTCTGCGCAGCCATTGCAAACCGCTTCGGCATCTCCGTGACGCTGGTCCGCCTCGGCTTCGTGTTCTTTGGCCTGTTCGGCGTAGGTGAGCTCGTCTACATCGCGCTGTGGATCCTCATCCCCAAAGCCCGGTAGCTGGCGGACGCCGGCCGCGCGTATCGTCTTTCCATGGAACCGATTCGGGTGGTGCTTCTTCCGGGGGCTGTTCTTCCCGCGCAGTTGGCGTACGGCGCGCTGATCGAGGCCCTCGGACCGGACGTGCAGGCGATCGCCAAGGACCTGGACCTCTATGCGGACGACGAGCCGCCGCCAGGCTGGAGCCTGGATACCGAGATTGAGGGCGTCCTGCGCGAAGCCGACGCCCAGGGCTGGGAGTCTTTCCATCTGGCCGGGTATTCGGGCGGCGGCGCGGCGGCACTGGCAGTCGCCGCGAAACACCCGCAGCGCCTGCTGAGCCTGGCCCTGCTTGAGCCCGCCTGGGCCGGAACGTGGGACTGGAGCCCGGCCCACGCCGAGCTGTGGAAGGCCTTCGACCGGCTGGAAACCCTGCCTCCCGGACAGTTCATGCAGGATTTTCAGCGGCTGCAGGTCAAGCCCGGCGTCGTCCTTCCGCCGCCGGCGCCGGGCGCCCCTCCGCCGTGGATGGCCAAACGCCCGGCCGGCATCGCGGCCTTCCTGCGCACTTTCCGGAGCTACGACCTGGACCGCGGCCGGCTGGCTGCTTTCGACGCTCCGGTCCTGTTTGTCCAGGGCGGCCTGAGCAACCCGGACCTGTTCGGTGATATTGCCGAGCGCCTGTCCGCGGTCTTCCCCGACTTCCGGCTCGAAGTGTTCAAAGGGCGCCACCATTTCGATCCCCCGCACCGGATTGAGCCGGAACGCCTCGGCCAGCTGTTGCGGGAGCACTGGGACCGCGCAGAAAGCCGCCACCATGCCACCATCACCTGAGCCCCTGCCCGGAACGCCGGGCGCGGTGCCGGGCGAGGTGCCCGGGAGCGAGCACGGGGACGCCGCCCCCCGCGACGTGCACACCCTCGTGGTCGGCGCCGGCCAGGCGGGCCTGGCCATGAGCTACTGGCTGAACCAGGCCGGCGTCGAGCACCAGCTGCTGGAACGCCGCCAAACCCTCGGCGGGGCCTGGCACGACCGGTGGGACGGGTTCTGCCTCAACACCCCGAACTTCTCCCTGCAGTTGCCGGGGATGCCCTACGCCGGCCCGGAACCGGACGCGTTTATGCCGCGGGATGACCTCATCGACTACTTCCGGCACTACGGCGAAAGCATCGGCGCGCCCGTCCACACCGGCACGGAGGTCACGCGCATCGCGCCGGCGCAGGACGGCGGCTTCCGGCTGGAGACTACCCGGGGCACCTGGCGCGCGCGCAACGTGGTGCTGGCCACCGGCGCCTACCAGCAACCGAAAATTCCCGCGCTGTCCGCACGGCTGCCGGGGAACGTCCTGCAGCTGCACGCCAATGACTACCGCAACCCGGCCCGGCTGCCGGATGGCGCCGTCCTGGTCGTGGGGACCGGCCAGTCCGGCGGGCAGATCGCCGAGGAGCTGCTGGCGGCCGGCCGCGAGGTCCACTTGGCCGTGTCCGCCTGCCCGGAGGCGCCGCGACGGTACCGCGGACGGGACGCCATCCACTGGATGCTGGAGATCGGCCTGCACGGCCCGGAGTACGGGCTGAACGGCCTCACCGTGGAGCAGCTGCCCTCCCCCGCGGCGCGGTTCATGTGCAACCCGCTGCTCTCCGGGGCGGACGGCGGGCACGATATCCACCTTCGGGGTCTCGGCCGGCGCGGCGTCCGGCTGCACGGCCACCTGGAAGCGGCCGACGACGGCGGGCTCGTCTTCAGCGACGACCTCCCGGCGCGCCTGGCCCTGGTCGAGGCCGGGTTCGGCCAGCGCCTGCAGCCGATGTTTGATGCCTACATTGCCGCGGCGGGGATCCCTGCCCCGGCGGCGGGCCCGCCGCGGGTGGACGATTGGCTGCCGTCAGAACCGCCCCGGCTGAACCTCGGCGCGGAGAACATCACGGCGGTCATCTGGGCCACCGGCTACCGGCTGGACTTCGGCTTCCTGGACATCCCGGTCCTGGACGAGTGGAACTACCCCCGCCACCGCCGCGGGGTCACGGAACACCCGGGGCTGTTCGTGGTGGGGCTGCCGTGGCTCACCGGGCACTGGTCGGCCATCGTCGCCGGCGTGGGCCGCGACGCGGCGTATCTGGCCGGGCACATTGCGGGGCGGTGAGCTGTTGGCCCACCGCCCCGAAGAAGTTCGCCGCACCGGCGACTGGGCTGGATGAAATCAGGAGTCAGCAATTACTGGGCCTGCGACCCCGCTACGTACCAGGCGCGGGACGAAGCGTAGGGTTCGCTGGGCAGGTTCCCGGCCATCCATGGTGCGTACGAGCGCACCTGCGGCAGGTGGCCGTGGCCGTCCTTGAGTACGGCACGGACCGTGGCGGTGCCGGCGACGATCACGAGACCGAACAGCAGGACTACAAGCAGTTCCATTTTTGATTCCTCGGGTGGAGTGCGGATTGGATGACTCCAGTGTCGTCAGCCGCCGTGTGAGCAAACGTGTGAATCCCCCGCGACGCCGCCAATGCCTCCGGCGTAAAATTACTCCCATGGCCGAGACGTGGATCCGGCTCCTCGGTCCGCCAAAGATCGAGTCCCCTGGCGTCACTCCCGCACAGCCCAAGGGCCGCAAAGCCTGGGCTGTGCTGGCCTACCTTGCCCTGCAGCCGGACGGCATCAGCCGGTCCCGGACCGCCACCCTGCTGTTCCCGGACGCCGCGGATCCGCTGGGCGCGCTGCGCTGGAACCTGTCCGAGCTGCGCCGGACCCTGGACGGTGTTTCGATCTCCGGTGACCCGCTGCGGGTGGCGCTCCTGCCGCCTTGGCGCTGTGATGCCCTGGAGCTGGTCGGCTCCGCCAACGGCCACGACCTGGACCCGCGGCGGTTCGACGGCCAGCTGCTGGAAGGGCTCTCCTTTGCGGACAGCCCCGTCTTTGACTCCTGGCTGGCGGACCAGCGGTACCGGCTCGAGAACTGCGTCCAGTCGCTGCTGTACGAAGCGTCGCTGGCCGCCCTGGCCTCGGGCGCCCCCGACGACGCCGTCGAGCTCGCCAGGCTGGCACTGCGCCGGGATCCCTTCCACGCGGACTGCACGGCCGTCCTGGTGAAAGCGCTGGTGGCCCTCGGCGAGCACCGGCGGGCCCGGGAGGAGGTCACCAAATGCGCGGACCTCTACCACCGTGAGCTGGGCCTGCCGCTGCCGGCGGAAGTCCGGCGGGCGCTGTCCGACTCGGCTCCGGCCGCCGACCCCGAGATCCCCGCCACCGCGTCCACCGTCCGGTCCTATCTCGACGCCGGCAGCGCCTCCCTCTCGGCGGGCGCCGTGGACCGGGGCCTGGACCAGCTGCGGCTTGCCGTCGTCCTGGCCCAGCACACCGCCGACCGGCACCTCGTGGCCGAGTCGCTGGTGACCCTCGCCGGGGCGCTGATCCACCAGGCCGGCGGGCGCGGCGCCGAGGTCGCCGATTTCCTGCACCGTGCGCTCTCGGCGGAAGCGCCCGACGGCGTCTCCCGGACCGCCGCTGCCGCCTTCCGCGAGCTGGGCTACCTCTCCGTGCAGCGTGGTGTCCCGGACCGCGCGGCCGGCTGGCTGGACCGGGCGAGGCAGGCAGCCCGCGGAATCCCCGACGAGCAGGCCCGGATCCTCGCGATCCAGGGCATGCTGGCCTCGGACACCGCGCACTACGGCGACGCGGTAACGGCCTTCATGGAATCCGGACGGCTCGCCAAGGAGGTCCGGAACCGGCGGCAGCAGGCGTTCAGTGAGGCGCTGCTGGGCCGGGTGCACCTGCTGCGCGGAGACCTGGAACTGGCCGCCGCGGCCCTGGACCGGGCCCTGGACTGGGTGGCGGAAGAACACTGGACGGCGTTCGAGCCCTTTGTCTCCGGTGTCCGGGGCGAAACGTACCTGGCCGCGGGCCGGCTGGACGCGGCGGCGGACCTGATTGACCGGTCCTGGGTGATGGCCGATCTCGCCGGTGACCACTGCTACATGGCCCTGGCCGCCGGTGCCGAGGCCCGGCTGTTCCTGGCGCACGGCGACCTGGCCGCCGCCGAGCACTGGATCGACCGGGGCCTTGAACCCAAGCCGTGGTACCTCTGGTACACGGCCCGGCTGCTGGATGTCGCGGCGGAAGTCACCATCGCCACGGGCTCGCCGCGGGCAACACAGTTTGTGGACCGGCTGGCCGCGCTGGCCAGCCGCAGCGGCATGCGGGAGTTCGGGGTCCGGGCGCAGTCGCACCGGGCGGTGCTGGGGGACGAGGCCGCCGCCAAAGCCGTGCCCTGGCTGGCGAAGGAGATCGACAACCCGGCGCTGACCGCGTTCCTGGCCACGCGGCACGGTTAGTTGAGCGGGTCCGCCGGCGATTCCGGAAGCCCTGTCCCGCCGTCGACCGCGGGACTACCATGCAGCTGTACCGATGGGATTACCACCGTGCTCCCTGCTGTGTGGAAGGAACGTTGTCATGGAAAGCATCACGTGGTTCACGCCGATCCTGCCCGGGAAACTGGAGGAGTGGAAGGCGATGGAGCAGGAGGTTAAGGGCCCGCGCCGGGCGGAGCTGGTCCGATCCTATAAGCGGGCGGGCGTGGCCCGGGAGGTCGCCAGCCTTGATGCACACGCCGCAGGGGGATTTCGTCTGCCTGTTCCATGAGGCCGAGGACCTCGCGAAAGCGTTCCAGACCATCGCGACGTCGGAGGACCCCTTCGACGTCTGGTTCCGGGAGCATCTGGAAAGCGTGCACGGGCTGACGGCGGAAATGCTGCAGGGCCCTTTCCCGGCCGAAGTGTTCTTCGAATACACCGACGCCGGCGGTGTGGCTTAGCGCCGGCTGAAGCACACCCGGGTTAAACAAAAGCAGGGCCCGTCAAAGACGGACCCTGCTCGAAACCTGTAAGGTTCCGGACTCAGAAGAGTTAGCTGGAAGCTAAGTCTTAGAGAGCCTGGATGTTTACGGCCTGGGGACCCTTGGGGCCCTGCTCGGTTTCGAAGGAGACCTTCTGGTTCTCTTCGAGGGAGCGGAAGCCGGAAGAGGCGATCGCGGAGTAGTGTGCGAAGACGTCCTGTGAGGAGTCATCGGGGGAAATGAAGCCGAAGCCCTTTTCAGCGTTAAACCATTTGACGGTACCAGTAGCCATTATTTTTTGTCCTTCGTGAAGGTGGAGGAAAAGTCCCGACTTTCGGGTCCTCCGGTGTGGGGTGCTCAAAACCGCTGCTTCAGAAGAACAAGGTCTTTCAACCTTGCGTACTGCCTGAACTACGAACTGCATAAACACAACAACAGGATCAACACTACAGGAGATTTCCGGGGCGGATTACCAAACGGTTTTCGCGGGACGACGCTGGGGTCCCCCGCCACCCCTATTTGGGCCCCTCCACTGGGACGTCAGCGGATCTAGAATGGCGGCATGACACCACAGGAGCTGGCCAACCTGGCGCACCTGCGCCGGGCCCGGGACCTGATCGACCGCGACTACGCCCGGCCGCTCGATGTGCCCACCATGGCCGCCGGTGCCCTGATGTCCCCGGCGCACTTCTCCCGCCAGTTCAAAGCGGCCTACGGCGAGACGCCCTACAACTACCTCATGACGCGGCGGATCGAACGGGCCATGGCGTTGCTGCGGGCCGGTTCCAGCGTGACGGATGCGTGCATGGAGGTGGGCTGTACGTCGCTGGGATCGTTCAGCTCGCGGTTCACCGAGATCGTCGGCATGCCGCCCAGCGAGTACCGCTCGCGGCAGCACCACGCGGTCAAGGCCATGCCGCCGTGCATCGCCCGGCTGCGCACTCGGCCCGCCCGCAAGCCGAGCAGGATTGAAGAAGCGCCCCCGCGCCCGCTGCCATAGCGTGGATGACATGAACATTTCACTGCAGTACTCACAAATCACCGTCAATGACCTCGACGAGTCGCTCGCGTTTTACCGGGACGTGCTCGGCCTGGAAGTCCGCAACGACGTCGGCTCGGACGGGCAGCGCTGGGTCACGCTCGGCAGCGCGGCCCAGCCGGATCTGGAGCTGGTGCTGTCCGTCCCGCACGCCGGCCGTTCCCAGGACGACGGCGACGCCCTCCAGCAGCTGCTCGTCAAGGGCGCCCTGCCTATCCTCGTGTTCCGCACGGACGACCTGGACGCCACGTTTGAGGCGGTCCGGGCCTCCGGTGCAGAGGTCCTCCAGGAACCCATCGTCCAGCCCTGGGGCCCGCGCGACTGCGCCTTCCGCGACCCGTCCGGCAACATGGTCCGCTTCAACCAGGCCTGACGGGCACGAAGGCGCGAACGACGCCGACCCGGCGCATGAAACCGCGCTAGCCAATATGTCCTTGTCGGACGCCCGTTCCGGGCTGAAAATGGTGCCGTGGTCGCCTGTCAACGCCGTGTCTCTATGGTTCTTTCAGGC
>NZ_JAVDVQ010000043.1:0-14339 GCF_031456935.1 Arthrobacter ginsengisoli | reverse complement strand
GGAACGTCTGGCCACCGCCCGCCAATACGCGGACCAGGGCTACGGCGCCACCGGGAAGTCCCTGCGGGTGCTGACCGCGGAGGCCGACGGTGGCCGCACGGATTCGGTAAGAGTCCCGGTGTCCATCGGTGTGCGGCCGCTGTGAGCCGGCCCGAAGCCGGCTGAAAGGCGCGCCCACCGTCCAGGAGAAAGGAGAAGTCCCTTATGGATTCAGCTTGCGCAGAGAGATGGACGATCGTGGTCCCGTACAAGGGTGGCCTCGCAGCCAAAAGCAGGCTTGGCCACGCTGCGGGGGGCGTCGCAGGCCTCCGGCCCAGAATGCGTCACCGTCTGGCCTTGGCCTTCCTGCGTGACACTGTCGCGGCAGCCGCGGCTGTCCCTGGCGTTGCGGACATCATCGTCGTCTCCTCCGACCCGGTACTGCTGACCACTATCCCGGACATCATTCTCCTGGCCGATCCGGGACAGGGGCTGAACATTGCCGCTACGGCGGGCATCGACAGGGCGAGATCGCTGAACCCCCGCCGCCCGGTCGCCGTCCTGACCGGCGACCTTCCCTGCCTTGACTCCCGGGACCTGGCCGCAGCACTCAGTTTGGCTGCGAAGCACCCGCTCTCCGTGGTGCCCGATATCCACGGCTCGGGAAGCACCATGATCTGTGCCCTCCCCGGAACAGCGGTAAGGCCGCAGTTCGGCCTGGACTCGTTCCTGGCACACGTCCGGGCCGGACATACTGTTCTGCCCATCCCGGCAGTCTCCACACTGCGTCGGGACGTTGACTCTGTCGAAGACCTCCACCAGTCGCTGCGACGAGGCGTGGGCAAATACACCCGGTCTGCAGTACTCCAGCCATGGGCCTGGCCCCGGCTGGAGCGCCTGGACGATCCAGGCGGACCGCAGTCACCGCTCGGTGCAGCCGGTCGGAGAGCCCGGCATTAGGACTATGCCCAGCAGGGCTTCGGGGTAGGGCCGGGTCCGCGGGCACAGACCTGCGGTACGGCACACGAGATGGAAGGACGCGGGTCATTGACTTCCCCGTCCGCGGCCGACCTGCTGTGCATGGTGGTTAGGTAGTTACCTGGGGGCCATCCTTATGGCGCCATCCAGCCGGATGGTCTCGCCGTTTAGCATAGGATTCTCCACTATGTGCCGGACGAGTGCTGCGTATTCCCCAGGGCGCCCCAGCCGCGACGGATGGGGAACTTGGGTTCCCAGAGAATTCCTGGCTTCTTCCGGTAGTCCGGCCATCATTGGAGTTTCGAAGATTCCCGGCGCAATAGCCATCACCCGGATGTAACTGCTCGCGAATTCACGTGCCGCGGGCAAGGTTAGCCCCGCCACTGCCGCTTTGGATGCTGCATAGGCAGGCTGGCCGATTTGACCGTCGAATGCGGCCACCGAAGCAGTATTGATAACCACTCCTCGTTCCTCGCCAACGGGCTCCAGCGCTTGCATGGCTTCCGTGGCGAGCCGAAGCACGTTGAATGTTCCGCTGAGGTTGATCCGTATGACCCGGTCAAAATCGGCGAGTGGCAGCGGACCTGACCGGCCGATGATCTTTCCGGGTGTGGCAACGCCGGCACAGTTGACCGCGATTCTGAGCGGGCCGAAGGTACTGGCTCTTTTCACAACCTCCGCGATCTGGTCGGGGTCTGTGACATCGGCTGCTACAAACGTCGCACCAGCACCGAGCTGCGCGGCCTGCCGCTCACCGTCCGACTGCTGCAGGTCAACAAGTATTACCTTTGCCCCGGCTTGGTGCAAAAGTGTGGCGGTGGCCAGGCCCAGCCCGGACGCCCCGCCTGTAACCAGCGCAACTGAGCCTGGTATTTCCATGATCTGGACCCTCTCGATAGTGGTTTTCTTGGCCCCGAATCGCCCCTGGCGTTGGCTGCGCTAACGCTGCCGGGCGCTGACCGCTTCGATCAGTTGGGGCACTACGGTGAAAATGTCCCCGACGACACCGAAGTCGGCCACCTCAAAGATGGGGGCGGTGGCATCATTGTTGACCGCCACGATCGTCTTGGAGTTTTGCATTCCTGCCCGGTGCTGGATGGCACCGGAGATGCCCACCGCCAGATACAGATTGGGCGAGACGGTGATGCCGGTCTGACCGACCTGCATGTTCTGGGTGCAGAATCCCGCGTCTACGGCGGCGCGGGAGGCACCAACGGCCGCGCCAAGGGCATCGGCAAGCTGTTCGACCAGGACGAAGTTCTGGGCGGAGCCCAGGCCTCGTCCACCGGACACGACGATGTCTGCTGCCTGCAGGGCCGGACGGGTGGAGACGGTCCCTCGTTCGTGGCGGTCACTGATCCTGGCAGTGGCGGTCGCACCGATGCTGACCGTCAGCGGGATTACCTTCGCCTCCACAGCTGGGGTGGTCAACTCCCCGGCGTTTGGCCGCAGGGAGATCACAGGGATCCCCCGGGCAGCCACGGACCTGACGGTGTAGGCTCCTCCGAAGGCCTGCTGGGTTGCAATCACGCCCTCGGTCGTTGTCTCTAATCCCACGACGTCGTTGAGCAGTGCCGCACCGATCCGGACGGCCAGCCTTGCCGCTGTTTCCCGGCTGTCGATCGAATTGCCGACCAGTACCGCAGACACACCACCGGAGGCGGAAACGGCGGATTCCAGGGCTGCGATCTGGGGTGTCACCAAGAGCGAGTCGGCATCGTCGATATCGGCCACGTACACTGTGGCTGCACCTAGATTGGCAAGATCGGCGGGCAATCCTTCCCCGGTGCCAGTCTGGCGGACCAGGACGGCTGCCGGCTCGCCGAGCTGCGCGGCGGCCGCGAGCAGCTCTGCGACGTTGCTTTTCAGTTTCCCCTGCTGGTGTTCTGCAAGGACCAGTACTTGAGACATATTATCCTTCCTAGATTCCAGGGCTAGATCAATTTGGCTTTGGCGAGGAAATCGGCGATCTGGGACCCGGCGGTCCCGTCATCGACGACTATTGTTCCGGCGGCACGCTCGGGCCGTGTCCTGACTTCCCTGACCTTGGACCACGAATTTTCGGCACCTGTCTCCCCGGCCGGCAGCTTCAGATCAGACAGGGTGAGTGTTTCAAACGGCTTCTTCTTGGCGGCCATGATTCCCCTGAAATTCGGGAAGCGCGGTTCGGCCACCTGCTCGGTGACCGAGACGACGGCTGGCAGGGGGGCATTGACTTCCATGTAGCCGTCCTCAGTCACCCGTTCACCCGAGACGATTCCGCCGCTGACCGTGAGGGAACGCAGGTAAGTCACCTGGGCCACCCCCAGTCGTTCCGCGAGCATCGCCGGCACGGCCGCGGTGCGGCCGTCGGTGGACTCGTTGCCGGCAACTATGAGCCCAAAATCCCGGTCTCTGAGCATCGCAGCGAGGACGGACGAGGTCTGCAACGAATCGGAACCAGCCAGGCCATCGTCGCTGATGTGCACCGCCGAATCAGCGCCCATGGCCAGAGCCTTCCGCAACGCCTCCGCGGCACGCGGTGGGCCCATGGTGATGACCGTGACTTTGCTGCCGCCGTCCTTCTCTTTGATCTGAAGGGCGGCCTCGACGGCCCGTTCGTTGATCTCATCAATCACCGGATCGCTTGCGGCACGGTCCACCGTTCCGCTGCCCTGACCCATCTTGCGGTCGCCGTACGTGTCCGGAACCTGTTTGATCAGCACTGCAATTTTCATTTGGGTTTCCTTTGATATGTGCGTTGCTGCCCTTGCAATGCGAACTTTGATCACGGGCGAGGGCTCTTCTCTTGTGCAGAGGGGCCTGACTTCAGCGGATGTCTCGATTTGTCATTTCCCCGACCGCCTTGGTCGCTGCTTCGCACGCTTCCAACAGGCGGTAGATGTACTCTTCAACGGTGGCGCGAGCTGCGGGCCCGCCCCGAGTCCCCCACAGCGTGAGGGCGAATGCCACCCGGCCTCGGGCGTCGAATACCGGGGCCGAAACGGAGCGGAGCTCGAATCCCTCAAGTCCGTCGAGGGATTCGGGGTTGTACCAGGCCTCCGCCCCGCGGGCCGGGGAAACTCCATCCGGTGCCGGGCTCTTGCGGACAAGAGAAACGGCGACTCCTCGATCCCGGACGCGGTCCGGTATCTGGCGGTATTCCTCGATCTGCTCGGGCGTGGCGGACTGACCTGAGTTTTCGATCCATCGCTCCCGCAGTGCCGGCTCGCCCCAGGCGGCGTACACAGTCCCGAGTGGAGCCCTGAACCGTTCACGCTGGCCAACCTGTCGAGGGACGATCTGATGCCTGGCCCGGCCAGCCGCGGCAGCGAGCACCAACTCATCGTTCAGCAAGGTCGTGACGGTGACTTCGCTGTCAAAGTGATGGGCCAGCTCATCCATGTGCGGTCGCGCGAAGTCAATGAGCCTCAGCTGGTCAAGCAGATCGATATCCCGCGCTGCCAGGGACAACGGGCGGAAGGAACCGTAGCCGCCACGGAAGAACAGGAGCGGGTATGACGCGTTTTCAACAGCTAGGTCCTGGACACGACCGATGACAATATTGTGGTCGCCGACGTCATGGACTGCCTCAATCGTGCAGTCGATGTATGCGACCGAATCCACGATGAGCGGGCTTCCTTGGGGGGATTTCCTCCAAGCGATGTCCGCGAATTTGTTTTCCTTGCGAACCGCCACGGATCTGCAGATGTTTTCCTGGTCAGCCCCGAGGAGGTTGACGCAGAACCTATCGCCGGAGTCCTGTAGCGCCCGCCAGGAAGTCGAGTTCTTGTCGGGCATGAAAGCGACCAGCGGTGGGTCCAGGGACACCGAACTGAACGATCCCACCGTCATACCTATGGGCTCGCCGCTCCGGCTCACCGCCGTCACAATTGCGACACCGGTCGGGTATTGGCCCAGGACCTGACGGAAGTGGATGGGGTCCAGTTCAACATTCATTGCTGCCTCGATTCGGTGTTAACCGGTCAAAGATTGGCGGGTGACTGCATCCGCTGTCACACCAGCGGCGAGACTCATCGGAAGGCTGGCAGGCCGGTCAATGCCTGGCCGATGATGAGGGTGTGCACCTCGCTTGTGCCCTCATAGGTCAATACGGATTCCAGGTTGTTAGCATGGCGCATTACCGGGTACTCCAAAGAGATGCCGTTGGCGCCGAGGATCGTCCTGCACTCGCGTGCAATGCGGATCGCTTCCCGCACATTGTTGAGTTTCCCCAAACTCACCTGGTCCGGCTCCAAGGCGTGGGTCTCTTTCAGCCTTCCAAGATGAAGGGCAAGCAGCATGCCTTTACCCAGCTCGAGCGCCATGTTCGCCAGTTTCTCCTGCGTCAGCTGGAAGCCCGCCAGCGGCTTGTCGAACACGTCGCGGTCGAGCGCGTAGGCGGTGGCAACCTCAAGGCAATCACGCGCGGCGCCCAGGGAGCCGAAGACAATGCCGAATCTCGCCTCACTGAGGCATCCGAGCGGCGCGCGGAGTCCCAGCGCTTCCGGCAGCATCGCGGAAGCCGGGAGCCTGACGGACTCCAGAACCAGCTCCGACGTGACGCTGGCCCGAAGCGAGAGCTTGTGCTTGATCTCGGGAGCGGAGAACCCCGGGGTGTTGGTCGGGACCAGGAAACCACGTACGCCGACGTCGGTGCGTGCCCAAATGACTGCAACATCCGCTATCGAGCCGTTTGTGATCCACATCTTGGCGCCGTTGATGATCCAGTCCTCACCATCCCGCTTGGCGAAGGTCCGCATTCCCGACGGATTCGACCCCCGGTCGGGTTCCGTCAGGCCGAAGCAGCCGATAGCTTCACCAGCAGCCATGCTGGGAAGCCATTCCTGCTTCTGTTCCTCGCTCCCGTAAGCCCAGATCGCATACATCGCCAGGCTCCCCTGGACCGAGACCAACGACCGGATCCCCGAGTCGGCCGCCTCCAGCTCCATGCATGTGAGCCCGTAGGCAGTGGCACTCATCCCGGCACAGCCATAACCTTCCAGATGCATTCCCAGCACCCCCAGGCCGCCAAGCTCCAGCGCCAGTTCCTTGGCCGGCAGAGCTCCGGCTTCGAACCATCCGGCCAGCTGGGGGCGGATCCGGTCGGCGCAGAACCGATTGATGACCGCTTGGATCGAGAGTTCCTCCTCCGAAAGCAGCTGATCAATTCTGAAAAGTTCGAGTGCGGTTCGCGGCTTCGTGATTGACGCCATGGGTCTCCTTCATAGTCCTAGTCTGAGTTTCGAGTAGTTCCGTCGGCGGTCATTTCGGGCCGGACGCTGCCATGGGCCTCGCCCCGCATCAATCAGAGCCGGCGGGGCCGGATAGCTTGGCACGGCCATGGTCAATAACAACCGTCCCGTCACTGCGAAGCGTGCGGAAGAGGACGTCCTCGTTGTCCTTCCAGATGTGAACCGTCAGGGCGTCGCCGGGCCAGACGGGAGATGAGAAACGGCCTCCCATGGAGGTGAGCCGGCGCGAATCTCCATCGGCCACTGTAGCCACGAGCGCGCGGCACGAGAACCCGAAAGTACACATCCCATGGAGAATGGGAAGGTCGAACCCGCCCTGCGCAGCAAATTTCGGGTCCGAGTGCAACGGATTGCGGTCGCCGTTGAGACGGTACAGAAGCGCCTGCTCAGGACGGGTCGGCATGAGCAGCTCGTAATCAGGCTTCGATTGGGGGGCCTCCCAGGTGACGGCAGTCCCCCGCTCACCTCCGAAATTGCCTTCGCCACGAATGAAACTTGCGGATCGTGCGGTTAGCAGCGGCTCGCCTGTTCCGGCATCCATTGATGTCGTCTCGGTCCATACGAGCGCCCCGCTGCCCTTATCGTGGATCGCGCTAACTTTCGCGGTCACCGAAGCGGCGCCCGTCGCAGTCAGCGGCCGATGCAACTCGAAGTGCTGTTCGGCGTGCACCAGCTTGGACCGGTCAAAGTCGCCGATGTCAGGCCTGAGGACCTGCTGCCCCATGACCACGCCAAAGGATGGAAGGACCCGCTGCGGCAGGCCGTCACTGTTTTCTGTGGTCATCGAAAGCTCGGAGACGGGATCCTGCCCGGCTCCGACAGACACCGCATACAGCAAAGTGTCCCGCTCGGTCCACTGGAGTGTGTGCGGCCCGTTCTCACGGCCGACGGATTGGAGATTTAGCGCCATGATCGTCCCGTCCGGTTCAGCTTTGGGGAAGTCGCGGGTTTGTGTATGCCCCGGCCAACAGCTTCGGCACGACTTCCCCGACTTCTTGGACCGTGAAGATATGTGAACGCTCCTCGGAAGGGCCGGGCCGCCATCCTTCGAGGACGGTGACGGTTCCGCCCGTCACTCCCAGAACCTGTCCGGTGACATCGCCGGCTGCGTCAGATCCCAGCCAGACGACGAAGGGCGCTATGGCAGCCGGATCGAATGGGTCGAAGTCACCCTCAGGCTCATCAATCAGCCCGGCTGTCATCCGTGTCCGGGCGCCTGGCGAGATGGCGTTGACCTTGATCCCGTAGCGGTGCAGTTCCATGGCCGTGATGATGGTGAAGGAGGCGATTCCTGCTTTTGCAGCCCCATAGTTCGACTGTCCGGTGTTTCCGAACAGCCCCGAAGTCGAAGTGGTATTGATGATCCTCGCGGGAACGGGCCGCCCCTCCTTATGCAAGGAGCGCCAGTATCGGCTCGCGAAGTGGGTGGGTGCGAAGGTCCCCTTCAGATGCACCCGGATGACGTCGTCCCATTCGGACTCGGCCATGTTGGCGACTGTGCGATCACGGACGATGCCTGCATTGTTCACCAGCACGTTGAGTTCACCGAAGTGGCCAATAGCTCCTTTGACCATCGCCTCGGCGCCGGCCATGTCGGAGACGTCATTGTGGTCCGAGACAGCCTCGCCGCCGAGATTGATAATCTCTTCGACGACGGCGTCTGCCGCTGACGCGGAGTCGTTGGAGCCATCGAGTTGCACACCCCGGTCGTTGACAACGACTTTAGCGCCCTGCCGGGCGAACTCCAGTGCGTGGTGCCGCCCGATCCCGCCACCGGCACCTGTGACAATCACGACGCGGCCGTCGCAGACGAGGTCTTTCATGTTTGGCCTTCTTTCGGGTAGCCCAATACTGGTCAATTCGAGACGGCAGCGGGAGTTCCGAGAATGAGTACTCCCGCGCTCATGAACATCCCCCCGTTGCCAAGCACAGCGCTCACGTTGACGCCGGGCACTTGAGCCGATGCCTGCCCGCGCAATTGACGAACCGACTCCTGGATAGCGAACATTCCGTACATGCCGGTGTGGGTGTAGGACAACCCCCCGCCGTTGGTGTTCATTGGCAGTTGCCCGCCCGGCGCAGTGTTGCCATCTTCGATGAATGCGGGCGCTTCTCCGCGCCCGACGAAGCCAAGATCCTCCAGGCCATAGATCGGTACGTGCGCGAAGGCGTCGTAGATCATTAGATGGTCGACCTCGTTTCGGTCGACCCCTGCCTCTGCGAATGCCCGGTCCCCGGCTGCGCGGAAGGCCTTTGACGAGGTGACGTCTTCCATCATGGACACCATGGCCGACTCGCTGGACTCTCCTGCGCCGAGGATGACGACGGGATCGTGCGCCAGGTCCAGGCTGATTGCTCGCTCCAGCGAAGTAAGTACGACGGCGGCACCGCCGTCGGTGACCAGGCAGCACTCCAGGAGGTGGATCGGGTAGGCCACCATGCGGGACGAAAGTACATCGTCGACCGTGATGGGGTCCTGGAGCTTCGCCCGCGGATTCATGGCTGCCCATTGACGCTGCACGACCGGGACCATCGCAAGCTGCTCGGGCGTCATTCCATAGGTCTTCATGTAGCGAAGGAGCCCGATAGGGAAGGTCGTCGGCGGACCCATCACCCCGTACGGCACCTCGAACTGTCCACGCATCGATTGCGGGGCCGGCGCCCAGGGCTGCATTCCGACACGCGAGCGGCCTGACTCACCGTGGGTGATGAGCACGGTTGTGCACAGCCCCGCAGCAATCGCTGCAGCGGCGTGGCGCACGTGGAGCATGAACGATGCCCCTCCCACGTGGGTACCGTCGAGGTAGGCGGGCGTGATTCCCAGGTACTCCGCGACCTCGACAGGCGACTCCCCTGCGCAAGCGATGCCATCAACATCGTGGATGGTCAACCCGGCGTCGCGCAATGCCCGGAGGCCAGCCTCAGCGTGGAGCTGCATCGCGGATTGATCGGGAATCTTGCCGAGCCGTGCCGTCTCCGCAGCACCAACGATTGCAACTTTTCCTTTGATCGTCACGCGGCTTCACCCGCCGGAGCGAACTTCGGAACAGCGACGTCACCGTGCTTGTCAAAGACAACCTCAAGGGGCATGTCCAGCACCAGATGCTCCGGGGTTTGGGGAACACCTACGATGTTCGTCATCATTCGCGGCCCTTCCTCGAGCTCGACGATCGCGATGGAGTACGGGCTCTCCTCCTCGAAGCCTGGGGCCGGGCGGGTGTTGATCAGATATGAGTGCAACCGTGCGCGTCCCGAGCAGAGCACCCATTCCAAGTCCTCTGACGAGCACTTCGGGCACCAGCTTCGGGGGTAGAAAAAGAGCTCTCCACAAGTGCGGCACTTCGGCAGCCTCAACTCACCTCTGGCGGTGGCATCAAAGAACGGTTGCGTGTCTGGGGTAGGTTCAGGGCTCGTCTTCTCGGTCATGTCTACCAGCCCAGCTGCTTGGCCAAGCGTTCACGGTGCACGTCGGCGTTACCGAACAGCAGTTCCGAGGCTTTCGCACGCTTGAAGTAGAGGTGGGCGTCGTGCTCCCAGGTGAACCCGATCCCGCCATGGATCTGAATCGACTCCGCCGCGATGGCAAAGTACGCGTCCGAGCAGACTGCCTTCGCCACTGCTGCAGCGGCGGTCCTGTCAGCGGCATCGTCGGAGACGGCCCGGGCAGCGTAGAGCGCCGCTGAGCGGGCGGCTTCGAGCTGGAGCAGCATGTCGGCTGCCTTGAACTTGATCGCCTGGAAGCTACCGATAGCCGTTCCGAACTGCTCACGGATCTTGGCGTACTCGACCGCCATCTCAAGTGATCGGGCCGCACCGCCAACCTGTTCGGCGGCCAAAGCTGACAGCGCCACATCCAGCAGTTGAGCAAGGATTTCGCGCGTGCGGGCTCCTGTGGCCAGGACAGTTCCGGAGGCCCCGTTGAAGATCACCGTGGCCAAAGGCCTGGTCTGGTCGAGCACCGGGAGGTCGACCACCGCCGTGCCCGGCTCCCGGGCATCCACGGCAAGGAGCATCTCGCCCTCGTCGCTGTCCGCCAATACGATGATCAGTTCCGCCGCTGCTCCATCGGTCACGAAGCTCTTGGCGCCGTAGAGGCTGCGCCCGCCATCTTCCACCCGCGCTTTAGTGGTAATCGTGCTGGCTGACCAGTCGCCGTCGGCCTCGACGAGCGCCACTGTGCCGATGACGTCGCCGCTGGCAATGCCCGGGAGCCAGCGGGCACGCGCAGCTTCATCGTCACCGAGCTGCAGCGCGGTGGCCGCGAGAATGACCGTCGAGAAGTATGGCGAGCGGTGGACGACCCTGCCCATCTCTTCCATCACGACGGACTGCTCCATGAAGCCGAACGCTGATCCGCCGTACTCGTCCGGGATCGCCATTCCGTGGAGGCCGAGTTCCTGGGCCATCGTCTTCCACTGGGGTACGTCATATGCGCCTGTCGAGTCGGCCAACAAATGACGCTTGGCGGCGTTTGTCTCGCTGTCAAGAAATTTACGGATGGAACCCCGCAGCTCTTCGTGCTCAGAGGTGTAGCTCAATGCCATGCGATTCTCCTTATTCCACGCTTTGGGTTGCTTCGTCGGCCCACAAGATCAATGCGTCAAGCGCCTCAACAGTCTGGTGGTCCGCGCGCAGGGGGTTGACTTCTATGGACTGGAAATCTCCACCGAGCGCGGCCGCTACATCGGCGAGCGACAGGACTGCATCTGTCAGCTGCGCGAGGTCGACCGGGGCCTCGCCCCGGGCACCGTGGAGTAGCGCTGCCCCCCGCAGCGCTGACAGCATCTCGGTAACCTCGGAACGGGTGACAGGGAGCGGTTTGAGGACGACGTCTTTTAGGATCTCGACCAGAACGCCCCCGAGTCCGAGGACGAGGATGGGCCCCCAAACGGGATCGCGGTTGATCCCGACCACCAGTTCGACTCCGCCGTGCCGCATTGGCGAGACGAGGACGCCGTCGACTTGTGCATCCGGCAGTGCCGCCGATACCCGGCCCACCATGCCTTCGTACGCTTCCTTGACAGCGTCCGCCCCCTGAATGTTGAGGGCCACACCACCAATGTCCGATTTGTGGAGGATGTCCGGCGAGCAGACCTTCAGGGCGACGGCCCCGGATAGCCCGGTGGCAGCCGCCACGGCCTCGCCGACCGTCGTGGCAAGTGTTTGTCGGATCGTCGGAACCCCGCCGCTGGCCAAGAGCCAAAGCGCGTCAAATTCCGAGAACCTGGCGCCTTTGTCGTACGGCCCCAGTGTCACCGCGGCCCGGCTATCTTCCCTGCGCGATATGAGAGCCTGGCGGCGGGCAGACCATCGCATCGCATGCGCCAGGGAAGTAAGCCCGATTTCCACTCCGGCCAGCCTGTTCAGCCCTTCCACGGCGAGGATATCCCTTCCGAGATCAGACACCGGTGCCGCCACCTCGTCCTGAAGCAGGACAGGAAGCTTTGCAGACCGGACGACTTTGGCGATCTCGCTGAAGTGCCTCCGGGCAGCATCCGGATCCGGAGTATTGTCGGGCGGGATCACGACTGCCTGAAAAAGCACTGCATCCACGTCCTCGGCACCGCTTGCAAGAAAGGCTTTCAACGCGTTCACCGGCAGCAGCGGGTCGACGGTCGCGAAGCCGGTGACGTCAAGCGGGTTCTGCGCGTGAGAAATGTCCGGGAGCACGGCCGAGAGCGCGGTCAGACTCCTTTCCGAGAACTCAGGGAGCTCTATCCGCAGTTCGGAAGCCTTTTCCGCCACCAATTCACAGGCCCCGCCCGAAGCACCGATCACGGCGATCCGATTGCCGCGCGGGCGGATGCCGCGTGCCAGGAGATCGGTAGTGGCGACCAGGCCCTCGATCGAGGAAACTTCGATCACCCCAAGAGACTCAAGGACCGCAGAGGTGACGGCTGAGTCTGCTGCCAGCGCGCCCGTGTGCGCCAGTGCGGCACGCTTCGCGACGTCGCTTCGGCCAACCGTCAGCGCCACGATCGGCTTGTCCAGCTCGACGGCGCGAGCAGCCAGGCTCCGGAATGCCCCAGGATCCCGGATTGTCTCGAGGAACAGGCCAATGGCGCCGGTCCTGTCGTCTTCGAGGAGTCCGCGTGCGATGTCGGCTGCCGTGAGCGCCGCTTCGTTTCCGCTGCAGGCCACCATCCCCACTCCTACACCCCACGCGTCCGCAAGGCTGAGGACCGGCTTGACGAGGCCGCCGGACTGCAGGACGAATGATGCAGGGCCCGCCTGCGGAAACCGGGGCAGAGAGAGCCCGAACGGCACGACCCGGTCGTTCACATTGATGAAGCCGTTGCCGTTAGGGCCCAGGAGCGCCAAGCCGGCATCGGCTGCGGCCGCGACCACAGCCGACTGGTGCAGGATCCCGTCCTGGCTCTCGCCGAAACCTGCGGTCAGCACGATGGCGGCGCGTGCGCCGGCTGCAGCTGCCTGCTGGAGGATCCCCGGCACGGTCTCCCGCGGAGTCATGACGTACACCAGGTCGACAGGTGCGCCGATGTCGGCGAGCGACGCGTAAGCCCGGACACCGTGAACCGTCCCGCCTTTCGGGCTCACGCAGTACACGGAGACGTCGGGCGAGTATAGACGAAGGTTCTCGAACGTCTGCGTGGACCAGCGGGAGCGGTCAGTTGCCCCTACGAGGGCCACCGACCGCGGCTGAAACAGCCTGCCGGCCAGCGAAGCGGGATCTATGTCCGGAACGGTGTCGATCACGTTCGTCATATGCCGGCCCGCGCGGGCTTTTCGCGGGGAAGGCCAAGGACTCTCTCCGCGATGATCCGGCGCTGAACTTCACTCGTTCCCGCGAAGATCGTTTCCGCACGACTGGACAAAAAGGCCTTCTGCCAACGGTCCACCTTGTAACCGTTCCCTTCGGGGCGGACCAAGGCGTCCGCGCCCTGAAGATCCATGGCAATCTCGCCCAGGCGGCGGTGGTACTCGCTCCAGACAATCTTCGTCAGCGAAGCCTCGGGACCCAGTTCCTCACCGCTGGCGAGCTTGGCCAGGACGCGCTCCCCCGTGGCCTTCATGACGTGCACCTGGCAGAATGCCCAGGCAAGCTCTTGCCGTACCTGCGGATCAGCAAGCCGGTTCAGTTCCCGGCCCCGCCTGACCAGTTCATCGAGCTCCTGCTCGTACTGGAGATGCTGCACGGCCGCGACCGCGCCTCGTTCACTGCCGAGCGTCGTCATCGCGGCCTTCCACCCGCCGCCGAGACCACCGATCACATTCTTCAGGGGTGCTCGTGCTCCTTCGATGAATTCCTGGCAGAAGGCGTTGTCCCCCGCCATCGTGATGATTTCGCTGATGGTGATCCCGTTGTCCTTCATCGGGACAATGACGAATGAGATTCCCTCATGCTTCGGGACGCTGGAGTCGGTTCGGCACAACAGGAACATCACGTTGGCGAGATGCGCCCTCGAAGTCCAGATCTTCTCCCCGGTAATGACGATCTCATCGCCCTCGACAACCCCCCGGGTGGCCACTGCGGCCAGGTCAGAGCCTGCACCAGACTCGGAAAACCCTTGGCAATATCGATCTTCACCGCTGATGATCCGGGGAAGAAGACGAGACCGCTGCTCCGGGGTTCCATGCGCGATTATTGAAGGCCCGCAGAGCCGCTCGCCCATGCCGCGCGTCAACCGGGGCATGCCGACCGCTGCCAGTTCTTCCGCCAGGACAGCCATCTGAAGCTCATTAAAGCCGCGGCCGCCGAATTCCTCGGGCCAATGCGGGCAGACCAAGCCCGCTTCCAAAGACGCCTTTTCGTAGGCAAGGAAAGCCGCGTGCTTTGGATTGTCAGGGTTTCCCCAGATCTCCCGCTCCACGTCCATGTCGTCCATGCCGACCAGATCGGGCTGCAGGTTTTGGCTGATCCACTGCCCGATCTCAGATCGTAACTTCTCACTTGACTGACCTGCACGACTCACAACGAACTCCCTTTCGCGTCGGGGTGTTACCCGGGTGCGTGATATGACTTTGCGGTTAACATCGAGTTGGGTCCGGCCTTTTTCAGACGATACCATCCAGTCGGTATGTAAACAAGGGTCCGCGTTGACTCGTAGAAAACCTCCGCGTAGCCGGATACGTTGCCTCATTTGAAAACCTCCGCGTAGCGGCGTGGTTTCCGGCGGGGGCAGCGGA
>NZ_JAVDVQ010000042.1:0-15703 GCF_031456935.1 Arthrobacter ginsengisoli | reverse complement strand
CCACAAAACAGGGCCGCCGCGAATCGGGAAGCACGATGACCGGTGCCGCGCGCCTCGACGGGAAGTTCGCGCTGGTCACCGGCGCGAGCCAGGGGATCGGTGCGGCGATCGCCGCGGCGCTGGCCACCGCCGGCGCACACGTCGTCCTCGCCTCGCGCAATGAGGCAGCCCCTGTCACGGCAGGTGGAGGCCATCACCCGTGACCGTCGCTGAATCCCCGGAGGTCAACGCGTGAGTGCCGAACCGACACCCAGCCGACCCGCACTCGGATTGCCTCCGCGACGCACTGTAGCCCCGGCCGCCGAGGCGCCGCTGGCACGGATGCTCCCCGGACACCGGCCGGAGACACCAAAGAAGGCAGAACCCAAAGAATCCGAAACCGCTAATGTGACCGTGAGTATCCCCGCCGCGCTACGGAACCGGGCGCGGACCGCGTACCGCGCGACCAGCTACGCCGAAGGGATAACACCTGGAGTCACTTCGTGAAAAAGGCGATCGAAGCAGAGACGGCCCGTCGCGAAGCCGAGCACAATGACGGGGAGATGTACCCGTCCTGGGGTGAGAACCTTCCCGGGGGCCGGCGGCTAAAGGATAGCTGAGCCCGGTCCGGTTCATAGCCCGAAAACGTCCCATCCGGGCACCAGCGGAGCCACCGATCGTCACTGGGTTGGGTGGTTCCGCAGCGGCCGCTTTGCCGTGGCTCAAATTCCGCGGGAGGTGCGCAGACGTTCCGTTCGCCCCCGTCATGGAGATTCCTCACGCCGGCATCGATGTCCGTGCGAAGCCGCAGTTGGCGCGCGCCCGGGCACCAGTCTTCCTCAGGGCCTCTAATCCGGGAGCACCAGCCGGAAGCCACACGGGCACTCCATTACACGGATGTCCAGATACACGGCCGCGGCATTCCGGATCTCATCCTCGACGATGCGACCGTCCAGCCGAAGGACGCCCGAAGCGGTTTTTTGCATGGACTGTCCGCAGTGGATGTACTGGTCGCTGAAGACCAGCACGTCGTGTCGTCTTGCGGTGACGTTCACTGCCCCGATGAACTGTGCCTCATCGGCCCAGTAACACTGTGAGAGTCCGCATTTCGTGCAGGTGTAATACACCGCTACGGAATTCTTGGAGGCCGGTGAAGGCGGCGCGATGGAGCTGATGAACAGGTGAGCATCGGTCCGGCACTGGGCGCAGCACAGCTCCGGACGCTCCGGTTCCGGGTCTTGGGGCAGATGGCGCTTGGGGTTCCTGGACATGGCTACTACACCGGGGAGGCGCACCTGGCAGGGGTACGGACTGCCGCGACAGCGCCAGTCATCCCGGGACAGCGCCCAGGCAGGTCAGGGCCAAAGCCGTACGTGTGTGCCCGGGGTGGTGTGCTGGCCCGGTTCCAGGTTGCACCCACAGATGCCCTGCCATCCGGCCGGCAGTGAAAGCCGGATGCGGGAACGTCGGAGTACGGCGCTGCTGGGTCGACGAAATTCTCAAGATACGAGGCGGCCACAATGGCCTTCTTTCGCAGGGTGCATCGTCGCCGCCGCACGGCTACAGCGGCATCCCTGACCGTCCTGCACACGACCGTCAAGGCCGGCTCCAACCCGAGGCGGAACCTGAAACCGAATTTACACACGGCGACTGGCCCTGTCCAGAGCAGTCCGGCGGGACGCCGAGCACTATGGAAGTTCGGCCTGCCTCGGATGGGGGTGCTAAGGCAGCCACCTACCTCCGATGCGGCGTGGTATCGCCTACCGCGAGCAGGGAGGCGCTTCCAGGGACCGCCCGCCGGAACTGCTCCAGCGGGTGCTCATGGGACGCGCATTCAGCTACTCAAAAGAGGGCGATCGGGTCATGGGCCGCAGGGATTTCGGGACGGTCAAGGCCGAGAACAGCAATTATCCCGGCCTGCGGGAGTTCCTGGCGTGGTACCAGGTCTAGAAATCGGTGGGGAAGTCGAGCGAAGATGCGGCACAGGGTTCCGCCGAAACACTGGTTCTCCCGAGGTAGTCTTCAACGGCTTGTTCAGAGATTCGGTAGGACTTGCCGAATCTCATCGAGGCCAGTGCGTGGGTCCGGACGAGCCGGTAGACGGTCATCTTGGACACCCGCAGGCCCTCGGCCACTTCGGCGATGGTCAGGTAGGGGGTGGGGACGTTTGCGAGGGGCATTCGGATCGGACTCCTTGGGCTGCCTTATAACAATGACGGAAAGAGGAACGCGAGAGGGTGAGATTCCTCGACGCTGTCGTAGAACCCCGGAAAGGTGATCCTGCCTTCTGGTCTGTCAGTCGGGCGGGCAGCCTGCTGTGTCTGCGCCCGGGGAGGCGGGCCAACGGACGGGATGCGGGCCCACTGGGCGAGCTGGTCAAGGAGCAGGAGCGGGTGAGCGTCCGTCGAGCGCTGTCGCGGCTGTCCATCCATGTCCTGTCGGGTCAGTCAGCTGGTTTGCAGGCGCCGGGACGGGCGATGCGGGGCCGTGGCGGTCCCGTGGGTGTGTCCGATGGCCTCGAGCACCACGGCGGGCAGGCTCTGGGTGCTCATCATGATCTCGCGCTGCCGGCGTGATCCCGTCCCGGAGGCCAGGATCCGTGCCACTTCCACGGTCACTTGCTCCTCGTCCCCGCTGTCGGCCAGGGCTGGCCGGATATGGGTGAGGAGGACCTGGATCACTTCTCCGGCCGGGCATGGAGTGTTCAGTAGGGCGATGCGGTCGATCCACTCCAGGCCGGCCCACGTGGAGAACCGGCGCCAGGCAGGGAATTGGGAGGGCGATCTCATCATCGGTTCTTCGCAACGCTCTGCGATCGTCACGCTCGTGGAACGCAAGACCCGCTTCACCCTGCTCCTGCGGCTATCTGACGACCATTCCGCCACGACCGTGGCCAATGCGCTTATCACCGCATACGCCCGCCTGCCTCTGCCGCTACGCCGCACATTGACCTGGGACCAAGGCAACGAAATGTTCCAGCATCCCCGGATAGAGAAGGCCACAGGGTTACGGATCTACTTTGCTGACCCGCACTCACCCTGGCAACGCGGAACCAATGAAAATACCAATGGCCTGATCCGCCAGTACTTTCCAAAGGGCACGGACCTGAACGTGTGGAGCCAGGACCAGCTCGACGACGTCTGCGACGAACTCAACGACAGACCCCGATCATGCCTCAATGACCGCTCACCACGGGCAGCCATGCAACGATTAGGACACCGGATACATACATCCACGATTCGCGACGTTCACTAGAAACCGCCGGGTCTACCCGGTGGTGTTCATCGACGCTATCCACGTCAAGGGCCGGGACGCAGGTCACGAACCGGCCGGTCTACGTCGCGATCGGCGTCAGCGCCAATGGCGAACGCGACATCCTCGGGCTCTGGGCCGGGGACGGCGGCGAAGGGGCGAAGTTCTGGCTCTCGGTGCTGACGGAAATCAAGAACCGGGGCGTCGAGGACGTCTGCATCACGGTCTGTGACGGACTCAAAGGCCTTCCCGAGGCCATCACCAGCGTGTGGGAGTTCGCTGTGGTCCAGACCTGCATCGTGCACCTGATCCGCAACACCTTCCGCTATGCCGCGCGGCAGTACTGGGACGAAATGTCCCGTGACCTGCGCCCGGTCTACACGGCGCCGTCCGAGGCCGCCGCGAAGGAACGCTTCGTGGAGTTCTCCGGCAAATGGGGCCGGCGGTATCCGGCCATCACCCGGCTGTGGGAGAACGCCTGGAGCGAGTTCGTGCCGTTCCTGGACTACGACGTGGAAATCCGGCGGTCATTTGCAGCACCAACGCCATCGAGTCCGTCAACGCCAGGTACCGGCGCGCGGTCAGGGCCAGGGGTCATTTCCCCACCGAACAGGCGGCCCTGAAATGTCTCAACCTGGCCACCCGGGCACTGGACCCGACCGGCAAAGGCAGGGCACGATGGGCCACAAGGTGGAAGCCGGCACAGAACGCCTTCGCCATCACCTTAGAAGGAAGTCAACTAAATGCCAGCCGCGGATCCACCGTTAAACGGACACACCCAGCATGTTGATACAGCCTGATGTTACAGCTCGTTCGTGAGTGACGATTTTCACTTCGCCCGCGGGAGAGCTTGGACCAGTTGGGAACGGGTTCAGTGGCGAGGATCCCGGTGTGCTGCTTTCCCTTGAGATGGCTCGAGTTCATTGCGGTTGTCCTTGAGCTAGTCGTGTCGCATGGGTGTATCGTCCGTGGAAGTTAAGGGAGGAGGCAAGGTGACGTCGTGGTCACCCTGCCTCCTTTGCATGCTGCGAAGTTCTCGCGCCCGTCGTTCGGGCTACCTGTTGCGATGAAGAGCGGGAACGGCAGGACGCGTGCCGGACGTTGAGTCCGGCAGCATGTTGCGTGTCCTCGGGGCTTATCCGTCGTGGATGTACGGTGGCCGTGGACGCATTGGTGGGTTTGCCGGTACGGGCAACGGCCCGTCTGCTGTGGCTGACCGGCCGTTGCCCGAGGCGCGGGCTCCGGTTACATGATGCCGGTGGGTACGAGCAGGGCCCAGGCCAGCGCGGGAGCGACGAGTACCACTCCGCCGGCGTACATCATCAGCTGCTTGTAGACGCGTTGGCGGTCGTTTTCCCGGGCGTTAGCGACAATGAGGGCACCGTCGGTGGAGAAGGGGGAGACGTCCACGACGGTGGCGGCGATGGCGAGTGCCGCGACCGTTCCCGAGGCGCTCAGCGAACTGGAGGCCAACAGGGGGCCGGCGAGGGGGATGAATGCGGTCAGCAGTGCGGTGGAGGAGGCGAAGGCTGAGCCGACGCCGATTACGTAGCAGAGGACCAGCGCGATCAATAGTGGTGCGCCCAGTGCAAGGGCTTGCTCGGCGAGGGTGTCGATGACGCCGACGTGCTGGAGCAGGGAGACGTAGGTGATCATGCCGGCCACCAGCAGGACGGTGGACCAGGAGATGCCGCCGATGAATGTCCTGTGTTCTTTGATGTTGATCAGAGCCAGGAGGAGACCGGCGGAGAGGGCGACGAAGCCGATCGGCATGTGGAAGCCCAGCGTGCAGATCAGCATGGCAAGGATCAGAGCGAGGGTGAGGATTTGCTGGCCGTGCGGGCGGGTCGTGCGCGGTGCGTCAAGGTCGACGTGTTGGACGCCTTCGCCGTCCTTGAGCTTGCCCAGGAGGGCGAACAGTGCGACGGTCAGGGCCGAGAGGATGAGGTTGATGGCGAAGCTTGCGGCGAAGAGTGCGCCTTGGGAGATGGGGAAGCCGTTTTCCAGCGCGATGTTGTGTACCAGCACGCCGGCGACGGACAGCGGGGAGAACCCGCCGGCGTGGGCTCCGTTGATGATGAACGCACCCATCAGTACGGGGTGGATGCGCGATTCGTAGGCGAAGCCGATGGCAGCGGGTGCCAGAAGCGCGACGGCGGCGGGGGAGAAGGTGCCCAGCGAAGTCAGTGCGGCAGCCATAAGGAAGAACACCCAGGGGAGCAGCAGTGTTTTGCCCCTGACCAGGCGCACGCAGGTCTGCACGATGATGTCGATGGTCCCGTTCCGCTGGGCCATGCTGAAGAAGTAGGTGACTCCGATGATTGTCAGGACGATGCTGGCGGGGAAGTCCGCGAGGATTTCCTTGTCGGTCATTCCGAGCATGAAGTAGCCGACGCCGAAGGATGCGACCAGGCCCATTACCCCGATGTTCAGTGGCCATTTCGTGGCGACGACGAACATCAGGACAAGTATGACCAGCGGGATGATCTGGATTGCGGTCATGGGCGGCTCCGATTCCGAGGTGGCCGCCGGGTTGAAAATGGCACCCCCGAACGCGAGGGCGACCAGACCGAGGATCGCGATCGCGGCGACCGATATCAGAAGGATACGGCGGCGACGATTGGGGCCCTTGGGACGGTCTTCCCGGATTTCGCTCTCTGCCGTGGGAGCGGGTTGGTAAATAGTCTTAGTCATGATCGTGGCTCCTCATTGAGTGGCTGATGCTAGTGAGGCTTCGACGGCGCTGCCGAGAGCTTCCGGGAGGTGGATGATGGTGGTGGCGATGGTGCGGGCCGTTCGGTCGACGCCGACCAGCAGGGACCCGTCGCGTTCTTCACTCCAGGTTTCGATCACTCCCGCGGGAGTGCGTAGCCTCAGCGTGGGCCGCGGCGTGTCGCCTGTGATGCCGTTGAGTACGGTGCCCGGGGTGCCGGCGGCGAGAGTCAGGGCGATGCTGCCGGTGATCGCCAGAGCGGGGTGGGGTTTGCCCATCGAGAGCATCATGACGTTGACGTCGCAGTCCGGGTCCGACCGGGTGGGGGAGGCGACGATCGCGAGCTTGGGGATGGCGCGGGCCGCTTCGGCGGGCGTTGGTGCCAGCCCCATCCGGACGGCGGCCTGTCGGCGGATGTGCTCGAGAGTTTCCAGCTGTAATTCCACGCCGGCGACCCAGCTGTCGTAGCGGGCTGTGTTCAGGCCCAGCTCCTCGGCGCGGACGATGACTACCGGCGCTCCGGCGTCGACCATGGATACGGTCCAGCGGGTTCCGCCGGCAAGTATCGTATCGGTCGCCTCACCGGTGGGGAGCAGTTTTCCGGTGGTCTTGCCGGCCGGGTCCTGGAAGCCGAGACCGACCCGGTAGCCGGGGAACGCAACTCCGGGCATCTGGGCATCCGGAACGATGGGCAGGGCGCCTGCGGGAGTGGCGACCCGCTGGATGATGATCTGGCCGGTGTTCGTGTTGCGGGTGACGATGCGGGTGTTATCCCCCTTGGGGATGACCCAGCCCTTTTCGATCGCGTAGAGGCCGACGACTGCGGAGCAGTTCCCGCAGTTGCTGCCCCAGTCCACTGCTGCCTCTTCGATGCCGACCTGGGCGAAGGTGAACTCGACGTCAACATCGGCCTCGGCGGGCCGGCGAAGAATCATGGCCTTGCTGGTTGTCGACGTTGCTCCGCCGACACCATCAATCTGCCGGGAGTCCGGACTTCCGAATAGCCGGGGCAGCAACTCATCGAGGCTGGTGCGGGTCTCGTCCAAGTGGTCCGTTTCGAAGACCCAGCACTTGCTGGTCCCTCCGCGCATCCATTCAGCTTCAATCTTCATCGTGTTCCCTACGTTTCCTAGTACCGCGCATTTGTTCTGGGGCCTGATAACAGAATGAGCCGGATCACAATTGAAGACAATGTTCAATTATTGATGGGGGCTGTAGAGATACTTAATTCATTGGCACTGAAGGACTGCAGCCTGGTCCCTTGGTCTCCTAAGGGGGAAAGACGGGGCTGGCATCACGCAGATTAGCCCGGGATTACATAGACTGAACCAAATAGACAGAAGGGTGAACCATTGCTTAACGATGAGAGCCAAGATTTATTCGACATCCGTCGTTTGGCCCTGCTGGTGGAGGTCGTCGAGCAGGGATCGATCACCGCGGCGGCTGAGCTGATGATGTACACCCCGTCCGCAGTTTCCCAGCAGCTGCGGAAGCTCGAACAGGAAGTCGGGCAGCCCCTGCTCAACCGCCGCTCCCGTGGGGTTGCGCCCACAGAGGCCGGCCAGGTGCTGGCCGGGCACGCCCGCAAGATCATCGGGCAGATGCGGGCAGCCCATTCCGACCTGGACCAGATCGCAGGCCTCAGACGCGGCTCCTTGACCGTAGGCACGTTCCCCACCCTCGCCGGATCCTTTTTGCCTCTTGTTATCCGCGCCTTCAAGAAGCGTTACCCGGCCATTGGCCTCTCGGTGCGCAGCGCCCGCTTTGACGAACTTGTGTCGGACCTCGAGTCCGGAGTCACCGGACTGTGCCTGCTCTGGGACTATCCCTGGAACCGGTTCCACGACGATTCCATCCGGGTCACAGAAGTCTTCCAGGAAAGCACCGTCATCCTGGTAGCCCGCGGACACCCACTCGCCGACCGGGACGAGGTGAAGATGGAAGAGCTACGCAAGGAGTCGTGGATAGTCCGCGCGGAGGCCCACCCGGTGGTCGAGGTCCTGCAACGCTCCGCCCACGACGCCGGGTTCGAACCGACCATCGGCTTCCTTGCCAACGACTACCAAGAGGCCCAGGCCATGGTCAGCGTCGGCATGGGCGTGGCCATGGTGCCCAAAACTGCAGTTGCCCTCCAACACCCCGACGTCAGGGCCATCAGCCTCGGTGCCGCCGCGCCCATGCGGCGGGTATTGCTGGCCCAGCGCCAGGACAAGGTCTACGCCCCCGCAGAGGTCGCCTTCCACTCCACCCTCCTGGAAATCGCCCGTGAACATATCGGGGACTACCTCTAGGCCCAAGTGCCGCTGCAGCCAACCTACTCCTCTACCGGCTGATTCCCTGAACGCCAATAATGGGCCTTTGGTCAACTTAGATTGACGCAAATCTCCGTATATCGGGGCGTGCGAACTGCATGAGTGAGGGGAGCGTGCCTACTGTCCGTGTTTGAGGTGGACTTCACATCTGGCAGGCTACGCGCCGCGCAGCTTGACATTATCACTGCTATCGGCTAAAAGTCGGGCTATTCACTGGCCTGACTTCAGGCTATAATCAAAGCATGAAAACCGTACCGCTTAGCGAAGCCAAGGACAAGCTTTCCGCGCTCGTGGAGGAAGCGGACACGACGCACGAGATCATCCAGATCACCCGGCACGGACACCCGTCAGCTGTGCTGATGTCCGCCGATGACCTGGAGTCCCTGCAGGAAACGATCCATTGGCTTTCACGGCCGGGCATCCGCGAAGACCTGGACCAGGCCAGGCGCGACATCGCGGAAGGCAACACGACCAGCGGTGATGATCTGCGCCGCGAGTTCGGGCTGCCGCCGCGGTGAGTGATGCGGATCCCGCCGGCCACGCGGCGTGGCAGGGTGAGGTCACCAGACCGGCGCTGAAGGGTTTCCGGCGGCTGCCGGAGAAGGCGGCCGCCGCGATCGTCGAATTCGTCACGGGGGCGCTGGCCGAGAACCCCTATCGGCTGAGCAGGCCATTGACCAACGAACTGCTCGGTCTGCGCACAGCACGGCGCGGTGACTACCGTGTGCTGTTTACGCTCGACACCGAGAAGCACATTTTGTACGTCCACCGCATCGAACACCGATCCGACGTCTACAACCCGCGCTGATCCCCTGTCTGGCGCCTGAGTCTCGCTGCTGCTCCGTCGTTGTAAAGGCTACGAAGCGGCCGTTATCGGTAGTTGACTTTCATTTAGGAAGGGGGGGCTGATGACGCAGTTGCGGAGATCAACGAAGTCGGCAGCGGGCACCGCGGACGCCTCCGCATGGGCTTCGTTAGTTCGGCGAGCTATACGGCCATTCCGGAAGCCGTGCGGCTCTTCAGGGAGCTCCAGCCGGGGATAGATCTGGTGCTGCGGCCGCTGACCACTGGCGAGCAGGTGGAGGGGCTCCTTGAAGGCGAACTGGACTTGGGCCTGATCCGCGACCCTGAGCCCACGCCGGGGCTGGTGCTGGAGCCACTTCTCACTGAGGAACTCGCTTCCTGAGCGGCACCCCTTGGCATCCAAGTCTTCAGTGACCCAGATGATTTGGCAGGGGAGGGTATGAGCCTCTTCCCATATCGGCTGATGCCCGGATTTGTTTCACAAGTCCTGAGGATATTCGCTGGGGCGAATCCCCCATGTGGTTCAACAAGCGATTCACCAGGAGACTGTCGTTGGACTGGTAGCAGCTGGCCTGGGTATCTCAATTTTGCACAAATCGATTTCCCGGGTTCATACAACGGGCGTGGAGCTGCGGCCGATCTCCACGCGGCCGCAGACTTCATTGCTCATTGCCCGGGCTGGACTGCATGCCCACGATTGGCCGTGTAGTGTTTCGAATTCCGCCAATGTTCGATTGTCTGGGATGGGCGCTGTGCTGCCTGAGGACGGATCTAATGCAGCAAGCCGACAGTCTGACGCAGAAACCCCGATCAGGACGGATTGAAATGTTGCTTGTCAGGGATCAGGTCCGTGCGCTCCACCGTCTGGAACCGGCGAACCGTGACTTTCCGGCGGCCCTGCGAGTAGCCGCCAGCGTAGCGGTTCCATCGTTGGTACTTTTGGCGGCCGGCCGGACAGACCTAATCATCTACGCCGTCTTCGGTGCCCTGACCGGGATGTACGGTCGGGCGGAGGCGCATCAGCTCCGGATACGCCACCAGCTTCAGGCCGCATTTGTCCTGCTTAGCGGAGTAGCGGTAGGTGTGTTCCTTTCCGTCAACGACCTCCAGTCCTGGTGGCTGGTGGGGGTGGAGGCCGTGCTGGCCGGTCTGGGATCGGTTTTCGCAGATCGGGTACGACTCAAGCCGAATGGGCCGTTCTTTGGCATATTGGCGCTGGGGGCCTGCGCCTCCGTGCCCACGGTAGTCCCGTGGCAGGTGGCAATGTTCATCGCGGCAGGATCAGCGGCCTTTTCCATGCTGGTGGGGTTCGGTGGCTGGCTTCGCCGGAGGTCCTGGCAACGCGGTGTGTTCCGAGAGATGCCCGTCGTGAACGCCGCCGGGCGCCGGGCTTGGCTTCTGCGTGCGGTCCGGTATGTTATCGCTGTGGGTGGCGCCGGCGCCGTCGGCGTCCTTAGCGGCAGCGGGCACCCACATTGGGCCATGGCAGCCGCGGCCGTTCCACTGGCCGGGGCTGACGTTCTGAGCAGCGTCCGCCGAGGCATCCACCGCATAGTTGGTACCTTCTTCGGTCTGGCGGTCACGGCCGTGGTTATCCTTCCCGTGCCGTGGTCCGTGACGGGGCAGTTTGCCGGTCACCGAGCGCTCCTTCTCGCGCTCTTGGTGATTCTCTTCCAGTTCACTACTGAGTTGTTCATGACCCGCCACTACGGTCTGGCCATGGTTTCCTTCACACCGGTGATCCTGCTGATGACCCAGCTGGCCGCACCAATCGACCCCGAGGTCCTGATTTTCGAGCGCGGGGTGGAGACTCTGGTGGGGGCGTTGGTGGGAATTTTCGTAGTGGGGGTCATCGGTCCAACACGATTGCGCACAAGCGCAGCCTTAGCTCTTGGCTGCGCTGGGGGAGCAGCGTCATCGAAAGAACCCGCCGAGGAGCTGCGTACCTAGTACTCTGACTTGAAGGGGTCCTGTTCCCCGGAGCCTCCACTGCTTAACCGCTTCGCCAAACCCTTCCAGCACCGCCACTTAGGGCAGGACAAACGCCCATGGCATCTGGCCCACGCATAGTAATCATCGCGCGGGTATCGTCAGCACCAATTTGGCAGACGAACTCGTGGCGCGCGGTTGGACGAACATTACCGTCCTGGACCAAGGACCGCTGAACCTGCCGGAGGCTCGACATCTCACGCCCCGGCCTTTTCCTCCAGACAAATCCCTCCAAGACCATGACCACGTTCGCTAAGTACCGGTCGCGAAGCTGCTTTCGCTAACCGAGGATGGAGTCAGCTGCGTCAATCAGTCAATCAGGTGGGCGGCTTGGAGGTTGCGACCACCGAAACGCGCGTAGCCGACCTGAAGAGGAAGCTCGGCTACGCCTCGGCGTGGGGCATTGAGGGACGACTTCTGAGCCCGTCCGAGTGTAAAGATCCCTATGTGAACCCCAAGTACGGTGCCGAGCCCGGACGGCTGATCTACACGCATGTCTCGGACCAGTACTCGCCCTTCCACAGCAAACTCGTCAATGTCGGCGACCGCGACGCGACCTATGTCCTGGACGGGCTGCCGTACCACGAATCCGATCTGGCGATCCAGGAGCACTACACGGATACGGCCGGATTCAACGACGCCCGGCAAAACCTTAGCGTCGGATATTTCACTTTTTCACGGCTTTGTCGATCATTTTCCGCGGGTTGTTGCCTTCCTGGGCTTGGAGTCTTTTGTGGCGTGGTCAACGCGGCCTGTGCGGACTGTGTTTCCCTGGCGCCGGATTTCCACTGTTGCACCGATCAGGCGTGCCCAGTCGTCATGACGGATGATCAAGTTCGTTCCTTTCAGAGTGGTCTTGCTACCAGCCGCGCTCGGCGAGGCGGTGCGGCTGCGGGATCTCGTCCACGTTGATGCCGACCATGGCCTCGCCCAGGCCGCGGGAGGCCTTGGCGACCTCTTCCGGGTCGTCGAAGAAGGTGGTGGCCTTCACGACGGCGGCGGCACGCTGGGCCGGGTTGCCGGACTTGAAGATGCCGGACCCGACGAACACACCGTCCGCGCCGAGCTGCATCATCATCGCGGCGTCGGCCGGGGTGGCGATGCCGCCGGCGGTGAACAGCACCACGGGGAGCTTGCCCGTCGCGGCGACTTCCTTGACCAGTTCGTACGGGGCCTGGAGTTCCTTGGCGGCGACGTAAAGTTCGTCCTCGGCCATGCCGGCGAGCCTGTTGATCTCCGCACGGATCTGGCGCATGTGCGTGGTGGCGTTGGAGACGTCGCCGGTGCCGGCCTCGCCCTTGGACCGGATCATCGCCGCGCCCTCGTTGATGCGGCGCAGGGCCTCACCGAGGTTCGTGGCGCCGCAGACGAAGGGAATCGTGAAGTTCCACTTGTCGATGTGGTGCGAGTAGTCGGCCGGGGTCAGGACCTCGGACTCGTCGATGTAGTCCACACCGAGGGTCTGAATGACCTGCGCCTCGACGAAGTGACCGATCCGGACCTTCGCCATGACCGGGATGGACACGGCCGCGATGATCGCCTCGATCATGTCCGGATCCGACATCCGGGACACGCCGCCCTGGGCACGGATGTCGGCGGGAACGCGTTCCAGCGCCATGACTGCCACGGCGCCGGCATCCTCAGCGATGCGGGCCTGCTCGACGTTGACGACGTCCATGATGACGCCGCCCTTGAGCATCTCCGCCATGCCGCGCTTGACGCGGTTGCTGCCCGTAACCCGGGGAAGTGGCTGATTCACTGGATGTCTCTTTCGTTTGTGGGTGGTGGTGCTGGGTGCTGCCACGGTTGCGGCCGACTCCTGGTTGGATCGGAGGCTATTTCAGCACGACGGTCCGGTTGCCCTGGAGGAAGACGCGGCCCTCGCAGTGCCAGCGGACGGCGTTGGAGAGGGCTTTGCGTTCGGTGTCCCGTCCGGCGGCCACGAGCTCTTCCGGACCGAAGGTGTGGTCCACCTCCACCACCTGCTGGGCGATGATCGGGCCTTCGTCGAGCTCCGCGTTCACGTAGTGGGCGGTGGCGCCGACGGTCTTCACGCCGCGGGCGTGCGCCTGGTGGTAGGGCCTGGCGCCCTTGAAGCTGGGCAGGAAGGAGTGGTGGATGTTGATGGCGCGGCCGTCCAGTTTGCGGGTCAGGTCGTCGCTGAGCACCTGCATGTAGCGGGCCAGGACCACGAGTTCGACGTCGAGCCGGTCCACCAGCTCCATCAGACGGGCTTCGGCCGCGGGTTTCGTGTCGGCCGTGACGGGCACGTGGAAGAAGGGGATGCCGTGCCATTCCACGATCCCGCGGTGATCCTGGTGGTTCGAGACGACCCCGACGATGTCGATGGGCAGTTCGCCGATGCGGGCGCGGAAGAGCAGATCGTTGAGGCAGTGCTCGAATTTGGACACCATGATCAGGACCCGGTGTTTGGCTTCGTGGGCGCGCAGTTCCCACTGCATCCCGAATTTTTCGGCTACCGGCACGAAGGCTTCCCGGAGCGAGTCCAGGCTGGCCGGTCCGCCGGCGGAGTCACCGGCTGAAGCGAAGTGGAGCCGCATGAAGAATTGGGCGTCGTCCTGCGAGTCGAACTGTTTGCTTTCGAGGATGTCGCAGCCCTGTTCCAGCAGGAATCCGGACACGGCGTGGACAATTCCCCGGGTCTCCGGGCAATCGAGGGTCAGGACGTATTCAGCGGCGGTGCTATTCAAGGTATCCACGGGTCAGTACTCGATCACGTTCACGGCCAGGCCTCCGCGGGAGGATTCCTTGTACTTGGTCTTCATGTCCGCTCCTGTCTCACGCATGGTCTTGATCGCTTTGTCCAGCGATACTTTGTGGCTGCCGTACCCGTGCAGGCAAAGGCGGGCAGCGTTGATGGGCTTCACACTGGCGATGGTGCGGCGTCAATCCGTGTCATGCGAGGGCTTCCTGCACGGCGCCAATGACTTCGGGTGACTCGGGCGCCATCGTCGAGGCAAAGCGCGCTACAACCCCACCGTCGCGGTTCACCAGAAACTTCTCGAAATTCCACTGCACCCGCTGAGGAAGATCGGGATTTCTGAACTTGGTTAGTTCCGCGTAGAGCGGGTGCTGGTCCTCGCCATGGACGTCTGCCTTGGCAGTCATCGGGAACGTCACACCGAAGTTGCGTTCGCAGAACTCGGCGATCTCGGCGTCGGCCCCCGGCTCCTGCCCGGCAAACTGGTTGCACGGGACCCCCAGCACCGCGAAACCCTGCTCCCGGAACTTGTTGTGCAGCGCCTCGAGTCCTGCGTACTGCGGCGTGTGTCCGCAATGGGACGCGACGTTCACCACCAGTACCACCTCCCCCTTGAAGCGGCCGAAGTCAGCGTCCGTTCCGTCGATAAGGGTAAGGGGAATGGAGTGCAGAGCGGTCATGAGGCATCCTCGCAAAGTTGTTGGTCCGAAGCGGCATCCCGGAAACGGCGACACCGCTCGCTTGGCACCACCGCACGTGGAACTCCATGTTGCCCTGCACGCCGCACGCCTGCGCCTTGCCGCGGCGGGATCCCGACGGGAAGGCCGTCATGGTTCAGCATTCGATGACGTTCACGGCGAGGCCTCCGCGGGAGGTTTCCTTGTATTTCGTTTTCATGTCCGCTCCTGTTTCGCGCATGGTTTTGATGGCTTTGTCCAGCGATACTTTGTGGCTGCCGTCGCCGTGGAGGCACAGGCGGGCGGCGTTGATCGCTTTGACGCTGGCGATGGCGTTGCGTTCGATGCAGGGGATCTGCACGAGCCCGCCGACGGGGTCGCAGGTCAGCCCGAGGTTGTGTTCGATTCCGACTTCGGCGGCGTTTTCCACTTGGGCGGGGGTGCCGCCCAGGACTTCGCAGAGCCCGGCCGCGGCCATCGAGCAGGCCGACCCGACTTCGCCCTGGCAGCCGACCTCGGCTCCCGAGATGGAGGCATTGATCTTGAACAGGATCCCGACGGCGGCGGCCGTGAGCAGGAACCGGATGACGCCGTCGTCGTTGGCGCCCGGGACGAACTTGACGTAGTAGTGCAGGACGGCCGGCACGATGCCGGCGGCACCGTTGGTGGGGGCGGTGACGATCCGCCCGCCGGCGGCGTTTTCCTCGTTGACGGCGAGGGCGAACAGGTTGACCCACTCCATGGCGAGCAGCGGGTCGGCGGGCACCTGGACCGGGGAAGGGTTTCTGGCGGCCTCATCGGCGCTGACGGCGGATGCCGCCAGCGTCCGGAACAACGCGGGGGCGCGCCGTTTGACGTTCAGTCCGCCGGGCAGGATGCCCTCGGCGGCGCAGCCGTTCTCGACGCACTGGCGCATGACGGCCCACAGTGCCAGGAGCTTGTCCCGGAGTTCGGCTTCGGTGCGCCAGACGAGTTCGTTGGCGAGCATCACGTCGGAGATGGACATGCCTTCGCGGGCACAGATGTCCAGGAGCTCGTCGGCGGTGGTGAAGGGGTACGGCAGGACCGTGTCGTCGGCCACCACCTGGTCGGCGCCCTGTGCGGTGCCGTCCACGACGAAGCCGCCGCCGATCGAGTAGTAGCTGCGCTCCTTGAGTACGGCGCCGGTGTGGTCCAGTGCCCGGAAGGTCATGCCGTTGGGGTGGGCCGGCAGGGACTTGCGGCGGTGCAGCACCACGTCCTCGTCCCAGTTGAA
>NZ_JAVDVQ010000041.1:0-17416 GCF_031456935.1 Arthrobacter ginsengisoli | reverse complement strand
GCTCTCGACCTGGACCTGCACCGGGATGCCGGTCGCGAGGATCCCGGCGCGATGACCGGGCTTCACCAGTAGCCCACGCCCGTTTTCCGCGTGGCAAAGTGATGACTCCGCCCCGCCCAAATCGACTCACCACTACACGCTGAATTCGGAAGCAGCCGGTGGGTCAGCTCTTCGGATCAGGGTCCGCCGGCGTTTCGTCTCCTCGCATATCCCAAGGCGAGGGCCAGCCGGTGTATGAGGTGCTCGGTTTCTGCCGATAGCTCCGTCTCACCGATCAGGGTGAAGAGACGGCATCGCTTTCCCGGTTCCAACCCCTTCGTTACCCGCACCGCCGCTCCCGTCAGCTGCCTCGTGGACGGACAAGACGCTAACCCATCCACAACGAAGCAACCAGAGCCCCAAACCCCCGTGAACTACATGGCGGACAGCGTGGGAAGCACTTAAGATATCGAAGGATTTCGAGAACCCGCTGAATCGAGAATCGGCGCGTGCGACAGCCCGTCTGGTTACTCTTCGAACTGGCGGCTGATGAATCCTGACATGCCGGGAACCGTGAATCGGACGGCACCATGATCCGGGGCGTAGATGAGGCCTTTGGAGATGAGGCTGGATCGGGCGACGGTCAGTTGGCTCGCTGCCCGGTTCAGCCGCGAGGCCACCCGGGCGGTGGATGATGCTTCGTCGTTGTCTTCGGCCATCGCCCGGAGATACTGTCGTTCGGCCGGCGTCGCCCGTTGCCAGCGCGACCTGAAGAATCCCGCGTCGAGTTGTTCCGTCCCAATTTCGATGGCCAGTCGGGCGTCGTCAAGGTTGACCGTTTTACTGGAGGATACGTCCCAAACGGCCTTGCCATAGGCCTGCAGGAAGAAGGGATAACCGTCGGCTGCCGTGACGAGCGCCCGAAGGGCATCTGCATCCACGTGCGCACCCAGCCGGTTCATCGGGAGGCTGATAGCGTCAGCTGCCGACGCGTGGTCCAGGGCGCCGATGGTGCGGTAGTCAAAGAGGCGTTCGGAGTATGACCTCGTGGCGCTGAGCTTTCCGGGAAGGTTGGGCAGCCCGGCGCCGATAATGAAGAATGGCCAGCCTTTCTGGTCGGCCATGTGCTGGACCGAAATCAGGGCGCCCAACAGCTCGTCGTCCAGGTCCTGCATTTCGTCGATGAAGATCCCGAACCCGCTGCGGGTTTTGCCCATGGCTGTTGCTATGTCTTCGACGAGCTCTTCGAGGTCGATGTCCAGGTTCCCGGAGTCCGCCCGGCCTTCCGTAGTGCCGAGGGTGGCTGACACTCCCGTCACGCCGAGGGTCACATTGAAGGAACCGATGCTGCCCAGGACACCCTTTACGTAATCCCAAGCGGACCTGGTCCTCAACCTTCTCGCCCCCGCCTCGATCGCCCGGGCCAGTTTTTGCCGTGTTGCCTTCCGGCCGTCCGGAGAGGGCTGGGCTTCGATCTGCACAACGAACCAGTCATGCCGCTCTGCCTGGGCGGCGAAGTTGTTCAGCAGCACGGTCTTCCCGACGCCCCGGAGCCCGGACAGGAGCATTCCCCGCTCGGTGGCTTGGCGTTTGGTCCTGACAATCAGTCGGTCGAACGCTTCTATTTCTGATTCGCGTCCCTCCAGCGCGGGAGGCTTGAGTCCTGAGCCGGGGGCGAAGGGGTTCATGTCGGAGTCCACGCGAACAGTCTATAGAAGAGTATGAGCCGGTATAAGGATATTTTTATACCGCGGGATATTTTTTTATGAACTCAAAAAAATACGCAGGCAGAGTCGCCAGAACAAGTGGGGTCCCGCGCCCTGTGGGCCCGACGCCGCTTCTGGCGCCGCTCATCACCCCGGAGTGTGTCAGCCGAGGATTTCGGCGCCGCACGTGTCAGGCAGCCGGGATCCACCGCTATTCAGGCTCTCGCCAAGATGACATGGGCGGGTGGGTACGGATGGGCCGGCGCGTTAAGATCACGCAAATTTCTGGCCTTCCGGTATATGGAAAGCGTTAAGGCCCGTTCCGCTGGAACTCATCCGGTGTTGTCCTGAAGGGAGAGGACACCGCAGCCGCCGTGGTCGCGGTCCGCCCCTCGGCAGGAGCCAATCGAAATGAACACCACGTCCCGGCGGATCCACGACGCGTCCGGTCTTCCGGCCGGTACCGTTGCCTCCCGGGAATTCGTCGCCGTCGATGACAGCGGGGAGTTTTCGTATCACCGGTCACAACAGGATCTGGTGGCGGCGTTTGAGTATGTCGGGGAAGCTGCGTGCATCATCGACCGCAGCGGCAGCGCCTTTCGTCTGGTGCTGGATGCGAACCGTCACCTGACCCTCGGGCCCGCGCTCGGCCCGGTGGAATTCCATTGGCTCCGGCACGCGTGGCTGGACGCCCAAAACGCGCACCCGGAAGGACACCGGCTCCGGCGCTTTTACCCCGTTACCAGGGACGAAGTGGTGTCGGGCCTGTTCGAAACCCTTGCCCTGGAAGGCGGGACGGCACCGGTCGAGGGTGCCTGGTCCCTGGACATCGAGGGCTTTGCATCGTTCCCGTCCAACATTCAGGAGATCGACCGCCGGCTCGCACGCGGGGACCGGCTGGAGCGGGCCCGTGTGAAGGACCCCTTCGGACACGTCTACCGGCCAGCGCGACACCGCAAACACCGGTACCTGCCGGCGGCCGCCGGCTCCATCCTCTACATCGAAATCCCCGCCAGCGGCTCGCTGGGTTCAGTCCCCCACGCCCTGCCGTAGCGGGCTCAAACCGCAGTTCCGGGATCCGCGGCGGCGCAGCCCGGGGTGAAGCCCGCGTGATGGCCGGTGTTAAGGATCCGTCAAGATTGGAGCCGTGCCGGGAACGGCGCCTGGAGCCGGTGTTATCGTCGGCAGTGGACACGATGGCGGGCATCGCGCGGAGAGGTACAGATGACCACGATGAGCAGGCCGCCTGCGGATCCGTCGGCGGCGAGGCCGGGAGCCGGGGAGAACTTCAGGCGGTGGCTGCTGTTCGGTCTGCAGGACGCCAAGGGGGTCCATCAGGGTCCCGGCGCGGTGGGCGATGCGCACCTGAAGAAGCATCGGTGGTGGCAGGTGATGTGCCTGACCGGCGTCGATTACTTCTCCACCCTGGGCTATCAGCCGGCGATCGCGGCCCTGGCCGCGGGCGTGATTTCGCCGCTGGCGACCATGGTGCTGGTGGCCGTCACCCTGTTGGGCGCCCTACCGGTCTACCGCCGGGTGGCCGGTGAAAGCCACCGGGGTGAAGGCTCGATTGCCATGCTGGAGCGGCTGCTGCCGCGCTGGGGCGGGAAGCTCCTGGTGCTGGTCCTGCTGGGGTTCGCCGCGACGGACTTCATGATCACCATGACGCTCTCCGCCGCGGACGCCACCGCACACGCGATCCAGAACCCCTTGGTTCCGGGCTGGATGCAGGGACAGAACGTCCCGGTCACGTTGTTCTTCCTTGCCCTGCTGGGGGCCGTGTTCCTGCGCGGGTTCAAGGAGGCCATCGGTGTTGCTGTCGTTCTTGTCGGTATCTACCTGGCCCTGAATGTCGTCGTGGTGATAACGACCATCTTTGAGGTGTTCGTCCACCCGGTTGCCGTCGATAACTGGTGGCTGGCCCTGACCACCCAGCACGGGAACTGGTTCATGGTCGTCGGGATCGCCCTGCTGGTCTTCCCCAAGTTGGCCCTGGGCCTGTCCGGCTTCGAGACCGGCGTGGCCGTGATGCCGCAGATCAAGGGACGCCCGGGCGACACCGAGGAGAAGCCGGCAGGCCGGATCGAGGGTGCCCGCCGGCTGCTGACGACAGCCGCCGTCATCATGAGCGCCTTCCTCATCACGACCAGCTTCACCACGGTGATCCTGATCCCGGAGCAGGAATTCCAGCCAGGCGGCCAGGCGAACGGGCGGGCTCTGGCCTACCTCGCCCACGAATACCTCGGGAACGGCTTCGGCACCGTCTATGACATCAGCACCATCGCCATCCTCTGGTTCGCCGGGGCCTCCGCGATGGCCGGGCTGCTCAATCTCGTGCCGCGATACCTGCCGCGCTACGGCATGGCCCCCGGGTGGGCGAGGGCCGTCCGCCCGCTGGTGCTCGTGTTCACCGCCGTCGGTTTCCTGATCACCTGGCTCTTCGACGCCGACGTCGATGCCCAGGGCGGTGCGTACGCCACCGGCGTCCTGGTGCTCATGACCTCCGCCGCGGTGGCCGTTACCCTTTCCGCCCGGCGCGGGAAACAGCGCAAACGCACCATCGGGTTCGGTGTCATCGCCGTCGTGTTCATCTACACCACCGTGGCCAACATCATCGAACGCCCCGAAGGCATCCGGATCGCCTCGTTCTTCATCGTGGGCATCATCGTGATTTCGCTGCTGTCGCGCATTCGGCGGTCCTTTGAACTCCACGCCACCCATGTCCACATGGACCGGCAGGCGCTTGAGTTTATGTCCTCGAACGTGGACGGGCCGCTAGCGATCATCGCCCACGAGCCGCTGCGCCTGAGCCCCGAGGCCTACCGGGACAAACTGGACTCCGCCATTGAGGTCAGCCACCTGCCGGTGGACTACCAGGCCCTGTTCCTGGAAGTGGTGGTGGACGACTCCTCCGACTTCGAGACGGAGCTCGAGGTCCGCGGCGTGACCCGGCACGGCTACCGGATCCTCGAGGTCCACGGACCCGTGGTGCCGAACACCATCGCCTCGGTGCTGTTCCACATCAGGGACGTGACCGGGCTGATGCCGCACATCTACTTCCGCTGGACGGAGGGAAACCCGGTCACCAACCTGCTGCGGTTCCTGTTCCTGGGCGAGGGCGAGATTGCACCCGTGACCCGCGAGGTGTTGCGCGAAGCCGAACCCGACGTCACACGGCGCCCCTGGGTCCACGTCGGCTGAGCCCCGCCGGTCAGATCCTGCCGGCACGTCGCCCGAGCAAGTCCGTGCGCGTCCCGTCCTTCCCCAACCCATCGGCTCCGGGGGAAAACGGGATTGAAGGAACGGACGCCGGCATGTCCGAGGACGGGGATGGCACCGAAATCCACCCACCTTCCGCGCACGTTAAGATGGCGTCAAGATCCGCCCTCCGGGCGTTAAGAAACCATCAGGAACCGGCCATCTCCCGCTGGAGAGGAGTTGACTTTCAGTAGCCCCACAAACGGGGCATGGATGAAAGGAACCTGCAATGGCCGACCTGGCTGTTCTCGGAATTCTCATGGTGTCGATGGGCTTCGTGATGTGGATCGGCCACGTCCTGGCCGGGATGGTCGGCGGCGCCGATGACCGGCCGGAGGGCGGCAAGTGAGCGCCGACGCGATCATGTGGCTCGTCCTGCTGATTGCGGGACTGTGCCTCTTCGGCTACCTGCTGGCCGTCCTGATCCATCCCGAGAAGTGGTGAGCGGACCATGACTTTCAACGCCGCATCCTTTGCTGTCCAGGTGGGGGCGCTGGTCATTGTCCTGGCAGCGCTGCATAAGCCCTTGGGCGTCTACCTGGCGCGGGTTTTCGAGGGCAAGACGTCCAGCCGGCCCGAGCGTCTGTTCTACCGGCTCGCAGGGGTCGATGCCACCACCGAGCAGACCTGGCCCGTCTACCTGCGCAGCGTCCTGGCGTTCTCGGCCGTCTCCATCCTGGCCGTGTTCGGCCTCCAACGGCTGCAGGGGGCCCTGCCGGGCAGCGGGTCCCTGCCCGGCGTGGATCCGTGGATAGCCATGAACACGGCCATATCGTTCGTGACCAACACGAACTGGCAGACCTACGTCCCGGAGTCCACGGTGGGTATTTTCGTGCAGATGACGCTGCTGGCGGTGCAGAACTTCCTTTCCGCCGCCGTCGGGATCGTCGTCGTCGTCGCACTCATCCGCGGCATCGCCCGCACGAGGACGCAGCGCCTCGGCAACTTCTGGGTGGACCTGGCCCGGACGTCGTTCCGGGTCCTGCTGCCGCTCGCGTTCGTCGCGGCCATCCTGATGGTCCTGGGCGGGGTGGTCCAGAACTTCTGGCCCACCGAGGTGACCAACCAGGCCACCGGCGTTTCGCAGCTTGTCCCGGGCGGTCCCGTCGCGTCCCAGGAAGCCATCAAGATCCTCGGGACCAACGGCGGCGGCTACTTCAACGCCAACTCCGCGCATCCCTTTGAAAACCCCAACGCCCTGATCAGCTTTTTCGAGGTGTTCCTCCTGCTGCTCATCCCCTCCGCACTGCCCTATGCGTTCGGCCGGATGGTCGGGGACCAGAAGCAGGGCTTCACGGTGGCCGCCGTGATGGGCACCCTGTGGCTGGCTTCCATCGCCCTGATGGGCTGGGCCATGGCCACAGCCCAGGGAACGGCGACAGCAGCCGCCGGCGGACTGGGCGAGGGCTTTGAACAGCGCTTCGGTCCGGTGCCGAGCGCGATCTTCGCCACCTCCACCACGCTGACCTCCACCGGCGCCGTCAACGTCGCCCACGATTCGCTGCCGCCGCTGGCCGGCGGCGTCGCCATGGTGAACATGATGCTCGGCGAGGTCGCCCCGGGCGGAACCGGCTCCGGACTCTACGGCCTGCTGATCCTGTCCATCATTTCCGTGTTTATCGCCGGGCTCATGGTCGGGCGCACCCCGGAGTACCTGGGCAAGAAGATCGGCCCGACGGAAATGAAGCTCGCCGCCATGTACATCCTGGTCACCCCGACCCTGGTGCTGGCCCTGGCCGGCATCACCGTCCTGCTGCCGGACATCATGGCCAACGCCCCGGCCACCGGCCCGCACCAGTTCAGCGAAGTGCTCTACGCCTTCACCTCCGGGGCCAACAACAACGGCTCCGCGTTCGGCGGCATCACCACCTCCGGCCCCTACCTGTCGGTCATGATGGGCCTGGGCATGCTGCTGGGCCGCTTCCTCCCGATCGTCCTGGTGATCGCCCTGGCCGGATCCCTCGCCCGCCAGCGCAAGATTCCGGCCTCCGCCGGCACCGTCCCCACCCACGGCCCGCTGTTCGGCTCGCTGCTGCTCGGCGTGACGGTGATCATGACCGCCCTGAGCTACTTCCCGGCCCTGGCCCTGGGCCCCCTCGCAGAAGGACTCCTCAAATGACCCCGTCCGCCACGGACACCGCCGCCCGCACCTACGCCGACGGCAACCCCCTCGGGACCCCCGGCGAGCACAAGCACCACACCAAGGCCCCGGCGAAACTGACGCTCACGTCCGTCATCGCCGCGCTGCCGCTCGCGGTCCGGAAACTCTCCCCGCGGCAGATGATCCACTCCCCGGTCATGTTCACCGTGCTGGTGGGCGCCGGCCTGTGCACGGCGATCTGCCTGTACCGCCCGTCGGTGTTCGGCATCGCGGTCACGGCCTGGCTGTGGCTCACCGTCCTCTTCGGCACCCTGTCCGAATCCATCGCCGAGGGCCGGGGCAAAGCCCAGGCCGACAGCCTCCGCGCCAGCCGCAAAGGCGTCCAGGCCCGGCTCCGGCAGCCCGACGGCACCACCCGGGACGTGCCCGGCACGGAACTGCGGCGGGGTGACGTGGTGATCTGCGAAGCCGGCGACGTCATCCCCTCGGACGGCGAAATCATCGAAGGCCTGGCGAGCGTCGACGAATCGACCATCACCGGCGAATCAGCCCCGGTCATCCGCGAATCCGGCGGCGACCGGTCCTCGGTCACCGGCGGCACGAAGGTCCTCTCGGACCGGATAGTCATCCGTATCACCGCCGAACCCGGACAGACGTTCATCGACCGGATGATCAAACTGGTCGAAGGCGCCGTGCGGCAAAAGACCCCCAACGAAATCGCGCTCCACGTGCTCCTGGTGTCCCTGACCATCGTGTTCCTGGCCGTCACCATGTCCCTGGCCCCGTTCGCCGCCCTCGCCGGCGCCACGCCGTCCCCGATCGTGCTGGTCGCCCTGCTGGTGTGCCTGATCCCCACCACCATCGGGGCCCTGGTCCCGGCGATCGGCATCGCCGGGATGGACCGCCTGGTCCAGCACAACGTGCTCGCCACCTCCGGCCGGGCCGTGGAGACCGCCGGGGACATCACCACCCTGCTGCTGGACAAGACCGGAACCATCACGTATGGCAACCGCCGCGCCGTCAATTTCTTCCCCGCCAACCAGGTGGAGCGGACCCGGCTGATCGAAGCGGCCCGGGTCTGCAGCCTGGCCGATGAAACCCCCGAGGGACGCTCCATCGTGGACCTCGCCGCGGACAAGGGCGTGACCGGGGCCGATCTGGTCACCCTGGAGCGCAGCTCCGGCAACTTTGCCGTGGTCCCCTTCAGCGCCAGCACCCGCATGAGCGGGCTGGACCTGGACGGGCTGCAGATCCGTAAAGGCGCCGCCACGACGGTGGCGGCCTTCGTTGCCGGATATGGCGGGCACACCCCGGCGGAGGTCGAGGACCGGGTCAAGGAAATCGCAGCCCAGGGCGGCACACCCCTGCTGGTTGCCCAGGTGGACAAGAACGGCCAGGCGGACATCCTGGGGACCATCCACCTCGCCGACGTCGTCAAACCGGGCATGCACGCCCGCTTCGCTGAACTGCGGCAAATGGGCATCCGGACCGTGATGATCACCGGGGACAACCCCATCACCGCCAAGGCGATCGCCGCCGAGGCCGGCGTCGATGATTTCCTGGCCGAAGCAACCCCCGAGGACAAGCTCGCGGTCATCAAAAAGGAGCAGGCCGCAGGGCGGCTCGTGGCGATGACCGGGGACGGCACCAACGACGCCCCGGCGCTGGCCGCGGCCGACGTCGGCGTCGCGATGAACTCCGGAACCCCCGCCGCCAAGGACGCCGCCAACATGGTGGACCTCGACTCCGACCCCACCAAACTCATCAACATCGTCGGCATCGGCAAGCAACTGCTCATTACCCGCGGCGCCCTGACCACCTTCTCGGTCGCCAACGACGTCGCGAAGTACTTCGCGATCGTCCCGGCCCTGTTCGCCGCCGCCTTCCCGGGGCTCGGGCTGCTGAACATCATGGGCCTGGCCACCCCGTCCTCGGCCATCCTGTCCGCGGTGATCTTCAATGCCCTGATCATCATCGCACTGGTGCCGCTCGCGCTCCGCGGGGTTAAATACCGTGCGGTCTCCGCCAACCAGGCGCTGGCGCGGAACCTGCTCATCTACGGGCTCGGCGGGCTCATCGCACCCTTCATCGGCATCAAAATCATCGACCTGATGATCTCCCTCATCCCCGGAATCGGCTAGGAACATCCCCATGAACGCTCTCACCGGCTACCTCCGGCAGGCCGGCACCGCCCTGCGGTTCCTGCTCTTCGCCACCCTGGTTCTCGGCCTGGCCTACCCGCTGGCCGTCTTCGGCGCGGGACAACTGATCGCCCCGTACCAGGCCAACGGCTCCATCCTCAAAGACAGCACCGGCGCCCCGGCCGCATCCGCCCTGATCGCCCAGGCCGCGGCCGACGCTTCCGCCGCCCAGGACCCGCGCTGGTTCCACGCCCGGCCCTCGGCCGTCAAGTGGGACCCGGCCTCATCCTCGGCGTCCAACCTGGGGCCCAACGACCCGAAACTGCACGACGCCGTCGCCGCCAACCGGTCCGCCGTCGCCGCCGCCGAAGGCGTGGATGCGGCAGCGGTCCCGGCCGACGCCGCGACCGCCAGCGGTTCCGGACTGGATCCGGACATCTCCCCGGCGTATGCCCGGCTGCAGGTTCCCCGCGTCGCCGCGGCGCAGCATCTAAGCGCCGACACCGTGATGTCCCTGGTCAACAGGCACACCACCGGGGGCCTGGTGGCCTTCCTGGGCCAGCCGTCCGTCAACGTGACAGCACTTAACGTTGATCTGGCCGCCGCGGTACCGTCCAAGTGAGAATCCAAACGGAGGGATAACCCATGGCACGTGGAACGCTGCGGATCTTCCTGGGGGCCGCGCCGGGGGTGGGCAAGACCTACGAGATGCTCGAAGAAGCCCACCGGCTCGGCAAACGCGGCGAGGACGTCGTGGTCGCATTCGCCATGGACCACGGCCGCAGCGAGACCCGGGCGCTCCTGGACGGACTCGAAGTCATCCCGCCCAGGACGCTGCCCTACCGGGGCACCGAGTTTGAGGAAATGGACCTCGACGCCGTCCTGGCCCGGGCCCCAGGCACCGCCGTCGTGGACGAATACGCCCACTCCAACATCCCCGGCAGCCGCAACGAGAAACGCTGGCAGGACGTCGATGCGGTCCTGGACGCCGGCATCAACGTGCTCTCCACCGTCAACGTCCAGCATCTGGCGTCCCTCGGCGACGTCGTCAGCGCCATCACCGACGTCCACCAGGCAGAGACGGTGCCGGACGACGTCGTCCGGAAGGCAGACCAGATCCACCTCGTGGACATCTCCCCCGAACTGCTCCGCCAGCGCCTGGGCGACGGCAAGATCTACGCCGCCGAGAAGATCGACGCCGCCCTCTCGAACTATTTCCGCCTGGGCAACCTCACGGCACTGCGCGAACTGGCCTTGCTGTGGCTGGCCGACCGGGTGGACGAGGGCCTGGCCAAATACCGGGCCGAACAGGGCATCGACGAAAGCTGGCCGGCCCGGGAACGCATCGTCGTCGGGCTGACCGGCAGCCCGGAAGGGGAAGTCCTGATCCGCCGCGGGGCCCGCATCCTCAACCGCGTCAACGGCGGGGACCTGCTGGCCGTCCACGTCCGCGCCGCGGACGGTGTGGCCAGCGAATCCCCCCAGGCGCTGGAAGCCCAGCGCCGCCTGATCCTGGACCTGGGCGGCAGCTACCACATCGTCACCGGGGAGGACCCGGCCGCAGCCCTCCTGGACTTCGCCCGCAGCGTCAACGCCACCCAGATCGTCGTCGGCATCTCCCGGCACAAAAAGCTCGCCGGCCTGATCGGCAACCTGCTCGGCGGCGGGGTCGGCACCCGGGTGGTCCGCGATTCCGGGGACATCGATGTCCATATGGTCTCCCACCCCCTCGGCGGGCGGGGAACCCGCCCGTCACGGCAGCGCGACCTTGGCCGCGTCCGCGTCACCGTCGGGTTCGTCCTGGCCGTGCTGTTCCCTGTGCTGCTGCAGCTGCTGCTCTCCCTGAACCCGGACCAGAACGTTGCCACCGCGGTACTCGTCCAGCTCGCCGGGTCCGTCGCCGTCGCCCTCGTCGGCGGACTCTGGCCCGCCATCCTGGCCGCGCTGTGGAGCAGCCTCCTCGTCAACTACTTCTCCACGCCCCCGGTGGGAACCCTGACCATCAGCGATCCGCAGAATCTCCTGGCCCTGCTGGTGTTCGTCGGCGTCTCAGCCGCCGTCGCCGTCGTCGTCGACCTCTCCGCCCGCCGCTCCAAAGAAGCCGCCCGCTCCCGAGCGGAAGCCACGACCCTGGGGGACCTCACCCGCGGGGCCGCCCGCACCGAGGACACCCTCAAAGGTCTGCTGGAACAAGCCCTGGACGTGTTTCAGGTCAGCGGCGCCGCCCTCTACTCTTCCGCCGGGGCAGGTCCGGCGGAGGAAGCCGGCTGGAGGGTCGTTGCTGAGGTCGGCGCCATCCCTGACGCAGTGCCGGATGGAGCTGAAAACGTCGAACAGATCGACCCCGCGACCCGGCTCGTCCTCTCCGGCCGGACGCTGCCAGCCAGTGACAGACGGCTGCTGGGAGCGTTCGGTGTCCACCTGGCCGCGCAGCTGGAACGCCAGCAGCTGGTGGCCAGCCGGCGGGAGATGCTGCGCCTGGCCGAGAGCAACACGATGCGCACCTCCATCCTCCGCGCTGTCTCGCACGACCTGCGCACCCCCTTGGCCGGCATCAAACTGGCTGTCGGAGGCCTCAGACAGCGCGACATCCATTACACCGCCGAGGAGGAACAGGAACTGCTCGCCACCATCGACGAATGCTCCGACCGGCTGGACGCTCTGGTGGGCAACCTTCTGGACATGTCCCGGATCACCTCCGAATCCGTCAACGCGCTCATTAAGCCGTTGCGCTGGTACGAAGTGATACCAGGCGCCCTCCGTGGAATCCCGGCAGGCAGGGTACGGGTGGAGCTGCCGGGAAACATGCCAGAAGTCGACGCCGACGCCGGAATGCTCGAACGGGTGATCGCGAACATCGTGGAGAACGCCGTCAAATACGCCCCCGATTCCGACATCGTCGTGGTCGGGGCGGACGGCGGGTTCAGCCATGCAACCCTGCACGGCCGCCCTGCGGGAGAGTTGCGCATCATCGACCACGGCCAGGGCGTGCCGGCTGAAAGCGTCATCCGGATGTTCCAGCCCTTCCAGCGCCTCGATGACGTCCCCCAGGCCACCGGCGTCGGGCTCGGCCTGGCCGTTGCCAAGGGCTTCACCGAAGCGATGGGAGGAACGCTGACCGCGGAAGAGACACCAGCGGGCGGGCTGACCATGCTGATCCGGCTGCCGCTCTCCGCCGGCGCCGCGTTCGACCGGGATGCCGCCCAGGCCCCGGTGGAGGCGCAGTCAGCCCTGCTGCGGCGACATCACACCCAGCCCCTGTCCAGGACGGAGGGCACGCTGTGAACGACGTGCTGGTGGTCGACGACGACCCCCATCTCCTCAAAGCGCTCAAAATCACCCTGCACGCCCACGGATACTCCGTCGTGACAGCCCCCGACGGCGAATCCGCCCTCCGGTCAGCAGCCCAGCATCCCTTCGGCGTCATAGTCCTGGACCTGGGCCTGCCCGACATGGACGGCACCGCGGTCATCACCCGGCTCCGCCAATGGAGCCGCGTTCCTATCCTGGTGCTCTCCGCCCGGCACGGGTCCGACGACAAGGTCAAGGCCCTGGACGCCGGAGCCGACGACTACGTCACCAAACCCTTCGGACTGGACGAGCTCCTGGCCCGGCTGCGGGCCGTCCAACGCCGGACCATCCAGGGCGAGGAAGCACCCGTGGTGACCACAGCGTCCTTCACAGTTGACCTGGCCCTGCGACGCGTCACCCGCAACGGGCAGGACGTGCGCCTGACCCCCACGGAATGGGGCATCCTGGAACTCCTGGTCCGGAACCCCGAAAAACTCGTCACCCAGCAACAGCTGCTCACCGAAATCTGGGGTGCCGCCTATACCAAGGAAGCCAACTACCTGCGTGTCTACATGGCCCAGCTCCGCCGCAAACTCGAACCAGAACCCGGCACCCCCCGCCACTTCCTCACCGAGACCGGTATCGGCTACCGGTTCCAGCCCTGACCCGGCAGCCGCCACCACCCCGACAACCCGTCGCCGAACATACACCGGGTGAGCCACCATCCTTGGTGCGCTCCGCCCGGCCGGGTTGCATGTTCGCGTTCGTATCGAGAATGGTGGCTGGCGGCGAGCTGCCCGCGAAGGGGCGTCATAATGCGGCGGCTCATCCGGGTTCAGCTGAATCCAGCTGGCCGAAACGTGAATGATGTCTCGGCGCACACTGGTGCATCCGTGTCAGCCGCCGACGCGCCGGGGCAATGACCAGCCGTGCGGGCCGGCGTGCCGGTTGCGCTTTCGGGTTCGCCTCACTGAGGCGTTCGCAGCTCCGGTCACTTCGATCCCACGGGGCGGGGTGGTGGGGTCGGCACGTGTGGGAGCAGACGGGCGGTGAGGTTACGGACGGTAATGCCGGTATTTGTCGCGGGCACCAGCAGCGCGGAGGCGAGAGTATGGCCGCGTTGACTCGGGCCGCTCGCCTTGCGGTGGCGGGTTTCGTAGGCGCGGAAGGCGGCAGTATGGTCCTCGGGGGTGGTGGCCAATGTCTCGGCCAGGGTGGTGGCGCCGATCATGGCCTGGCTGGATCCGTCTCCGAACAGGGACACGCAGGAGGCCGCGTCTCCGAGCAGCGTGACCCGGCCGTGGGACCAGGCCGGCAGCTGGACCTGGCTGACCGAGTCGAAGTACAGGTCGTCGGCGGCGCGCAGGCGGTCGAGCAGCTCAGGCAGCACGGGTGGCGCGGGTGCCGGCCAGCCGGCGTGGGCGTCGAGAGTGATCCGCTTGTGGGCGTCGACGTCGCGCCGGTCGAGCCCGGGCCGGGCCGGGCCGCGAAAGATGAACGCGGCCCCCTCGATGCCCCGCACGGGGTGCACCGTCAGCGAACGACCCGGCGCGTTGTACATCAGGATCGTGGTCGGATCGGCCGCGGGCCGGTCGAGCGGCAGTGTGGCGACGTACAGGCCGAGGTGACGGACGAAGTCCGTCTCCGGGCCGAACACCAGGGTGCGCACGCTCGAGTGCAGCCCGTCGGCGCCGGCGACCAGGTCAAACCGGCGCGGGGCCGCGTGCTCGAACGTGACGTCGACTCCCCCGGTGTCCTGGCGCAGTGCGGTGATCGAGTCGCCGAACAGGAACTCGGCATCGTCGCGGGCGGCATCGCAGAGGATCGCCGACAGGTCGGCCCGGGGCACCTCGACCTCGCCGCGATTTGGCCGTCCCAGCCGTAGCGGACCGATCCGGCGACCGGAGCCTGTGACAAAGGCAAAGCCGGTCGCCTGGGTGGCAGCGTCACGCAAACGCGGCATGATTCCCATCCGGCCGGCCACCTGGGCGGCCCCGCCCCGCACGTCGACCGGGTTACCGCTGGAGCGCAGTCCCCGGGCGCGTTCGACGACCGTCGGGCGGAATCCCTCCCGGGCCAGCCAGTACGCCAGGGTCGGGCCGGCGATACCGGCCCCGCAGATCAGCACTGTGCCTCGCCCCATACCCGCCATCCTAACGATTTCGAAGAGCCCAGGACCCTGCTCCCGCGGCCACCGGTGTATGCGCTGCGGATTATCGCGTCGCTCCTCGTGTGCCGGGCAGTGTTGAGGGCCCCGGCCGGCAAGCGTCTGGCCTCTGCACCTGTGCATGCGCTGGCCCCACTGCCGTGGCACTTTCCGACCGCTCCCCCCGCTGCGAAAGACCCACATGGATTGTGACTGCTGGCCGTCCCCGGGCAGGTACCTGACCTCCACAGGACCCAGGCCGTGTTTGGGCCACTCGAGTCCCGCTCACCGTCCAAACACATGGCGTGGGGCGCCCCGTCCCGTCTACCACCTGGTTCCCCACAGCCGTGCGCAAACGGACCTGCAAAACCGCCATTCAAGCCGCGATGTGCCCGCGAACTCTCCCAGCGCAGCGGCGCAGACCTATGAGCCGTCCCAGAGAAGGAGTGGCCCGGTATCCGAAGAACATGCATGCTTATCTGCACCGGCAACTCGTCACATCAGTCCACCTCAGCGGCAAACTTTTGTGCGAAGTCCGCCTGGTGCTGAGCGCCTCGGTTCGTTCTGGAGGGAACAACGGGCCCGAGCGGCTAAGGAGGTCCACTCATGGGAGGAATAGTGAGGTGAGTCCATCTGTCTTCAACTTGTGGGATGGAGCGAGTTGGCCCAGCCATTCCAGTACGCTGCGGTTTGGCTCTCCTGGCGAACCACGCGGTCGGGCGCTTCGCCCTCAGCGGGCCAGAAGCTGAGCTGATAGGTGTCGATCGGTTCCTCCGTTTCAACGATTGTGTCGACCGCGCGGGCAGAGTCCATTCCCCTTGCCGCATACCGGACGCGGTAGGTGCCAGGAGCTAGGTCTATTGGATATGAGACTTGGCCTGCCCACTCCTTTAGGAAGGGACGGTTGACCATTGTGGATGAGACTTCGACGACGTCCTCCCATGCCCAGTCCAGTGGTGGTTCTGCATCGGAGAACTGGACGCTGAAATTCACGTGGCCGGTGTGCAGTCCCGTGATTAGAAATAGGAGGCTGGGACTGGATGCACCGCACAGGCCGTTGGACTGACCTCGAAAAGATGCCTCCAGATCGTAATCGAAGACGGGCCCGGACACGACATAAGCCTGGCCGTAGTGCACCCACAATCGACCGTTGAAGAGGGTCTTCATGGCAACACTCTAGACTGCTGGCGGAATCCGATCTCAGCGCCCAAGATATCCCAGCCAGGGATCCGCAATGTGCACTGCATTGCCCGTTGGGGACGAAACCGAAGAGCCGCTTCAATCACTGCCTCCTGGGATGGCCCGGAGATATATAGAGTACGAGTCTGCTACCGATAAGACCTCGCCTCCACCGACCAACGTAGGGGGCTATGACAAGCTCCTGAACTACTGCCGAGGGAAGGAGGTGGCCCTTCCCCGCTCGCGCGATGGCCTGGTCGTAATTGATTCCTTGATTGAGAACCCGGAGGCCGACAGGGCCTAACGGGACTTACTACTGCCATTGGCATGTCCTACGGAGACGTTCTCACTCACACCATCCCGGGCGCCCACCGGGAAGTTGTCGAAGAGGGCTTCCCAATGGTCCGGATAAGCAGGAACACCAGCATTTCGGTTATCCATGTGGCTCAACGACGGGTTGAAGTGGGATTGCCGGCCCTCGCGATGAATTACGGCCGCGCACTCGACCTTACTGACCAAGACAGGCTTGGAGGCATGCGCTAAAGGCTACACACCAGATCGTCTCGAAACCCTTGGGATATGAGGCGTCTCATCGACTGAACGACCGCGACGACCGGCAGTGCCCTAATTTTCTTGGAATCGAACGAGTTCGTGCACCGCAGGCGAGTCTCGTAACTATGTCTCGAAAGCTTCTGATTGAATCGGTGTATCCACCGTTAGTTACGAGACATGTCGGAGCAGCCCATGACGAAACTGATCGGCTACGCACGTGTTTCGACGCGGCAGCAGTCCACCGACCGGCAGCAGGAGGATCTTCTGGCCGCCGGCGTCCGACGCGATGACCTCTACGTTGATCACGGCGTGTCCGGGGCGCGAGCTTCACGACCCCAGTTCGATCGGGCCCTCGACGCGCTGATCGATGGCGACACCCTCGTCATCACGACACTGGACCGGCTTGGACGATCCACACAGAACATGCTTGCCTTCGCCGACGAACTCCGCGGTAGAGGCGCGGGCCTACGCGTCCTGAACCTCGGCGGCGGGGACGTCGACACCGCGACACCCATGGGCTCGATGTTGTTCACGATCATGGCCGCATTGGCGCAAATGGAACACGAGATCAAACGCGAACGCATCACCGACTCCATCAGCAAACGCAGAGAAGCCGGCAAGGACCTTGGCGGCCGACCCCGCCGGGTCACCGACAGTCAGATTCGAAGCGCTGTCCGCCTGGTTGAAGGCGGCGACCCCGCTGCGCAGGTTGCCCGCGATCTCGGAATGTCCCGAGCAACGTTCTATAGACGGTCGCGAGCACTCAAGGACTAGCCGCATCGCATCATCCTCCCTGAAGGGGAGACCAAGCGATCACGGAACGCCGCCAAGGAGCGATTAGATCCACCAGGCCAACTGCGAAAACCGCCAAACCGAGCTGTGAAAAAACCGCCATTCCCGGTTAACAGTCACAGACGGCGCATCAACTAATTTGACAGAAAATCCCAACCTCCGAGAGAAAAGCTCACCTAGTCCGAAAATGAGATGACCTGCCTGTGGTCGGGGCCAGCGTGTGGGTGTCCGGAGGCGACATGGAGCCTCCGGTGGTCATGAAGATGGGAGT
>NZ_JAVDVQ010000040.1:0-18030 GCF_031456935.1 Arthrobacter ginsengisoli | reverse complement strand
CGCCGGCATCTGGCACAACTGGCGCATCAACGCACCCCGCAAGCGCTCACTCATCGCCTACGACCACTAAAACCAATAGGACTTAATCACCTAGGCTTAACGGACCACCCCGTCCCACAACACCAGGAGACCCCCGTGAAAAAGCTGCTGCCCGCCGTCGTACTTGTCGCCGGGCTGCTGCTCACGGGCTGCGCCGGGACGCCGAAAATGAGCATCCCGGACAGCTGCGCGTTCCTGAACCAGGACACCTTCGTCCCCACCGGCAACCAGCAGCAGCAGGCGGAACAGATCGCGAAACACTACCAGGAGGTCGCCGACAAGGTCGCCCCCGAGGTGGCGGCCCCCATCCAGAAAATGGCCGACGTCATGAAAACAGTCGCCGGCACTTCCCTCGGGGCCAAGAGCGCCGACCAGGATAAGCAGCTCGCCGAGCAGCTGAACAAGATCGGCGAGCACTGCAAGTAGGGCCTGCCGGGTGGTCCGCACGTCAGCTCCGGTGCCCCATCGGCTAATCTGGAGCGGTGACCCTGCGCTTCTATGACACTGCATCCGCCGAAGTCCGCGACTTCGTCCCCCTGGTTCCGGGCAAAGTGAGCCTCTACTACTGCGGCGCCACGGTGCAGGGCATGCCGCACGTCGGGCACATCCGCTCCGCGATCGCCTTCGACCAGCTCACCCGCTGGCTGCAGTACCGGGAGTTCCGCGTCACCGTGGTCCGCAATGTCACCGACATTGACGACAAGATCCTGGCCAAGTCCGCGGCCTCCTTCGGGCCGGACTTCGAGGACGAACCCGACGCTGTCCGGGACGAGGAATGGTGGGCACTTGCCTACCGCTACGAGCAGGAATTCCTGAAGGCCTACGACACCCTGGGGGTCTCCCGCCCCACCTACGAACCGCGCGCCACCGGCCACATCCCGGAAATGCACACCCTGATCCAGCAGCTCATCGACCGCGGCCACGCCTACCCGGCCCCGGACGGGTCCGGCGACGTCTACTTCGACGTGCGCTCCTGGGACAGCTACGGTGCGCTGACCCGGCAGAACGTCGATGACATGCAAGGGGCCCCGGACGCCGACCCGCGGGGGAAGAAGGATCCGCGTGACTTCGCCCTCTGGAAGGGCCACAAGGAGGGCGAACCGACCACCGCGAGCTGGGTCTCGCCGTGGGGCGCCGGCCGGCCGGGCTGGCACCTCGAATGCTCCGCGATGGTCACCAAATACCTCGGCACCGAGTTCGACATCCACGGCGGCGGACTGGACCTCAGGTTCCCGCACCACGAAAACGAGATGGCACAGTCGCAGGCCGCGGGCCACGGTTTCGCCAACTTCTGGATGCACAACGGCATGGTCACCTACGCCGGGGAAAAGATGTCCAAATCGGTCGGCAACACGGTCAGCCCGAATGAGATGCTGGAACTGGCCCCGCCGCGGGTTGTCCGCTACTACCTCGGCCAGGCGCAATACCGCTCGGTGCTGGACTACCAGCCGACCTCACTGCAGGAGGCCGCCGCCGCGGTGGAACGGATCGACGGTTTCATCAGCCGCGCGGCCCGGGCCCTTGCCTCGGCGGACGGAAGCTTTGTCTTTGGCAGCCACGGTTCCGTCCCGGACGGTTTCGCGGCGGCCATGGACGATGACCTCAACGTCCCGCAGGCCCTGGCCGTGCTCCACGAAACCGTCCGCGCCGGGAACACGGCCCTCACCGCCGGGGAGCTCGACGCCGCCCGGCGGGCGCTCCTCAGCGTCAACGACATGCTGCGTGTCCTTGGTCTCAACGACACCGCGGGGCCGGCGGTCGACGAACAGAGCACCACCGCCCTGGGCGTCCTCGTCGAGGCGCAGCTCGCGGCCCGGGCCCAGGCCCGCGCCAGCAAGGACTGGGCCGCCTCGGACGCCATCCGCGATACGCTCGCCGCCGCCGGCGTCGTCGTCGAGGATGGCCCGGACGGCGCAGTCTGGAGCCTCAAGCGAGGCTGATCCGACGCCGTTCCGGGCGCGGGGCCTGGACCCCGCCACACCCCGCGGTCCAGGATTTTACCCGAGTCAGTAGACTGGAGTTCAGACTTATCAACGAATCGCGTATTTAAAAGGGTGAAACTTATGGCCAACAACGGTCGCCGGTCGGTCAAAATGAAGAAGGGGCCCACCGTCGGAACTGGCGGTCACGGCCGCAAGGCTCTTGAAGGCAAGGGCCCCACTCCCAAAGCGGAGGACCGCCCCTATCACAAGGCCCACAAGAACAAGCAGCTCGCGGAACGCTCCGCAGCCAAGCGCCCGGGCGCCCCGCGCAGCGCCGGCGCACGTTCCGGCCCCAAGGGCCGCGCCACGGAGGAAGTCGTCACCGGCCGCAACTCCGTCGTCGAGGCACTGCGCGCCGGCATTCCGGCCAAGGCCCTGCACGTTGCCATCCGGATCGAGATGGATGACCGGGTCAAGGAATCGCTGAAGCTGGCCGCCGAACGCGGCATCCCGCTGCTCGAAACCGGCAAGCCCGAGCTGGACCGGATGACCGACGACGCGATCCACCAGGGCCTCGTGCTGCAGATCCCGCCGTACGAATACCAGGACGCCTACGAACTGGCCGAGGAGACCCTCGAGAGCTGGAAGAAGGGCCACGTCGCCAACGCCCCGCTCTTCGTCGCGCTCGACGGCATCACCGATCCACGCAACCTTGGCGCGATCATCCGCTCGGTCTCGGCCTTCAGCGGCCACGGTGTCGTTGTGCCCGAGCGCCGTTCCGTCGGCGTCACCGCCTCGGCCTGGAAGACCAGCGCGGGAGCCGCCGTCCGCGTCCCCGTGGCCCGGGCAGCCAACCTGAACAACACGCTGAAGGCGTTCAAGAACATGGGCATCTACGTTCTGGGGCTCGACGGCGACGGCGATGTCTCGCTGCCCGACCTAGCCCTGGCGACCGAGCCGGTCTGCCTCGTCGTCGGTTCCGAGGGCAAGGGCCTCAGCCGCCTGGTCCGGGAAAACTGCGACCAGATCGTTTCCATCCCGATCGACTCAGCCATGGAATCGCTCAACGCCTCCATGGCCGTCGGCATCTCCCTCTACGAGATCTCCCGCCAGCGCGCGGCTAAATAGTCCCTCGCCGGTTCCGGCTCTGACGCTCCCTCACCTCTCGTGGGGGAGCGTTTCCGCTTAAGTCGCGAACGTTAGGGAACGGTTCTGCTCCTGAAGAAGTAGCCCAGCGCGAGGTGAGCTTAATTCGAGCGGGCGCCGGGGGCTTGCAAAGGAGCGCATCGCCGACCAGAGCCGGATGAGGCCGCCCCGCGGCCGGAGGAGGCGTCGGGAGGTGTCTAAGCGACGGCAAGCCGCCGGTGTCCGCGGAAGCGACCACGCCGAACCGCAGGGAAGTCTAGAACTTGTGGCGGTTGGCGAGGACCGGGAGTTTGGCGCGGGCATCTTTGACGACGGCGGGATCCAGGTCGGCGAACAGCAGACCGGGGGCGCCGTCGAGCTCTTCGAGGACTTCGCCGAAGGGTGACACGACGACGGAATGCCCGACGCCGGTGGGCGCCGCGCCCTTGACCGGGATACCCTGGCTGGCCGGGTCGCCCTGGCCGCAGGCGAGGACCAGCGTAGTGGAATCCGCGGCGCGGGCGCGGGCCAGGAGCTGCCACTGCTCGGCCTTGCCGGGACCGGATCCCCAGGAGGCGCACACGATGTTCACCTCGGCGCCGCGGTCCGCGTTCTCGGTGAACAGGTCCGGGAACCGGATGTCGTAGCAGGTGGCGAGGCCGAACGTCACGCCGTCGAACTCGAAGGTGACGGGCTCCGCGCCGGCGTCGACGGTGTTCGATTCCGCGAAGCCGAAAGCGTCGAAGAGGTGGATCTTGTCGTAGCTGGACTCCACGCCGCGGCCCGTGACCAGCAGCGTGTTGCGCACCTTGCGGCCGTCGCCCGCGGTGCCCGGTGTGAACATGCCCGCGACGATCACGATGTCCTGTTCCGCAGCAATGGCGCGAACCCGCGAAGCCCACGGGCCGTCCAGCGGCTCCGCGATGTCCAGCAGCGAGTTGCCGAAGGCCCGCATCGTGGCCTCGGGGAACACCACGAGCCCGGCGCCGCCGGCCCTGGCGCGGGCTGCATAGTCCTCCACGAGGGCCAGATTTGCAAGAAGGTCACGTCCGGTAATGATTTGAGCGAGTGCAATCCGCACTATTACCTCCAAATTTTGCGCCTGTTCCAGTATGCAACGCCGTCATTCCGTAAACTGCACTTCGTCAGGTAACCAGAATCAGGGGCATTCGTTCGGTCCCGCTAAACTTTAAGCAATGGTCATGCCCTACGTAGAGACAGCTTCCACGGTAGACGCCTCGCGTGCGTTTCCGCTGGGAATCAGCGTTCCGCACACCGGTTCGCCGGCAATGGACGATCCTCGGGGTGCCTTCGCGAATGTGGCTGTCTACGCACCGGCAGTGACAACCCTTGAGATCGCCTACCAGGCACCCGGCGGCACCTGGCAGTTGCAGACACTGCCGAACGTGACCGACGGCGTGCACCACGGCATCGTCGAAGGCATCCCGGCCGGCTCGCGCTACGGTTTTCGGGTTACCCCCGATCACGAGGCGCTCCCGATGTCCATGCCCGCCCCGGATTTTGACGCCAGTGGCGAGCAGCCGCTGCTGCTGGACCCTTACGGCCGGGCCGTGGACGAGCGCGAGGACTTCATTACGAGCGTCCGGATGGAGAGCCGCTTCGATTGGGGCAACGACCGAGGTCCGCGGATCCCGTGGCGCAACACGATCATCTACGAGGCGCACGTCCGCGGCCAGACCAAGCTCCACCCGGACGTGCCCGAGGACCTCCAGGGCACGTACGCCGGGCTGGCGCACGCGGCCATGATCGAGCACTTGATCGCGCTGGGGATCACCGCCGTCCAGCTCCTGCCGGTGCACTTCCACGTGGACGAACCGCACCTGCAGAATCTGGGCATGACGAACTACTGGGGCTACAACACGGCCGCGTTCTTCGCCCTGCACCCCGGCTACGCCACCCAGGCAGCCCAGGCCGCCGGCGCGCAGGCCGTCCAGGACGAGTTCAAGGGCATGGTCAAACTGCTGCACGCCGCCGGCATCGAGGTCATCCTCGACGTGGTCTACAACCACACGGGGGAGGGCGGCAGGGACGGCCGGACACTCAGCTTCCGCGGCCTCGGCGAGATGACGTATTACCGCAATGACGGCCACGGCAGGTACGTGGACACCACCGGATGCGGCAACAGCCTGAACTTCGCCGACCCCCGGGTGGTGCAGCTGGTGCTGGATTCCCTGCGCTACTGGGTGACGGAGTTCCACATCGACGGCTTCCGCTTCGACCTGGCGGTGACCCTGGCCCGCAACGCCGCCAACGAGTTCGATCCGCGGCACCCGTTCCTCGTGGCGATCGGCGCCGATCCGGTGCTGTCCGCCACGAAGCTCATCGCCGAGCCCTGGGACATCGGTTACGGCGGCTGGCAGACCGGCCGGTTCCCGGCAGGCTGGGTGGACTGGAACGATCACTTCCGCGACGCCGTCCGCAGCTTCTGGCTCGCGGACCGCGCCGCGATCGACGCCGGCGGGCAGGGCGGCTCGGTGGCCCGCCTCGCAGACGCGCTCTCAGGGTCCGCGCGCCTGTTTGAGCAGTCCGGCAGGTCCCGGCTCGCTTCGCTCAACCTCGTCACCGCCCATGACGGCTTCACCCTGGCTGACCTCGTGGCCTACGACCGCAAGCACAACGAGGCCAACGGCGAACAGAACCGTGACGGCCACGGCGACAACCGCAGTTATAACCACGGCTTCGAGGGACCCACAGAGGACGAGGACATCCTGGCGCGTCGTGCCCAGTCCAGCCGCAACCTGATGGCGTCGCTGATGATTTCCCTGGGCGTTCCCATGATTACCGCCGGTGACGAGATCGCCCGGACCCAGCAGGGCAACAACAACGCCTACTGCCAGGACAACCCCATCACCTGGATCGATTGGACCAGCACGCCCGAATCGCACTCCATGCTCCGCACCACCAAGCGGGTGATCCGGCTCCGCAAGGAATTCCTCGCCGGGCAGCCGCATGACTACCCCACGCGCGAGTTGCAGTCGTACTTCCACTGGTTCGACGAGCGTGGCGAGCCGATGGCCGGAGAGCGCTGGCAGGACCCGGGTAACCGGGTGGTGCAGCTCCTGCTCGGTTCCGACGACGGCCACGTGGACGGACTCGTGGTGGTCAACGGCGGCGCCAAGGACGTCAAGGTCACGCTGCCCCTGCTCAGCAATGAGGACGGGACCGGCAACCGGCTCTTCGAACTGCGCCTGACGACCTCCGGGCTCCACGACCGCCGCCAGGGCGTCCGGGTCGCTTCCGGGGAACGGGACGTCGTGCAGGCCAATTCCATCAACATCTACCGCACGTAGCCCGGCCCTGGATTCAGAAGGAAACACATAATGAAGGTCCAGCGGCTGACGGCCCTGCTTGCCCTGCTGGTCGCACTGGCCGTGCTGGCCTTCGTCCTGGCAGGAGTCCCGACCACCGGTAGCGCCCCGTCCGGCGCAGCGAGCGCCGGCACAACTGCTCCCGCCCCGGCCGCGCCGAACATCGTGAACCTGTCGGGGCTGCCGGAGGTGAAGGCCTCCGAGCTTCCCGACGAAGCCCGCCGGACCCTGGTGCTCATCGCCCAGGGCGGCCCGTACCCCTACACCCGGGATGACGCCACCTTCGGAAATTTCGAACGCGTTCTTCCGAGGAAATCCTCCGGCTACTACAAGGAATACACGGTCCGAACCCCGGGTGAATCGGACCGCGGAGCCCGCCGGATCGTGGCCGGACAAGCCGGCGAGAAGTACTACACCCCGGACCACTACAACTCGTTCAAATTCATCGTCAAAGGCAAGTAGGGAACCCTTGAAGATTTACTCCGCGGACACCTGGACCATTGAGGAACTGCAGGCGCTGGTGGCCGACGCCGGGCGGCGCGCCCTGTTGATTCCCGCCGCCGACACCAAACGGAGCGTCCTGGAAACGTTCGCTGAGACGCTGGACTTCCCGGCGGACTACGGCGTGAACCTCGACGCCCTCAACGACTCGCTGCACGACTTCGCCGACGCGGTCGGCGATGACGGACAGACGCCGATCACTTTCATCTGGGAGGTCCCGGCCGCGTTCCGCGCCGACCGGTCGTTCGGTGTCATCTGCGAAGTCCTGCAGGACGCCGAACGGTACGCCGGCGGGAACCTGGCCGTCATCGCCGTCTGCCTGTAACCGGTCGATAGACAACAGACAACAGACAACAGACAACAGACAGCAGCGCCGCAACCGGGTTTCCGGCTGCGGCGCTGCTGCGTATTGACTGGCAAGCCGGCGGGGCGGCTGACCGCGGCTCAGGCGTTGACGATCAGTCCCAGTTCAGCCCTGGACGCCAGGGCGGCGTGCTTGGGGAGCACCCGGACCGTGTACCCGAAGGAACCGGACCGGTCGATCACCAAAGTGCCGCTGAACAGGTGCCGTCCCCGGCCCAGGTCTTCAACCGCCTTCAGCTCCGCCACCGTGATGTCGGCGAGTTCGTCGCTGTCCTCCGCCCTGCCGTACGCCACCTCAACGGACACATCGTCCGGGGTGAGATCGTGCAGTGACACATAAGCGTTGACTTGGAGGATGTCGCCGATCTGCGGGTCCTCCGAGACGCCCACCGAGTCCACATGCTCCACCTGGATCTGCGGCCACGCGGCGCGGACCCGGGAAATCCAGGCCGCGAGTTCCTTGGCCTCGGCGAAGTTGTCCGCCACGGCCCGGCGGCCGGCGACGGCGGCCGGCCGGTACAGGACATTGACGTAGTCCTTCAGCATCCGTTCCGCGGAGACTGCCGGACCCAGATGCGACATGGTGTGCTTGATCATCGAGACCCAGTGCGTGGGGACCGCCTGCCGGCCGGGCTGGGAGGGCCCCGCGGCACCGGCGGCGTCGGACACGGTGAGCCCGTAAAAGCGGGGGGCCACCTGTGTCTCGAGCAGCTCGTACAGCGCCGCCGCCTCGATGTCGTCGCGTTCCTCGGGGGACGCGTCGTTGTTGGCGGTGGGAATCGCCCAGCCGTTCTCGCCGTCGAACATCTCGTCCCACCAGCCGTCCAGGACCGAGAGGTTGAGCGAGCCGTTCAGCGCGGCCTTCATGCCCGAGGTGCCGCATGCCTCGAGCGGACGCAGCGGATTGTTCAGCCACACGTCGCACCCCGGGAACAGTGTCCGGGCCATGGCAATGTCGTAGTTCGGCAGGAACACGATCCGGTGCCGCACCGCCGGGTCGTCGGTGAACCGGACGAGGTCCTGGATCATCTTCTTGCCCGCGTCGTCGGCCGGGTGCGACTTGCCCGCGATGACCAGCTGGATCGGGTGCGTTTTGTGCAGCAGCAGGGCCTTGAGCCGCTCCGGTTCGCGCAGCATCAGGGTGAGTCGCTTGTAGGTCGGCACACGCCGGGCGAAGCCGATGGTCAGGACGTCCGGGTCCAGCACCGAATCCGTCCACGCGAGCTCGGCGTCGGCCGCCCCGCGCTTCTTCCAGGCGGCCCGGAGGCGGCGCCGGACGTCCTCCACGAGGGACATCCGCATCTCCCGGCGGAGGGCCCAGACGTCCTCGTCGCTGACGTTGTAGGCGAGGTCCCAGCGGCCCTGAGTTTCCGCGTCGGCGCCGAACTGGTCACGGGCCAGCGCAGAGACGCGCGGGTCAACCCAGGTGGGCACGTGCACACCGTTGGTGACCGACGTGATGGGCACCTCCGAGTGGTCGAATCCCGGCCACAGCGCGGAGAACATTCCGCGGGACACGACGCCGTGCAGCTTGGCCACGCCGTTGGCGCGCTGGGCCAGCCGCAGGCCCATCACGGCCATATTGAACACGAACGGGTTGCCGTCGGTGTAGTCCTCGCGGCCGAGATTCAGGATCTTCGCCACCGGCACGTCGGGAGCCAGCCCGGCGTCGAAGAAGTGCTGGATTTGCGAGACTTCAAAGCGGTCGATGCCGGCCGGGACCGGGGTATGGGTCGTGAAAACGGTGGAGGCGCGTCCGGCGGCCAGTGCTTCTTCCCAGCTCAGCGGTTCGGCGGCGGCCATCATCTCCTGGATCCGCTCCACCCCCAGGAAACCGGCGTGGCCTTCGTTGGTGTGGAACACTTCCGGTGCGGGGCTGCCGGTGAGTTTCTGGAACGCGCGCAGGGCCTTGACCCCGCCCATGCCGAGCAGGAGTTCCTGCTGGAGGCGGTGATCGCCGCCGCCGCCGTACAGACGGTCCGTGATGCCGCGTGCGGCCTCGTCATTGCCCGGAACGTTGGAGTCCAGCAGCAGGAGCGGAACACGCCCGACGTCGGCCCGCCAGACGTGCGCCAGCAGCCGCCTACCTTGGGGGAGCGGCAGGGAAATCTGGATGGGTTTGCCGTTGCCGTCGGCGGAGGCCTCACGCAGCAGGGTCAGCGGCAGCCCGTCCGGATCCAGGACCGGATAGGTTTCCTGCTGCCAGGCGTCGCGGGACAGCGACTGCTTGAAATAGCCGGCCTGGTACAGCAGGCCGACGCCGACCAACGGCACGCCCAGGTCCGAGGCTGCCTTCAGGTGGTCGCCGGCGAGGATGCCGAGGCCGCCGGAGTACTGCGGCAGCACTTCGGTGATGCCGAATTCCGGGGAGAAGTAGGCGATACACGCCGGTGCTCCGTCGCCCAGGCTCTGGTACCAGCGCGGCTGTTCGAGGTAGCGGTCAAGGTCCTCGGCGGCGGCGTGGACCCGGCGCACCACGTCCAGGTCCGCGGCGAGACGCTGCAGCTCCTCCCTGCTGACCAGGCCGAGGAAGCTCACCGGGTCGTGCTCGCTTTCGGCCCAGATCTTCGGGTTGAGGCCCTCGAAAAGATCCCGGGTGGGCCGGTGCCAGGACCACCGAAGGTTGGTGGCCAGCCGGGCCAGCGGCCGGATGGGCTCGGGGAGAACGGTTCGGACGGTAAATCTGCGGATTGCCTTCACCTGCGAAACACTAACTGACAAGTTGGAGGCCCGGAACCGCTTTTTGTCTCATTTGCATAAATGACGGACCGGCTTCCAGAAAACCTCCAGAAAAACGGAGCAGCCTTAGCAATCCGGCTGATTTATCGCTAACGTCGAGGCTGTGACGACTAACTCGCGAAGCAGTGCCGTGTCCAAAGAAAAACCGAAGGCCCTGATCACGGAAGGCCTGCGCTTTGGCCGTTTCCCGATCACCGCCGTCCAGCCCGCAGTCGAAGGCGGGAAATTCCCTGCCAAGGCCACGGTGGGCGAGACCCTCGTGGTGGGCGCCACCGTATTCCGCGAAGGCCACGACCAGCTTGGGGTCAGCGCCGTCCTGCTCGATCCCCGCGGGAAGGAGCGCCAGCGGACCCGGCTCGCCCCGCCCCGGGGCCCGCGCGGGCAGGGATCCGACCGTTGGGAAGGACTCCTGACCCCGTCCACCACCGGCACCTGGTCCTTCGTGATCGAGGCCTGGCATGATCGCTACGGCACCTGGCACCACAACGCCGAGGTCAAGGTCGAAGCCGGCATTGACGTCGAATTGATGCTGGCCGAGGGTGCCGCGCTGCTCTCCGAGGCATCCGAGGAGTCTTCCCGCCCGTCCGCCGACCGGCGGACGCTCCGGATGGCCGTCGTCGGGCTCAATGACACCAGCAAGACCGCCGAGGAACGCCTCGCCGCCGGGTTCAGCCCCGAGGTGACCGCCATCGTCGGACACCAGCCGATCCGTGAACTTGTCACCGTGTCCGAGAAGTACCCCCTGCTCGTGGAACGCGAACTCGCCGGCCGGGGCGCCTGGTACGAGTTCTTCCCACGGTCCGAGGGTGCCGTCCGCAACCACGAAACCGGCGAATGGACCTCCGGCAACTTCCGGACCGCCGCCCGGCGCCTCGACGCGGTCGCGGCGATGGGTTTCGACATTATTTACATGCCGCCGATCCACCCGATCGGCATCCAGCACCGCAAGGGCCCGAACAACACCCTGCTGGCCGGACCGCACGATCCCGGCTCGCCGTGGGCCATCGGGGCCAAGGAAGGCGGCCACGACGCGATCCACCCGGAGCTGGGCACCTTCGAGGATTTCGACGCCTTCGTGGCGCGGGCCGGCGAACTGGGCCTGGAAGTAGCCTTGGACCTTGCCCTGCAGGCCGCCCCGGACCACCCCTGGGTGGAAAGCCACCCCGAGTGGTTCACGACCCGGGTTGACGGCAGCATCGCCTACGCCGAAAACCCGCCGAAGAAGTACCAGGACATTTTCCCGCTCAACTTCGACAATGATCCCGCCGGCCTCTCCAACGAGATCCTGCGCATTGTTTTTCTTTGGGTGAGCCACGGGGTCAAGATCTTCCGCGTCGACAACCCGCACACCAAACCGGTGTGGTTCTGGGAATGGCTGATCGCCAAGGTCAACAAGAAGCACCCCGACGTCGTTTTCCTCGCCGAGGCGTTCACCCGCCCGGCCATGATGCACGCGCTGGGCCGGGCCGGCTTCCAGCAGTCCTACACCTACTTCACCTGGCGGAACACGAAGAAGGAGCTGGAGGAATACTTCCAGGAGGTCAGCCACGAGTCCCCGGCCTACTTCCGGCCGAATTTCTTCGTCAACACCCCGGACATCCTGACCGAATTCCTGCAGTACGGCGGGCCGCCGGCGTTCAAGATCCGGGCCGCGCTGGCCGCCACGGCGAGTCCCATCTGGGGCGTCTACGCCGGCTTCGAACTCTATGAGCACGTGGCCCGGCCCGGCGCCGAGGAATACATCGACAACGAGAAGTTCGAGTACAAGGCCCGTGACTGGGACGCGGCCGCCGAATCCGGCCGGACGCTGGCGCCCTACCTCGGCCGGCTCAACGCGATCCGGCACGCCCACCCCGCCCTGGGGGACCTGCAGAACCTGACCGTGCACGAGAGCACGGACAACGCCACCGTCGTTTACTCAAAGCACAAAGTTCTCCCGGACGGCACGAAGGACACCCTGATCATCGTTGTCAACGTCGATCCGCACGGCATCCGCGAGAGCACGGTGACGCTGGACCTGGCGGCACTGGAGTTGGACCCGGAGAACCTGACGCACAATGGCCGGTTCATGGTGGATGATCTGTTGACCGGCGAGAGCTGGGAGTGGGGGGAGTACAACTACGTTCGATTGGACGCTCATGTCGAACCCGCACACATTCTTAGCATCCGGAGGCAGCCCGCGTGAGTTTCAGCCCGACGAATCCCAACCAGCACTTCAGCCCGAAGGGAACCTTTGAACTGAACGCGCCCGGCCTCCAGCATGATCCGCACTGGTACCGGAAGGCGGTCTTCTACGAGGTGCTGGTCCGCGGGTTTGCGGACGGAAACGGTGACGGCTCGGGCGACTTCCACGGGCTGATCGACAAACTGGACTACCTGCAGTGGCTCGGTGTCGACTGCCTCTGGCTCCCGCCCTTCTTCCAGTCCCCGCTCCGGGACGGCGGCTATGACATCTCAGACTACAACTCGGTGCTGGACGAATTCGGCACCATCAGCGATTTCAAGCGCCTCGTCGCGGAGGCCCACGCCCGCGGCGTGCGCGTGATCATCGACCTGCCCCTGAACCACACCTCCGACCAGCACCCCTGGTTCCAGGAGTCCCGAAAGGACCCGGACGGGCCCTTCGGCGACTTCTACGTCTGGAGCGACACGGACGAGAAGTACGAAGACGCCCGCATCATCTTCGTGGACACGGAGGAATCCAACTGGACCTTCGACCCGATCCGGCGCCAGTTCTTCTGGCACCGCTTCTTCAGCCACCAGCCGGACCTGAACTTTGAGAACCCCAAAGTCATCGATGCCCTCTTCGACGTCGTCCGGTTCTGGCTGGACCAGGGCATTGACGGCTTCCGGGCGGACGCCATCCCGTACCTCTTCGAGGAGGAGGGCACCAACTGCGAAAACCTGCCGCAGACCCACGAGTTCCTGCGGAAACTGCGCAAGATGGTCGACGAAAGCTACCCGGGCCGCGTGATCATCGCCGAGGCCAACCAGCCGCCGGCCGAGGTGGTGGAGTACTTCGGCAGCGAAGCGGAACCGGAATGCCACATGGCGTTCCACTTCCCGATCATGCCGCGGCTGTACTACGCGCTGAGGGACCAGAAAGCCGCACCAATCATCGAGACCATGAAGGACACCCCGGACATTCCCGAAGGTGCCCAGTGGGGCACGTTCCTCCGGAACCACGACGAACTGACCCTGGAAATGGTTACCGCCGACGAGCGTGCGGCCATGCTCGGCTGGTACGCGCCGGACCCCCGCATGCGCGCCAACATCGGGATCCGCCGCCGGCTGGCGCCGCTGCTGGACAATTCCCGCTCCGAGATTGAACTCATCAATGCCCTGCTGCTCTCCCTGCCCGGCAGCCCGTTCCTGTACTACGGGGACGAAATCGGCATGGGCGACAACATCTGGCTTGAGGACCGCGACGCGGTCCGTACCCCGATGCAGTGGAACCCGGACCGCAACGCCGGGTTCTCCAATGCGGACCCCGGCAAGCTGTACCTTCCGGTGATCCAGTCGTTGGTCTACAACTACAGCATGGCCAATGTCGAGGCTGAAGCAGCCCACTCAGGCTCGCTGCTGCGCTGGACCCGCCAGATCCTCAGCGTCCGGAAGAACCACCCGGCCTTTGGGCTGGGCGGCTTTGAACACGTCGAAGCCGACCACGACGTGGTCCTCGCGTACCTGCGCGAGTTGCCGGAAGGCAACGCCGCCGGCGAGGACAGCGAGACCGTCCTGTGCGCCTTCAACCTGTCCCAGCATCCGGTGGCCACCACCCTGCGCGTGCCGCGGTTCGCCGGCCGGGGCCTCCGGGACGTGTTCGGCGGCCAGGCCTTCCCGGCAATCTCGGAGGACGGCACCCTGACGCTGACCCTGGGCAGCCACGACTTCTTCTGGCTGCGGATTCGCTCGGCTGCCTCCAACCCCGCGTCGCCCTACACCCAGGCCATGCCCATCCTGTCCATCGAAGGCTGACATGACCCGACCGACCCTTACCCCTGCCCTGAGCGGACTGCTCGGCGACTGGCTGCCGCGCCAGCGCTGGTTCCCCGTCAAGAGTGCGGCGTTCAGCTTCGAGACCGCCGGGGGCCTGAGCCTCGTCAACGGTCCCGGCGGCGCGCCCGACGCAGCCGAACTCGAGGTGCAGCTGCTGGCCGTGAGCTACCCGACGCCGGACGGCTCGCGGACCGACGTCGTCCAGGTCCCGCTCAGTATCCGCCGGTCGCCCCTGGCCGGGGCCGAATCAGCGCTGATCGGGCAAGTCTCCGGGGCCGGCCCCGCCGGAGCACCCGAAGACCGGTGGATTTACGACGGCGTCCACGACCCGGCGTTCATCGCGGCGTGGCTGGAACTCATCCGCCTCGGAGGTACCACCCCCGCGGGAAACGCCGCCGGCCACCTCGTGGAGTCCGGCTACCGCCTGCCCCGGGCCACCGGCGTCGTGAAGGTGCTCACCGGGGAACAGTCCAACAGTTCCGTGATTGTCGACGACGGCGACTCGGCCGCGATCCTGAAATTCTTCCGGGTGCTCTCCGACGGGCAGAACCCTGAAGTGGAGATCGGTGCTGCCCTGACCGCCGGGCGCACCGCTGAGGTGCCCGCAACCCTCGGCTGGGTCACCGGCGAGTGGCAGGCACCGGCCGGGGAACAGGGCGCCGGGCCCGTGCATGGCGAACTGGCCGTGGCACACGAGTTCCTCGCCGGCGGGCTGGATGCCTGGCGGCTGGCCGTCAACGCCGCGAGCGTCGGCCGGAGTTTCACCGCGGAGGCCCGCGCGCTCGGCGCCGCCACCGCAACGGTGCACCGCCGCCTGGCGCAGGCACTGGGCGTTGCTTCCGAATCCGTCCCGGGAGGCGACATCGCGCCCGGCGTCGCCCAGCGGGTGCGGCAGTCCTGGGCCCAGGCCGGGTCCGCCGTCGGCCCTTACCGTGCAGCGCTGGACAGGCTCTTGGGGCGCCTCGAAGGCAGCGGCGCCGGGCCGCTCCAGCGGATCCACGGCGACCTCCACCTCGGCCAGATCCTCCAGGTTCCGGGCGGCGCCGGGAAACCGCCGCGCTGGGCCATCCTCGACTTCGAGGGGGAGCCGCTCCGGCCGGTCTCGGAGCGAAATTTCCCGGACGTCCCGCTGCGGGACGTCGTCGGAATGCTGCGGTCCTTTGACTACGCTGCCGGCGCGGCCGCCCGGGAGCACCCGGAGGCTGACGTCCCGGAAAGCTGGGTGGACGACTGCGCCGCGGCCTTCCTGGCCGGCTACGCCGAAGTCATCCCCGGCAGCATCGACCGCGATTCGCCCCTCTTTGTGGGGCTTTGGCTCGACAAAGCCCTCTACGAAGTCATCTATGAACTCCGGAACAGGCCAGACTGGCTTTCCATTCCGGTCCACGCATCACGTCGTCTCCTCGGAAGTACAGGTTCCGGCCTCCCGGCCGAAACCGCAGCGGAAGGTATCAAAATGACAGGTTCAGCACGTATCGACAGTCCCGGAAATCCACTGCCGGTGGATGCGGATACCCTGGCGAGGGTCGCCGCGGGCGAACACCACGCGCCACATTCGGTTCTAGGCGTGCACCTTGACGACTACGGACACGTCACCATCCGCACGGTCAAGCACCTCGCCGAAGCCGTCTCCGTTGTGACCGCTGCCGGCACGTACCCGATGACGCACGAATCCGGCGGGGTGTGGGTTGCCGTGCTGGAGCCGCTGGAGACCGGCCACGTGCCAGACTACCGGCTGGAGGTGACCTACAAGGGCCAGCCGCCGCAGGCAACCGACGATCCCTACCGTTACCTGCCCACGATTGGCGAGCTTGACCTGCACCTGGTCAGCGAAGGCCGCCACGAGCGCCTCTGGGATGTGCTCGGCGCGCACGTCCAGCACTACAAATCCGCCCTGGGCGATGTCGACGGCGTGTCCTTCGCGGTGTGGGCGCCCAATGCCCAGGCAGTCCGGGTCAAGGGTGACTTCAACGGCTGGGATGGCCGGCAGCACTCGATGCGATCCCTGGGCTCCTCGGGGGTCTGGGAACTGTTTATTCCCGGCGTTCTAGCAGGGGCGTGCTACAAATTTGAAATCCGGAGCAAGCACGGGTACTGGGTGGAGAAAGCGGATCCGCTGGCCTTTGGCACCGAGATTCCGCCGCTGACGGCGTCGCGTGTTGTGGAGCCCTCCTACGCCTTCAAGGACGTGGAGTGGATGGAAGCCCGGGCCGGTCTGGATCCGCACAACTCGCCGATGAGTGTCTATGAAGTGCACCTTGGCTCCTGGCGGATCGGGCTCAGCTACAAAGAGCTGGCCAAGGAACTGGTCGAATACGTCAAGTGGCTCGGCTTCACCCATGTGGAGTTCATGCCGGTGGCGGAGCACCCGTTCGGCGGATCCTGGGGCTACCAGGTCACGTCGTACTTCGCGCCGACCTCCCGCTTCGGCCATCCCGACGAATTCCGGTACCTCGTGGACGAACTACACCAGGCCGGCATTGGTGTACTGCTGGACTGGGTGCCGGCGCACTTCCCGAAGGACGAGTGGGCGCTCGCCCGGTTTGACGGCGAACCCCTCTACGAGCACGCCGACCCGAACCTCGGCGAACACCCGGACTGGGGAACGCTGATCTTCGACTACGGCCGTACCGAGGTGCGCAACTTCCTGGTTGCGAACGCGCTGTACTGGCTCGACGAATTCCACATCGACGGTCTGCGGGTGGACGCCGTGGCTTCGATGCTCTACCTCGACTACTCCCGCGAGGACGGGCAGTGGCAGCCGAACCGCTTCGGCGGACGGGAGAACCTGGAGGCCATCGCGTTCCTGCAGGAAGTCAACGCCACGGTCTACAAGACGCACCCCGGCGCGGTCATGATCGCCGAGGAATCCACGGCGTTCACAGGCGTCACGGCGCCCACCAGCAAGGGCGGGCTGGGCTTCGGGATCAAATGGAACATGGGCTGGATGCACGACTCGCTCAAGTACATATCCGAGGACCCGGTCAACCGCCGGTGGCACCATGGAACCATCACCTTCTCGATGGTCTACGCCTACACGGAGAACTTCCTGCTGCCGATCAGTCACGACGAGGTTGTGCACGGCAAGGGTTCGATGCTGCGCAAGATGCCGGGAGACCGCTGGCAGCAGCTGGCGAACCTGCGTGCCTTCCTCGGCTTCCAGTGGGCGCACCCGGGCAAGCAGCTGATCTTTATGGGCACCGAATTCGGCCAGGAGGCAGAATGGTCCGAGCAGCACGGCCTGGACTGGTGGCTGGCGGAGATTCCGGCGCACCAGGGCCTGCAGCTTCTGACTAAGGACCTCAATGAGCTGTACACCGCCACGCCCGCGCTCTACGAACAGGACAACGATCCCGCCGGCTTCCAGTGGATCCACGGCGGGGACGCAGACCGCAACGTCCTGACATTCATCCGCCGGGACGCAGCGGGCAACTCCGTGGTGTGCGCCTTCAACTTCTCGGGGGGCCCGCACACCGACTTCCGTCTCGGCGTCCCCTCGGCGGGGACGTGGCAGGAGCTGCTGAACACCGACGCCGTCGTGTACGGCGGTTCCGGTGTCCTGAACAAGGGCGCCCTGACAGCGGCTGACCTCGAAACTGACGGCCAGCCCGCCACGCTCACCGTCACGCTGCCTCCGCTCGGCGCAGCGTATTTCAAACTCGTGGACTGACGCGGGGGAGTCCGCCGCGGACAGCGGCGGCCCAGACTTCCTCACTTCCTCAAAAGGCCCGGAATCCGCTTGATTCCGGGCCTTTTGGTGCCCCGCAGCAGCGCGCTCCCGGCCCGCTTTGTCACCGGGGCAAAGTGGTGGTAGAGTTTATTTCCGCGCTGCTCCCCGGAGTTGAACGGCCACCAAGACCCAGAAGCCTCACGGCGAGAACGGGTTGGGGCGCCGATTTGACAAGGGTGAAGCGGCCCGGTAAGTTTGTGAAGTTGCTCCGGAGCGATCCGCGACTGAATGTTGGTTGTGGTGGTGCCGGGTGTGTCTGTTGTTTGAGAACTCAATAGTGTGC
>NZ_JAVDVQ010000039.1:0-18051 GCF_031456935.1 Arthrobacter ginsengisoli | reverse complement strand
CCCCACGGCTTCTTCGACCAAAACCCCACCCTGAACCTCCCCAGCAACGAAAACAGAACCACCACCACCAACACCGAAACCTGCTGCACCACCGATAAATAAACCGGGCCCAGCTTCGGGGAAAGCCATAAACCAGGCACGCGAACCAAAGCTGGAAAACGAACAACACTAAACGGGCGGTCCCCGGTGCTCTACCTACAGCACCGGGGACCGACCTGTACCTAACCCCAACCCAGTAGCGAGAGTGTGATCCGCGTGTTCAACATCCCAGCAATTACCTGGACCCTCACAGCCGTCCTGCTGCTCAGCGGAAGCTACCACCTCGTTCAGGCCACCAAGCCACACCAACTCACCGACCGGGTCAACAACACCCTCCACGCCCTCATGAACATCCTCATGGCCGCCATGCTCTGGAACCTCGCACCCTCCACCATGCTCGCGCAGATCGCCATCCTCACCAGCGCCGCCCTCTGGTTCATCATCCAGGCCGTCGCCCGGCCCGAATTCAAAGTACTCTGCGCAGGCAGCCAGGGCCGACTGAAATGCCTTTACCACAGCCTCAGCATGGCTGGCGCCGCCCTGATGATCACCATGATGACAAGCCACATCACCACTGGCCCCGAACACGCCATTCCACTGCCCAACACGCACCACGCAGTGCCCCGCCCAACAACCACCACAGCCAGCGCAACCCTCGATAACCTACCCAACCTCGCCACCCCGCTGACAATCATCTTCGCAACCGCAGCGCTGGTCTTCATCGCCCTCCTGCTGCGCAACCGGAAACCGGTAACTACAGCCACAAGCAAAACAGCCCCAAAACACTCCCCCCGAAAACAACACAGCCTCGAAGCCCTCGGCGCCGCCATCATGGCCCTCATGTTCGCCACCATGGCATAAGTAGGCGTTGTGCTAAAGGATGCCGATGAACACCTCATCGAAATGACTTGCGACTCAAGCCTCGAACCCGGGGAGTGCTTCTTCTGCACCGGACCTGAGACGGATTGAGTACGCAGCACACCCCGGGGCCTTTCGTTGTGTACTGCGGGAGGCCCCGGTACCAACCCACCGCCCCGGCCACCCGCCGTCGGGCGCTAGAAGCGTGGCCCAAGGATCTGTCATGTCGTGGTTAATCCTCGTCTCCTCCGGAGCGCTGGAAGCCGTCTGGGCCGCCGCGCTGCACCGGACCTTCCAGGTCTCCGGCAGGCGCCGCATCGCCCCCGCGCTCCTCTTCCTGGCCTCCGTCCTCGCCAGCATGGCCGGCCTCGCCATCGCCATGCAGACCATCCCCACCGGAACGGCCTACGCCGTCTGGGTAGGCGTCGGCGTGATACTGACCTCCGCATACGCGATGCTCACCAAGGCTGAACGCCCGACGACGGCGCGCCTGCTGCTGCTGACCGGCATCGCCGCGTGCGTGGTTGGCCTGAAGGTGGTGGCGTAATGAGCAAGCGTTCCGTTGCGTGGTTGCTGCTGTTTGGCTCCGCCGTGCTGGAAGCCGTCTGGGCCACCGCCCTTGGCCTGTCCAACGGCCTCACAGTTCCCCTCCCCACCGTGGTTTTCGCCGTGACGACCACCCTGAGCATGATCGGCCTGGGCGCCGCCATCCGCAGCATCCCACTGGGCACCGCCTACGCCGTATGGGTAGGAATAGGCGCTGCCCTGACCGTCGGCTGGGCCATGGCCACCGGCGTCGAACCCTTCAGCCTGTTGAAGGTGCTGTTCATCGCCGGGATCGTTGGCTGCGCGGCCGGGCTGAAGTCCCTGCCGGCGGACGCCACGTCCGATGCCGACCGTTCCGACGCCAGAGTTCCCGCCTGAGGCTCACGCTAATTCTTCCCGAGTAGTTCAGAGGCCGGCTCCAAGCCCGGCCCCGTCAACTCAAAGTCCACCGGACCCAACTGGCGGTGCCGGCCCGCATCGGTAACCGATAACGCAACCACCGTCTTGCCGACATCGACAGCCACATCACGGGCAAATCAATGGCCACCGCGGCCTGAACAGACATAACAAACACCTCTGAAGGTATCGGGAGGACCCGCGGATCAACCCGGCCTGGGCCCCAAGGGAATCTGACACATCGCGTCCTGACATCTCCGGAGGTGTTTGGGAAGGACTAACTCAAGTCATATCAGCCGCCCAGCACGACGTTCGCCGGCGGTTCGCCCGCCAGCATCAGCTCGATCTGCCGCTGCACCAGCCGTCCCATCCGCGGGCGCATGGCCGAACTCGCCCCGCCCACATGCGGGCTGATGATCACTCCGGGGGTCCGCCAGAGCGGGTGGTCCTGCGGGAGCGGCTCCGGATCGGTGACGTCCAGGGCTGCGCGGATCCGGCCGGAGGCGGTGTGCCGGACCAGTGAGTCGGTGTCCGCGACCGGTCCGCGGGCGACGTTGACCAGCAGCGCGCCGTCGGGCATGGCCGAAAGGAAGGCGTCGTCGATGAGGTGGCGGGTGGCGTCGCTGAGCGGGACGCCGACGACCACGATGTCGTGCTCCGGCAGCAGGGCGTGCAGCTCCGCGATGCCGTGGACGTGGCCCCGCGGGTCGGTCCGTTCCCGGCTGGCCACGCGGGTCACGGTGGTCTCGAAGGGCAGCAGCCGGTCTTCAATCGCCTTGCCGACACCGCCGTAGCCGACGATCAGCACCCGCCGGTCCGCGAGGCTGGCGGTGGGCCGGGTTTCCCAGCGGCCCTCCTGCTGGTTGCTCAGCAGCCGCGGGAACTCGCGCTGGCTGGCCAGGATCAGGGCGAGGGCCAATTCTGCGGTGGAGGTTTCGTGGACGCCGGCGGCATTGGCGAACACGCGGCCCGGCGGCAGCCACTCCGCGACGCCGTCATATCCGATCGATTGGCTCTGCACGAGCCCGGTTTCCACAGCTGTGAGGCCCCGCAGGACCTGCATGCCGCCCATATAGGGCGGGACCACGATGTCGATGCGCGGCCGGGGCGGCTCCCCGGACAGGTCCCATTCCAGGACGGTGACGTCGGTGTGGGGCTGGAGGTACTCACGCAGGGTCGCGTCCGGCAGGCTCACAGTTATTTTCCTCGGCATACCTGCCAGCCTAGTGGTGCACCCCGCCAGTTGACGGCACTGGCGCCACCGGCCCGGCCAACCCGTCCACTCCCGTCCGGCCGGGAGTTTGCCCTGAGCTTCGCGCTGCCCCCGCGAGTCTTTTGGACATGCCCCCCGGCCGGGCATACATTGCAGGAACCCTCCCCTTCTGTGACGTGAAAGGTGCTGCACCATGAACCCCTCGGGACCATCCCGTCCGGCCGCCGGTTTCTTCAGCGCCCGGAGGAAGCTGATCCTGGTCTGGGTGGTCACGGCCTTAGTGCTGCTCGGCCTGGTGACCGTCGCCGTCGTCCGCACCGGTCCGGCCGCCGGGACAGACTTCCTAGCCGGCCCGCAGAATCAGCGGCAGGAGCACGCCGCGGCGCCGGCCCCCCAAACGCCCTCCCCGGAGGCCCTGGCCGCGCAGGCCGCCGTCGCCCTCGACGCCGACATCCAGCGGATCCTGACCGAAAACTCCGGCTACCGGATCGGCGTCGTGCTTGCGGACACGCGCGGCGGGGAGCGGCGCAGCTACGGCGACGGTTCCGAGTTCGTGGCAGCCAGCACCGCCAAAATCATCACGGCGGCCGCCTACTACCATCTGGTGGAGACCGGCGAGAAGTCGCTGGACGTGCCACTGGGGAGCTACGACGCCGCATTCCAGCTCAAGGCGATGGTCAACGCCAGCAGCAACGACGCCTGGCTGCTGCTGATGCAGGACATCGGCTACCCCCGGCTGATCGATTACGCCGCGTCCATCAGGATCAGCTACGACCCGGAGCAGAACCTGCTGACGCCGGCCGAGATGGCGGAGCTGCTCAAACAGCTGTCCACGGGCAAGCTGCTCAACGCGGAGCACACCCAGGAACTGCTCGGCTACATGCAGCAGACCAACAACGAACGGCTCATCCCGGCCGCCGTCGGCCCGGACATCACGGTGCAGCACAAGTACGGCGAACTGGGGGGCTATGTCCACGACGCGGCCGTCCTGACGTCCGGCGAGCGGTCCTACGCGCTGGCCATTTACACCTGGGGCGAGGACGGCGAGAGCGAGGAACGGCTGAATATGATCCACGAGCTGGCGGGTGTCGTCACCAAAGCGATGCTGGAGTAGGCGGGTCCCCGGAAGCGGTCAGCGGCCGAAAAGCTTGGCGAAGAAACCGGAACAGGTGCTGACCCCACCCTGGTGACCCTTGCAGCGGTCGGCGCTCTTGACTCCCCGCATGACCTGGTCAACGTGCTGGCCGCAGCCGGCCCAGGTGGTCTTACCGCATTCCTTGCATGCAACCTGTCGGCACATGTGGTTCTCCTTTTCGTAAGTCCGTCTCTCCGTAACTATACCCCTAGGGGTATGCTGCCTGGAAATGCGGTCCCGGAACGCCCTGTTGCCCACCTGCGTTGGTTCCGTACAGTGGCACCAGCGCTGGGCCGCTCCTGCACAAACTTCCGAACCGTACCGAGAGGACTGCTGACATGGCTTACATCAAGGTTGGAACCGAGAACAGCACCGACATCGAGCTCTACTACGAGGACCACGGGGCCGGGCAGCCGGTGGTCCTGATTCACGGCTACCCGCTGGACGGATCCTCCTGGGAGAAGCAGACGACGGCGCTGCTGGGCGCCGGCTACCGGGTCATCACTTACGACCGCCGCGGCTTCGGCCAGTCCAGCAAGCCCACCGACGGCTACGACTACGACACCTTCGCCGCGGACCTCAACACCCTGCTCACCAGCCTGGACCTGAACGAGACCGTGCTGGTGGGCTTCTCGATGGGAACCGGCGAGGTGGGCCGGTACCTCGGCACCTACGGCTCGGCCCGGGTGGCGAAGGCCGTGTTCCTCGCCTCGCTGGAGCCCTACGTCCTGCAAACCGAGGACAACCCCGACGGCGTCCCGCAGGCCGTGTTCGACGGCCTGCTGGACGCCGTCACCGCCGACCGCTACGCCTTCTTCACTGAGTTCTTCAAGAACTTCTACAACAGCGACACTTTCCTCGGCACGCCCCGGCTCAGCGCGGAAGTCATGCTGGCGAGTTGGAACCTCGCGACGTCGGGCGGCCCCACCGCCTCGGCAGCGGCGCAGCCGACCTGGCTCACCGATTTCAGGGCCGACATCCCCAAGATCGATGTCCCCGCGCTGATCGTTCACGGCACGGCGGACAACATCCTGCCGATCGACGTCACGGGCCGGCGGTTCACCAAGGCCCTGCCCGGTGCCGAGTATGTGGAGATCGAGGGCGCTCCGCACTGCATGATCTGGACGCACGCCGCCGAGGTCAACGAGGCGCTGCTGGCGTTCCTGGGGAAATCGCGCCCGTAGCCTGCCTCTTGATCATGGACCGGAGCAGGCGGAGGATTAATGGACCGGGTCTCCCATTTACCCTGGGTGGACGCCGGTTTGACTCCCCGCAGAATACGGGCGAGCTAACTGAGCTGGAGGGGAAAGCCGCCGCCGTGACTACGGTGGTGCCGCGGTGTGGTCATGGCGGGCAGACTCCGTCATTGCATCAACCTCCGAACGCGGCTGCACCGTGGATCCCCTGAAGCCCACCAAACACAACGACAAAGTGGACTTCCGGATCCGGGTGGACTGCAATGGCAACAAAACCGTGGAAATCCGGCAACAGCGCTTTAATGACGACCACCGCGGACGCGACGACCTGCTCGGGAAGACCAAGTTCTGGGAGTCCTTCGATCGCCGTGACGACTCCGTGACGCTGCACAGCTACCAGTGGAGCCGAGGCCTCGACGACGTCTACCAACTCGTTTCCTTCCGCGTCCGTAGCGGCAACAGCGACAACTGGTCCGACTGGACCCGCTGGGAAATGAGTGATGTGGCCAGGATCCACTGAGCATCCGCCGGCGCAGTCGACTAAGGGAGCCAGGGGACATGTCCCTTGGCTCCCTTGCGTATGCGTGCCGGTCCTCGGTGTATGCGTGCCGGCCCTCGGCGGCGAGGCACAGCAGACCGGGGCGTTCGGCTACTGGCTTAGAACAAGGCATCCGCCACGGCCGCCGTGATTTGGTGGATGGCGTCGGTCCGCTCCGGGACGCTGCCCAAATCCTCACCCCTGGTGTAGACGACGAGGGCGTAGGAGCTGCCGTCCCGGGCGAGGATGCCGGCGTCGTGCAGCTCTCCGCCCAGCAGGCCGTATTTGTGGAAGACCGTGATGTCGGCGGGGACGGCGGCCGGGATGAGGGTTTCATAGTTGGTGTCCTGCATGTAGCCCAGCAGCTGAGAGGTGTGTACGGGGTCCAGCAGCGTTCCGGTGTAGAGCCCGGACAGGATGTGGGCCATCTCCGCCGGGGTGAGCGTGTTACTTTCGGGGCGGTAGTCCACGCCGATCGATGCCGCATAGTCCGTCATCTCCGTGTGGCCGACAGCGTCCATGATCAGTGACCAGGAGTCGTTGTCACTCTGCTGGATCATCGCCTTGAGTTGGAATTCCGCGGTGTAGGCACCCAGCGGATCGTCGAGGGATGCTGCCCCGGTTTCCACCAGGTGGTAGTAGGCCTCGGCGGCCAGGACCTTGGCGGTACTGGCAGCGACGAACGCCGAGGGGACACCGTATTCGTGGACCGCCCCGGCCGCATCGGCGCCGGCCGACAGGTCAAGGAGCGCGACGCCGATCTGATAGTCAGGGTGGGCGTCGATGATGCCGTTGATTTCGGCGTCCAGTTCCGCATCGATGGTTCCTGTGGCCGGAGTGGCCGGTGAGGCGGCCGGTGAGGCCGGAGCCGACGCCGGGGCCTGGCTCTCCGACTGGCCCGCAGGCTGGGCGGCCGCCGTCGAACGCGCCTGCGCAGCGGAATGGAAACCAGCGCCCAGTGCCACCGCCAGAACCGCGGCGCACAGCATCATCAGGAGTACGCGGGGCCGGCGGAACGCCTGGGAGCGCGGTCGGGAGCCCGGGCTGCCGGGATGACGGTCGTGGGGCTGCTGTGCAATGTGCTCTTCCATAGGGGTCCAGGCTAGCCAAGCCAGCTATGCCGGAGCTATGAAACAGCTGTCACGGCACCCAGCAGGGCGGCTCGGTCTCTTCGCCCCACAGTTCCCCGCGCCGTCCCAGAAGGTTGACACCCGTGAGAGCGTGCGCTTGGCTCTATACAGATCCTGAAACACCAGTTCCATGATGCCGAATGTACTGTCCGCACTGCCCGCCGCATGAATGCCAGCACCGAACCCGAGGACCTGTCTCATGCACCTTGCACAGTTCAACGCGGCCGGCCGGACGGAAGCTGCCGATACCCTGCGCCCCTGCCTGGACATCCAGCGCTGGATCGATGCCCTTGCCGACGCACGGCCCTATGCCAACCTCGAAGCACTCCTCGAGGCCGCCCGCGGCGCGGCCAACCCCTTCACCCCGGCCGAGATCGAAGCAGCGCTTGCCCACCACCCCCGGATCGGCGAGCAGGCCAGAGGAAACAGCACCGAAGCCAGGCTTTCCCAGGCGGAGCAGGCCGGACTCGGCGACGCCGACGCTGCCGTCGCGGCGGCCCTGGCAGAAGGCAACCGGATCTACGAAGAGAGGTTCGGGCAGGTGTTCCTGATCCGTGCGGCCGGCCGCAGCCGCACGGAGATCCTCGCCGCGCTCACCAGCAGGCTCACCCACACCCCGGAAGAAGAACAGACAATCATCGGCGAGCAGCTGCGGGAAATCGCGGCGCTCCGGATCGAAGGACTGATCGGCAGATGAGCATGTCCCATGTGACCACTCATGTACTGGACACCGGCTCGGGCAAACCTGCGGCGGACGTCCCGGTGATCCTTGAGGCGCGCGACGGCGGGCAGTGGGTCCGGATTGCCGAGGGCGCCACGGATGCGGACGGACGCATCCGGCAACTGGGGCCGGAGCGTTTGTCCTCCGGGACCTACCGCCTGGTTTTCGACACCGGAAAGTACTTCGCCGCCAGCGGCACCGAGACGTTTTTCCCGGAAGTGACGCTCACCTTTGGCGTGGCCGAGTCCGAGGCCCACTACCACGTGCCGCTCCTGCTGAGCCCGTTCGCCTACTCCACGTACCGCGGCAGCTAAGCGCCGCCGTCGGGCGTTAGGGTGGGCAGATGAGCGGCAGCGGAACACCCGGGGCACACAGCACGACGGCGGTGCTGCTGGCCGCCGGCGCCGGGACACGGCTGGGACTCGGGCCCAAGGCGCTGCTCCGGTTCCGCGGCCGCACGCTCGTTGAAGTGCTGGCAGATGTCCTGTTCGCCGGCGGCTGCCGGGAAGTGGTGGCCGTGCTCGGCGCGGACGCGGCAGGGGTCCGCGCCGCCACCGATCTCAGCCGGCACCGGGTCATCGACAATCCGGACTGGGTCAGCGGGATGGGCAGCTCCTTCCGGCGGGGAGTGGCCGCGGCGGCCCCCGAGGACGATGTGCTGATCGCGCTGGTGGACCAGCCCCTCCTGACCCCGGCGGCCGTCGCCCGCTTGCTGGCATCCCACCGGCCGGGCCGCGTCACGGCCGCCGCCTACCGCGGCCCGGACGGGACACTCCAGCGCGGGCACCCGCTGCTGCTGGACTCCACCCTCCGGGTTGAAGCCGCGGAAACGGCAACGGGCGACGCCGGGGCGCGCTTCTTCCTGCACGCCCATCCGGAGCTGATCGACCTCGTGGACTGCAGCGACCTCTCCCGGGGCGAGGATCTCGACTCCCCCGACCAGCTGCACCTGCTCGACTAGCCACGCCAATCCTCACAGTCAGACACGGCCCATTAAACCGCTCCGGATGGACCTTAGGTGACCCCGCGTTGGTCGATGTCGCATGGCTGCCCCTCCTGGCTCCGGCAGCTCCACCAGGAACTTACTGCCCGATGCCGGCAGCGAGCAGCTCCTGCAGTCCCCGCTGGAAGCCGGACCGGCCACCGTGGGCGGGATGCCTGATTTTTGGTGTGTCCAGGCCGCTGCGCTGCAGGCTGCGGTGCGCCACATTGCCCACCGCAACCACCGTTTCGATGGGGAAATCCTCAATCAGCACCTGCCAGAACGGCGTTCCCAGCGCCGCTTCGGCCGCCGTCGGAGTGCGGTTGGACAGCGGCCGCCCGGGCACGTGGGTATGCCACGGGCAGGCACTCCAGAGCAGGGGAAGGAATTCCAGCTCGGCCAGCACCTCCCACATCACCGTGGCCGTCGGCTCCGCCGCAACCCCCGCAGCTTCGGCGGGCAGCACGTAGCCCTTGCCCGGCCCAAACAGACCGAAGCTGTTCGCCGGGCCCTCGAACATGGTGCGGTTGGTGAAGGGAACGCCGGTGATCCGCATGCCCCTGAAGCCGGGGGCCTCCCCCAGCAGCAGCACCTTCGGGGAGCGGTCCAGCATTTCCTGCAAATAGGTTCCCAGGTTCCGTCGGCGCTGCGTATTTTCCGGCGCGGAGTGATCGAAGAAGTTGGTGCACGCCGGCCCTGTCGCCACGGCCGCGAGCCGGTTCACGAAATCGTCGATGGAGGATGAAGTCATTGCCTGCCCGTTCCCTTCACAGTTCGTAGGTCGTAGATCGTGGGTCGCAGTTCGTAGGTCCATCAGAACATCCTGTCCGCTTCGCCGCCGCAGCAGCTACGGGTCACCAGCACGGGCCGCCGTGCCGCCGTGCCGCCTTAGCATGGGGGCATGACGGACATGACGGACATCACCATCTTCACGGTGGGGCACTCCACGCATCCCATCGACGAATTCATCGGCATTCTGAAGGCCCACGGCGTCAAGAAGCTGATCGATGTCCGCACCATCCCGAAGTCGCGGCACAATCCGCAGTACAACGCGGACGCTTTGGCCGCGAGCGTGCGCTCCCACGGGATCACCTACCGCCGGATGGAATCCCTCGGCGGCCTCCGGCACGCCCGGAAAGACAGCCCCAACGGCGCCTGGCGAAACGCTTCCTTCCGCGGGTACGCGGACTACATGCAGACCGAAGAATTCTCCCGCGCCATTGACCAGCTGCTGGAACGCGGAAAGGCCAACAACGCGGCGGTCATGTGCGCGGAGGCAGTCCCCTGGCGCTGCCACCGGTCGCTGATCGGTGACGCGCTGCTGGTCCGGAACGTCGAGGTCCTGGACATCATGACGGAGAAGTCCGCCAAACCCCACACCCTGACCCCCTTCGCCCGCGTTGACGGACAGCGGGTGTGGTACCCAGCAGGCCAGTGACTGCCGGCAACCCCAACAACAACGCGGGGTCAGCTACGGCCCATAAAACTCGGGCAAAGTCATATGGTCGTTGCAACGCTCTGACTGAAGGATTGTTTGATGGTCAATGTGTTTTCTTGGGATGCGCGTACTGAGTTCTTTGATCTGGTGTGCGGCGGGATGTCGGCTCCCCCAGGACGACGTTGGCCGGATAGCGGCCTGAGACGCGTTCCAACATATGAGGGACACCCGTCGAAACGCAGCGTGGATGTTTGCGTGGACGATTTCTTAGGTCTTCAGGCGTCGAGAGGACTCGCTGGGTCGTGCTCCAGGGCCGCGGTGATGGCCTCCGGGGACGGCACGGTAGCCTGCTCATCGACCGGAAGTGCCTCGTACGTGTAGGACGTCACCGTCAGGGGTTGAGCGGAATCATCGAGGGCATAGCGCACAGTTCGATCGTTCTTGGACCTCGCGGTCCAGATGCGCGCAAACAAGCGCGTCCGCCACGTGCGGGCGATGCAGGAGTGGGACTACGAGTGGATCCGGCTGACCTATCCCGAGAAGAGCAGTCGGGAGCTCAGTGAAATCGCCAACGCCCGCTTCGCGAGGGGATGGTCGGTGGGCGTCAACTACCGGGATCCCTCCGTCGCCCTACTCAGTGACCCCAAGACCGACTAGCTTCTCCCGTGAGAACGGTCGCTGACGTATCGGCGTACGGGCACCAGGGGTGACATTTAGCGCCGCGAAAACGCCGCCATTTATCGCTGCGAATCACACCACTGCGACTCCTGCAAATGATCAGGTGTTGCGACGATCGTTAGAATCCACCCGGCGAACCCGGGGCCAAATCAACTTCTATTCCCAGTTGTTGGACGGCCTTCCCGGCTGGCGCACTTGTGCCGAGCGAGTTTAGCTACGGACGAGGGTCCTAAGCAGCTTTAGCGCGACGGAGATTGAATGGATTGTGGCTGGACCGGGTCCGGTGACTTCGGCAAGAGTGTCCTTGATCCGTGCGAGCTGCTCTTGGTGTCCACGTTCCCACTCCGCGATTCGTTCTGTGGGGTCCATGCGCTGGGGACTGCTGGGGCTTGTTGTACGGAGAACTGCGATGGTCATATCGGCCACGGCCGAGTAGACATCGTCGCGCAGGGCTGCCCGGGCAAGTGTCTCCCATCGGTCTTCTCGAGGAAGCTCGGTGATTTTCAGAAGCAACTTCAGGGCCCCGATGCGCTGGTAGACGGTGGAGTAGAGGTCAGCAATGCGCTCCACGGGTTCATCGAGCTGCTCTGCAATGAGTGAGATATCCAATAGATATACGCTCAGGACCACTTCAAACGAGCGCCGTGCGATGTCAGGCGGGATCCCGATGGCCTCCCAACGTGTCAGGAGGTCTTGCCCGAGGTCGACGTCTTCGCCGCGCAGATAAATCGCTGTTGGGTTCCGCCGGACGTCCATGGCCGGCATGATCCTGCCGAGGGCCTGTTCCACTGGCTGGTCCCGATGATCATGATTCAGGTACCAACGGATGGCACGGTCCAACATCCTCCGCACATACAAAGCCAGCTCCGCCGCGTGCTGCGTCGGAACAGCGGACGGAAGCCCGACGGTCCAGTCCGCGATCCAGTGAAGGTCAAAGGCCTCGCGCACTGCCACGAAGGCCCTTGCGAGAGCGGCCGCGCTCCCGGTGGTTTCCTCGATGGCCCGGAAAGCGAAGGTGATCCCGCCAAGATTGATCATGTCGTTGGCCAGCGCGGTGCAGATGATCTGCCGGCGCAGGGGATGCGTTTGGAGCTCGGTTCCAAAGCGGTCCACGATCCGGGGCGGGAAGTAGCTCCGAAGGACCCGGTCGAACCACGGGTCATCGGCGACGTCGCTGTCGTTCAGTTCCTTGGCGAGGGCGATCTTGGCGTAGGCGGCCAGCACGGACAGCTCGGGGGATGTGAGCCCCGTGCCGGCCTGCAGCCGTGCATGGAGCTGGTCCGTGGTGGGCAATGCTTCGCGATCCCGGTCGAAGTCGGTGGCTCTCTCCAGCCAGTCCATGGTTCGTTCGAAACTCGGGCTCCAGTTGAGGACCAGGGCGCGGTCGTTGACGAGCAGGACGTTCTGGTCGCGGCTGTTCTTCAGAACCAGGCGTGCCACGTCGTCGCTGAGCGAGTGCAGGAAGCCGGCGCGTTCGCTTGTTGCCATCTTGCCTGCCGCGATCAAGCGGTCGACGAAGATCTTGATGTTGACCTCGTGGTCGGAGCAGTCCACGCCTGCAGAGTTGTCGATGGCGTCGGTGTTCAGCAGGACCCCGTTCAGGGCAGCCTCCACCCGTCCCCTTTGGGTCAGACCGAGGTTGCCGCCTTCGACCACGATCCTTGTCCGGAGTTCGTTGCCATTGATCCGGATCGTATCGTTGGCTTTGTCGCCCGCCTCGGTGTTGGTCTCGGAGAAGGCCTTGACGTAGGTTCCGATCCCGCCGTTGTAGATCAGGTCCACCGGCGCCCGCAGGATCGCCTGGATGAGCTCGGGCGGAGCCAGCACCGCCGTCGTCGGCGGCAGCCCCAACGCCGAACGTGCCTGCGGGGTGATGGTGATCGACTTGGCGGCGCGCGGGTGCACCCCGCCGCCGGGGCTGATCAGCCCGGGGTTGTAGTCTGCCCACGACGATCGGGGCAGACTAAAGAGGCGGCGTCGCTCCTCGAGGGAGGACGCCCCGTCGGGCGTGGGGTCCAGGAAGATGTGCCGGTGATCAAAAGCGGCCACGAGCCGGATGTGCTCCGAGAGCAGCATGCCGTTGCCGAACACGTCCCCGCTCATGTCGCCGATGCCGACGACGGTGAAGTCTTCGCGCCGGGAGTCGATCCCGAGTTCGCTGAGGTGCTGTTTCGCGGACGCCCAGGCGCCCCTGGCGGTGATGCCCATCTGCTTGTGGTCGTAGCCCACTGAACCGCCCGACGCGAACGCGTCGCCCAGCCAGAAGCGGTACTCTGCGGCCACCTCGTTGGCGATGTCGGAGAACGCCGCGGTGCCTTTGTCGGCGGCCACCACGAGGTAGTAGTCGTCGTCATCGTGCCGTATTACGTTCGGCGGCGGGACGATGTCCTCTACCTGGCCTTGTGTGCCGTGGGCGTTCGGGGACACGGCAACGTCGGGCGGGGCCAGGTTGTCCGTGACATCGAGGAGCCCGCGGAGGAATTCCTTGTAGCTCTCGATGCCTTCGGCGAGCCAGGCGGTGCGGTCGGCCTCCGGATCGGGAAGCCGCTTCGCGTAGAAGCCGCCCTTCGCTCCGGTCGGGACGATCACCGAATTCTTCACGATCTGGACCTTCGCGAGCCCGAGGACTTCGGTACGGAAGTCCTCGCGCCGGTCCGACCATCTCAGCCCTCCGCGTGCCACCGGCCCGAAGCGAAGATGCACGCCCTCGACCCGGGGTGAATAGACCCAGATTTCGAACTTCGGACGTGGGAACGGAGCGCCGGGAAGGCGGGAGGGCTCGAGCTTGAAGCTCAGGTACGGCCGGTCGCGGTAGAAGTTGGTCCTCGTCGTCGCTTCGATGAGGTTCAGGAAGGTCCGCAGCAGCCGATCCGCGTCCAAGGACGCGACGACGTCGATCGCCTCGGCCACCGCCGTACGGGCGGCACTGGTATCCCGGAGCCGTTCGGCGATGCCAAGACCTGGATGGAAGCGGGCGCGAAACAGGTCCAGCAGCGCTCTGGTCGCCGTCGCGTTGGCCAGGAGCGAGTCCGCGATGAAGTCGTACGAGTTGGTCGTTCCCAGTTGCTGGAGGTACTTGGCGTAGCTGCGGAGGATTGCGACCTGCCGCCACTCCGTGCCTTCCTGCAGGACCAGGGCGTCGAAGCGGTCTGACTCCGTGTCCCCGCGCATGGCTGCGCCGAACGCGTCCGCAAGCAAGGAGCCAGTCCGGGTGGGATCCACGCCCGGCGGATACTTCACGCCCAAGTCATAGAGGAACATCGGCAGAGTCTTGCCCCGCAGGACTTCGAAGGGGCGCTCGTTGAGTACCTGCAGGCCCAGGTTGTGCAGGAACGGCAGGATCTGCGTCAGGCTCCGGGCCCCGGTGAGATAGAGGCGAATCCGCGTCTCCTCGACTTTGGCGTGCCTAGCATCGGCGCGGACAACGAGTACAGGGTCGTTCAGGGGTCGACCGCCGGTGCCGTCCAGATCGTATTGCTCAAAACTCTCGATGTCTTCAATGGCATCCGCAACGTCGAAATCTGCCCGGTAGCTGGCAGGGAAGGCGCGAGCCCAGAGCACAGACAGCCTTCTGGCCCGTTCGGAGGGCATGCGTTCGCGCAGGGCTTCGTCGAGTCCTTCGGCCCAAGTCCTAGTGGCATGGATGAGTGCACGCTCCAGTGCAGACAGATCGATCGACTCTGGTTTTGCGCCTGCAGACAAAAGCACGCGGAAGAAGATGCGCGCCATGTGCGATTCGGTGAGTCGGACCTCGGACTCAAGCGATGGGGCCTGCAGGGTTTCTTTGAGCGCCTGTTCAAATCTAAGCCGCACGGCCGTGTTGTAGCGGCGCCGCGGAAGGAACATCAGGCCGGTCATGAAGGGGCCATAGCTGTCGAAGCGCAGGAGTAGCCTTGTCTCGTGGCCTTCGTGGACCCGCAGGATGTCGGCCACCAGCCGAGTCAGCTCGTCTTCCTCGATGTGGAACAGCTCCTGGAGAGGGAACGACTCCAGCGCAGCCTGCAGTTTCCTCTCCTGGGTTGATCCAGGTGCGAAACCGAGCCTGTCACGCACGCTGGCGGACCTGTCCCGGATCACCGGAATACGACGTACTGATTGATCCGCTGCTCCATGTGCGAAAACGCCCACAAACCTGCGTTCCCCGTCGAGGACTCCTGAGGCACTGAACGTCGGGAGACGGATTTCGTCCAGGTAAGAGGGCTCGGGCACTGTTGTTCGAAGGTCGGAAGCGTAGAGCGCGAGTACCTGCGAGCCCCTCAACGCAGACTCGTCGGTGCTGAGCGGGGAATTCTGCCTGCGCAAAAGGCCCAAAGCAGTACCCGGACGGACGCGAAGAGCCGGCCTGTCCTTCCCTGCGGTCAAACCGTATTCGCAATAACCCAGAAAAATAAAGTTTCCGCGCCTGAGCCACAGCAGGAGCTCTCTGAGCTGTTCGGTTGACGGCACGCACCCGCGCGGGAACGCGGCCAAAGAGTCGACGGCGGCGGCCACTTGTTCCTTCAGGGCAGCGGAGTCCTCGGCAACTGCACGAGCATCGGCAAGCACCTTCTGGATATTCGCGATCACGTCCGCGGCGTTCGACGATCTCGGCAGCCGGCCAATTTCAACCGCAACCCACGTTTCCGTTCCGGGGCCGGAAGCGGGCAGCTCGGAAGAAAGTCCTGCGCGCTGTGGTGAATGGCGGAGCTCGAGCAGCTCATGGGTTGCAGGATCCCGAAGGACCTGGAAAGAGGGATGAACGAGCAGCCGGACCGTCGCTCCTCCGCGGGTCAGCTCCGCTGTCACAGCGCGAACCACGTGCAGTGCGCCCTCGGCCACCACAAACACCACACTGGCATGTGGCTCGTTGAGGACATCCACCCGTGAGGTACCCGGAGCCAGCACTGAGCCCAGTGAAAGATGGTGCTCTGCCCGACGTTCCAAAGTTTCACCGGCGTACGTGAGGAGCTCCTCGGGATCCACGTGTTCGTAGTAATCCGCGAGAAAACGATCGTCTACCTGGGCCGAACCACTCGATGCGGAGTGCTCCGCCGGCACAGACTTACCGGACATGCCCTTACGCCTCCAACGTATGGGACCATCTCTAATTGCGGCGCCGGAGACTGGATCCGCACGCCTGATTTCATGATGTCCTTCTCTCCGCGCCGCGTCCATAGCGGCGGATGTCCACCTTTGCTGGCGAGCGAGTTGTCTTTGACAGATGTAAATTCGAGGGCACAAATGTCCTCTTCGACGACGTGAACTATGCCAGTGGGTTCATGTCTTTTGTTGAGGTTCAGTTCTCAGAAGATTTCATGGCGTTCGCTCGAACGATGTTTACCGGGGCGAAGTCCATTCGAACGAGCTCACTTCCAGAAAGAACGTGAGTGTGCGCAACGTCGGGGGACTGCTGGCCAAGTCAGAGGAAGACATCGCCTCCGACATCCTCCACCTCGTGGATTCTGGACTCCTCATCCTGCAGACTGCGCTGCGAAGGCATCGCGGGACCTGCAGCCATAAGGAAGCGGAAGTTTGAACTGGACCCTAGAACGATCAGACTGTTGGTGGACTAAGTTCCGAGAGAGTTTGATCAAACTGCCAGGGGCGTTGCCAGCAGCGTGGCCGGTGCGTATGTGAAGCCATCCGGGAATATTTCCCAGAGGACATTGAGGCGCCTTCGAGCTAGCGACAGCAGGGCTTGGAGGGCAAGCATCGGCCGGGGGCACGCTGTAACCCCGGATGCCCACACACGCACGGATCACAGGAAGGCCATCCCATCGTACGACTGGTTAGGGTCCCGGCCGTCTTCACATGGCAAGTGCCGGGCGTCGCATCGTCCATATCTGCGCCCGGACTGCGGCATATGATGGCCACAAGAGCGGCGGGAGGTCCCGCCGCGGGAAAGGATGCAGATGGCAGGCAGACCGAGGCAGGAAAACCGGCAGGTCCAGGGAGCTGCTGCCTCGCTGTTGAACGGCCTTGCTGTACTCGAAACGTTTTCCGTTCAAAATCCGGTTCTCGGTGTGACCGAGGTTGCTCAGCGCGTGGGCCTCCACAAGAGCACGGTGTCACGCATTCTTGGCGGTCTAACAGAAGCTGGATATGTCCAGCGGGATGAGGAGACGGGCCGGTATCGGCTCGGACTGGGCCTCATTGCGCTGGCCGGCCCTTTGCTGGCGGACCTGGATGTCCGCGGTGCTGCGGTTCCGTATTTGGAGCAGTTGACCGAAAGCACCCAAGAGACCAGCGCAATTTCCGTCTGGAATGGTCATGAGGCGATCGTCGTAGAGCAGGTTGCCAGCCCGTATCAGGTCAAACACACTGCCAGCATCGGAACCCGGTACAACAAATTCGCCAGCTCCTCGGTGCGGGTCTTCCTGGCGGAGCTGGCCCCGGCCCTCGCCACCGAACTGATCGAATCCGGGCGGATACTACGCACGGCAGGAGATGGTTTGCCGTTGGATCATACGACCCACCTGCAGGAAGTCGCCCGTCAGGCATACGCCGTCAACGACGGCTCGACCACCGAGGAGGAGTTTGGCGTCTCTGCTCCGGTTCGGGATTACCGAGGCAAGGTGGTTGGTTGCATCACCGCATCCGCTCCCCGTTCCCGCGTGCACAAGCACGCCACCGGGGACACCCTGGTTCAAGCCGTACAACATGCTGCCTCGGAAATATCCATCCGCCTGGGCTGGTCGGCCGGGAGCTGAGACACGGGAGCGGGAAGGAATCAAGCCTGACAGTCCGTCTCTGCGTGCAATCCATAGGGTGCCTCCCTTCCGGACTGGTTCACTTCACCGCACATTGCCTGCTGGAGGCAATGCCGGGGGTTTGCTTCCCTGGGGGGAGGGAGCCGTAATGGCCGGTCAGCGCGCTTGAGTTGTTTCCCCCGGCCGGCTGCCCAGCCGTGTGGACACCCGTTCAGCGGCCTGTAGCACGGCTTCGCGCAGGAGCGACTGACTCTGCTGGTGCTGCACTCGGGCGCGGGGCGCGCTGGCTGTGATGCAGCCGACGACTGCGCCCCGGTAGTCCCGCACGGGTGCGGAGACGCCGTATTCCTCGTAAGTGGTCTCGCCGTCGTTCACGGCGAAGCCGTGGTCCCGTACGTCGGCCAGCTGTTCGTGGGCTGGGTCCTCGAGTCCCCGGTAGCCCTCTTGCAGCACCGTCCGGCCGGCCAGCAGGCGGTCGGTCTCTTCGGGCGG
>NZ_JAVDVQ010000038.1:0-22442 GCF_031456935.1 Arthrobacter ginsengisoli | reverse complement strand
ATGCGCAAGAAAGGCCGGGACATCCCACCCCAGCTCGCCCACATCGAAAGCTCCGGCAGCACCCGCCAGGAAGCCAGCACACTCCTCGCCGCGCATGCCGGCGTCTGACAACCGTAAAGGACCAAAGATGTTCCCCACACGACTCGAAATCATCCCTTCCGAGGGCATCGTTGAAAAGGTCACGGCGGCGGTGCCGCTGGGCACCACGCTCACCATCACCTGCCTGCCGCACCACGGCATCGGACGCACCATGCGCGTGGCAGTCCAGCTTGCCGAGCTGGGCTACACGGTGGTCCCGCACCTCGCGGCACGTGCCCTGCAGCAACGCGCCCAGCTCGTCGACATCCTGCGCGACTGCGACGCGGCCGGGATCAGGGAAGTCTTCGCCATCGGCGGGGACTCCCCGCGGGCCGCCGGACCCTACGGCACGGCCGTGGAGTTGATGGAGGACATCGCCCAGTATTCCGGCGGCGGCATCTCCATCGGTGTCGCCGGCTATCCCGAGGGCCACCCCTCTGTCGCCGGGCTCGATCTCCTGGACGCACTGTTGGCCAAACAGCACCTGGCGAGCCACGTGGTCACGCAAATGTGCTTTTCCGCCCCCACGATCCAGGACTACGCGGGCCTGCTGCGCCGCGAAGGCGTGGAGCTGCCGGTCTGGGCGGGAGTCGCCGGCCCCGTGCCGAGAACCAGGCTGGTTGCCCTTGGCACCCAGATCGGCGTCGGCGCCTCGCTGAAATTCCTAAGCCGCAAGGGCCCGCTGGCCCGGCGGCTGCTCAGTGGCGAACGATACCAGCCGGCGACCCTGATTGCCGAGCTGGCCGAACACCCGGAAAGAGTAGCGGGCATCCACTTCTACACTTTTAACCAACTCAGTGCGGCGACCGGCGAGGCAACCCCACCGTCGACTCCCGCAACCACCGGACTCATGTCCATTCGAGGAGCAGAATGAAAACCCAGACCGACCACCCGGCGCAAGCCCCCCACCTCGAGCGGCAGCTCAGCAACCGGCACATCCAGCTGATTGCGATTGGCGGCGCCATCGGCACCGGCCTGTTCATGGGCTCCGGCAAAACGATCTCCGCGGCCGGACCCTCCGTGATCTTCGTGTACGCGATCATCGGCTTTATGCTGTTCTTCGTCATGCGGGCCATGGGCGAGCTGCTGCTGAGCAACCTGAACTACAAGTCCTTCAGCGACTTCGCCGCTGACCTCCTCGGCCCCTGGGCCGGATTCTTCACCGGCTGGACTTACTGGTTCTGCTGGGTCATCACCGGCATCGCGGATGTTATTGCCATCGCCGGATACTCGAAAGAGCTCTGGCCGGGCCTTCCGCTCTGGATCCCCGGTCTGGTGACCATCGCGATCCTCCTGCTGCTGAACCTGACCACTGTGCGGGCCTTCGGCGAGACTGAGTTCTGGTTCGCGCTGATCAAGATCATCGCCATCGCGGCCCTCATTGTGGTCGGGCTGTTCATGATCTTCAGCGGCTTCAGCTCCGACGCCGGACCGGCCAGCTTCAGCAACCTGTGGAGCCACGGCGGCTTCTTCCCGAACGAATTTATGGGCTTCGTTGCCGGTTTCCAGATCGCCGTATTCGCCTTTGTCGGCATTGAGCTGGTGGGCACCACGGCAGCAGAGGCCAAGGATCCGGAGAAGAACCTGCCCCGGGCCATCAACTCCATCCCGATCCGCGTGCTGCTCTTCTACGTAGGCGCCCTGATCATCCTGATGTCCGTCACCCCCTGGACCCAGTTCAGCGCCGGACACAGCCCCTTCATCGCCATGTTCTCCCTGGCCGGGCTGGGTGCCGCGGCCACGGTGGTAAACCTGGTGGTGCTGAGCTCAGCGATGTCCTCGGCGAACTCCGGAATCTACTCCACTTCCCGCATGGTCTACGGGCTGGCCCAGGAGGGCGACGCCCCCCGCATGTTCGGCGCGCTCTCGGGGCGCAAGGTACCCCGGAACGCCCTCTTCCTGACCTGCGTTCTGCTGCTCTCCGGCGTTGTGCTGATGTATGCGGGACAGGACATCGGCAAGGCCTTCGACATGGTCACCACGGTGTCCGCGGTCTGCTTCGTCTTCGTCTGGTCGATCATCCTGGCCAGCTACATTGCCTTCCGGAAGCGCCGCCCGCAGCTGCATGACGCGTCCAAGTTCAAGATGCCCGGCGGCATCCCCATGGTCTGGGTTGTCTTCGGCTTCTTCGCCTTTGTGATCTGGACGCTGACCACCCAGCCGGACACGCTCCTGGCCCTGCTGGCCACGCCGGTCTGGTTCATCCTCCTCGGCATCGCGTGGTACATCCTGCGCCGCCGCCCGGCACACCTGGCCCGCTACGCGACGTTCCAGGCCGAGCTCGCCGGGGATATGGAACAGGACGCCGCTAAGGACCTTGAAGGGCTGAAGCAATGAACACCACGGCGACGCCGGCTCCCGCGCGGGAGCCGGCGGACCCGGCCGCCACGGCCGAGCACGTGCTCACCCTCGACTGCCGGGAGTCCCCCGGCATCGTCCACGCGATCTCCGGATTCCTGTTGGAGCACGGCTGCGACATCATCGACAACAAGCAGTACGGAGACCGCGGGGAAGGCCACTTCTTCATGCGCGTCCATTTCTCCTCCACCCCGGAGTCCTTCAGCACGGAGCAGCTGCGCCGCGACTTCAAGGCCCTGGCGGAGAAATGGAAGATGAACTGGGAACTGGAACCGCACGGCCGCAAACGCCGTGTCCTGGTCATGGTGTCCAAGATGGGCCACTGCCTCAACGACCTGTTGTTCCGGGCACGCACCGGCGACATCCCGGTGGAAATCGTCGCCGTCGTCTCCAACCACCGCGACCAGGAGGGCTTGGTGCAGTGGCACGGCATCCCCTTCTTCCACCTGCCGGTGACCAAGGACTCCAAGCCGGAGGCGGAAGCCAGGCTGCTGGAAATCGTGGACGAACTCGACGTGGAACTCGTGGTCCTGGCCCGCTACATGCAGGTCCTCAGCGACGGGCTCTCGGCCAGGCTCGCGGGACGGACCATCAACATCCACCACTCGTTCCTGCCCAGCTTCAAGGGGGCCAAGCCTTACCACCAGGCCTACGAGCGCGGCGTGAAGACCGTGGGCGCCACCGCGCACTACGTCAACGCCGAGCTGGATGAGGGCCCGATCATCTCGCAGCAGGTCATCGACGTGGACCACACCTACACCGCCGACGACCTGGTGGCTGTGGGCCGCGACGCCGAGTGCGCAGCCCTCCGCAACGCCGTGCGCTGGCATTGCGAGGGCCGGATCCTGCTCCTCGGGAACCGGACGGTCATCCTGCGCTAGGCCCGCCGCCCGACCCACACCACGCATCACGCTGACGACGCCGGTCGGCCACCTGGACAGGTGGCCGACCGGTGTCGTTAACCCCATCGAGTGCTCCGCAGGTGCCCTTATCAGGCGTCATAAGGGCACCTGCGGAGCAGCCGATTCGGGGGGCCCGGTGGTTAGGCGGCCAGCGCGGTGTCGAAGAGCCGCTCGGCAAGCCGGATCAGGTGTCCGGGCGCGTCCGCTCGGGCGCTGTGGCGTCCGTGGCCGAGGAACACGGCTGTCCCGTTGAAGGTGTCTTCGAGATAGACGCCCGCTTCCCGGATCAGCACTTCAGCCCGGCCGTTCCCGGGCAGATTGATGACATTTCCTTCGTCGTTCAGGTAGACGTGCCAGTCGCTACCTGTGATTGCTTCGACGTTGCCTTCAACCAGGTTCTGCAGTTCGCCCAGCGTCGGGTCGATGGTTTCGACACGGACGGGCTGGCTGAGGCGGGCCGGGACAATCAGGGCTGTGCAGGTGGTGCGCACGGGTTGTCCTTTCTCGGATCAAAGGTGACCAGGACCCAGCTGGGATCCAGGCAGCCGATCACGGACGAGTTGTCAGCGCTGGTTCTTGCGCGGCTTCGCGAAGAGTTCAGTTGTTTCTGACTTTGCTTTTTTCTCTGCCCTTTTTTCGAGAATTGATTTTCCCGCTTTTTTGACACTGCCACTTTTAGGAGACTTTCCTGACAACGGAATCACAGCCTTTCTTGGGATCGATCTTGCCAATACCATACAGACTTATATTTTTAATGCCAGTTAAGGAATTTATAGCGCATCCTGCTTCCGCCTTTTTCGACGGGGCCGATGGCTGGTAGGCCCGGACAACTCCTGCCCTGACCGCCCGCGGGTGCCATCTGCCCTGAAACCGACTCCGCACCCGGCCCGTCGAAAAAAATTGCAGCGGACAGCATTCGGCCGAGTGGGCCCCCTCTTCCCGACGCCGAAGGAAATAGAATTATTGGCGTGCTGTTCGCCAGTAAATTTCCCGGGGGCTTTCGGGCTCCGAATTTTCTCGGCAGAAAAGAGTATTTTTCTACGCCGCCGACACGTACCTAAATTGCCACTTCACCGGAAATACAGCAGGGAATGCCGGAACGGGCTCAGGCCTACGGTGCCGGCTCGGCAGCGGGCACGACGACTGCGCCGGTCGCCGTCGAGTCCGGGTTCAGCATCCAACCGACACGTTTGGCGGTGTTGAGCACCACAACGCTTTCCACGAGCTCGATTCCGGGGATCCGCAGCTGGAGTGCCTGTTCGGCGTTCATCACGTCCGCCAGGGAATGCAGCCACATCAGGATCACGAAGTTGGTGCGACCGGTGGTGGATGCGCTGAGCCGAACGTTGCGGAAGTTGCGCAGTTCGGCGGCGGCCGCCTCATGCTGGCCTGGCGGGACGTTGGCGAACCACTGGCAGGTGATCGGGTAACCCGAGTACTGCTGCGCGATTTCGCAGCGGAAAGAGAGAACCCGGCTGGCCAGCACACGGTTCAACTGGCGTTGGACCGTGGCCGGGTTGCGTCCCAGGCCGCGCGCAATATCCGCGGCCGCCGCGCGGCCGTCCATTGCCAGGAACGGGAGCAGGTCCAGGTGGCTCTGCGGCAGAGGCGCTCCCTGGTTGCCGGCGGGCGCCGGGCCGGAAGATTCCGGCCCGGCGAGCGCCTGAAGCGCGGCTATTTGCGACTTGTCCAGGACGTTGAGCCGCCAAGCGTAACCGCCCGAGTGCAGCCGCGTGCACAACGAGGTCTGGTACTTGGTGAGGCCCCGGATCTCTTTGAGTTGAGTCAGCACGATGTCGCTGAGCTGCGTCAGGGTGGGCGTGATGACGGTCAGCATGAGGTCACGGTTGCTGGCGGCCTCCTCCACGGTGACGACTTCCGGGATGGCCGCCAACGCGGCCGTGACCTCGGCCCGCGACGTCATTTCGCAGTCCACGTCGACGAGCGCCAGGCACATCTGCTTCGGATCGCCCATCGAATGAGCCGTGCTCCAGGCGGCACCGGAGGCTCTCAGCCGTTCCCAGCGGGCAGCCAACGTGGTGGCGTGGGCGCCGAGGATGCCGGCGGCGTCCGCCCAGCTGATCCGCGGCGCAATCTGGAGTGCGTTGATCAGCTGAAGGTCTTCCTCAGTGACTTCCATCAGGACCTCCCCTCGCTGCACGAATCCTGTCCTGCAAGGATACCTTTGCATTTTTCCTGCGATTCAGCGGCCTGTGACTCCAGTCACCTCACACTTAGTAGCAGCACTTACCAAACGTTCGGGAAGCGGGAACATATGTCGGTCACAGAAGATGCCAGGGAATTGCACGGCGACATCACCCGGTTTCGCCACGAGTTGCACCAGGAACCTGAGATCGGCCTCCATATCCCCCGCACCCAGGAAAAGGTTCTGAAAGCCCTCGACAGCCTCCCGTACGAGATCACCCTCGGCGAGACGACGACGTCGGTCACCGCGGTTCTGCGCGGCGGCGCAGCGCAGACCTCGGCAGACAAACCAATAGTCCTGCTGCGCGCGGACATGGACGGCCTTCCCGTCCAGGAACGCACCGGCGTGGACTACTCCTCCCGGACCGACGGCGCCATGCACGCCTGCGGCCACGATCTCCACACTTCGATGCTGGCCGGGGCCGCCACCCTGCTGGCCGAACGCCGCGATCAGCTCGCCGGCGACATCGTCCTGATGTTCCAGCCGGGCGAGGAGGGTTACGACGGCGCCGGCCACATGATCCGCGAAGGCGTTCTGGACGCCGCAGGCCGCCGCGCTGACGCCGCCTACGGCATGCACGTGTTCTCCTCGCTGGAGCCGTACGGCCAGTTCGCCACCAAGCCGGGCGTGATGATGAGCGCCTCGGACGGGCTGTTCGTCACGATTCTCGGCGCCGGCGGCCACGGCTCCGCCCCGCACGCGGCCAAGGACCCCGTCACCGCAGCCGCCGAGATGGTGACCGCACTGCAGGTCATGATCACGCGGCAGTTCAACATGTTCGACCCGGTAGTCCTGACCGTCGGCGTCCTGCACGCGGGCACCACAAAAAACGTCATCCCCGAATCAGCGCGCATCGAAGCTACCGTCCGGACGTTCTCCCACGCCTCCCGCGAACGGATGATGTCCGCCGTGCCCACCCTCCTGAAAGGCATCGCCCACGCCCACGGCCTGGAGGTGGACGTCGAATACCGCGCCGAATACCCGCTGAGCATCACGGACGAGAACGAGACCCTCACCGCGGAGAAAACCATCCAGAACCTGTTCGGGGACGCCCGGTTGACCCGCTGGGCCACCCCCTTGAGCGGATCCGAGGACTTCTCCAGGGTGATGGCAGAGGTGCCGGGCACCTTCATCGGGCTCAGCGCCGTCGCCCCGGGAGCGGACCATAAAGTCACCCCGTTCAACCACTCCCCCTACGCCACGTTCGACGACGGCGTCCTCGCCGACGGTGCCGCACTCTATGCAGAGCTTGCCATTGCCCGTATCTCAGCGCTTGCCGCTGCCAGCCCCATTTCCCTCGTTTCCTAGCCCTAGATCTCCGGAGAAATCATGTCCACCATCATTAACTCGCAGCTCTCCACGCGGGCGGCCACGCGGAAGACCCTCCTCGGTACAGGGATCGGAAACGCCGTCGAATGGTACGACTGGGCGATCTACGCCACGTTCACGCCCTTCATCGCCAGCCAGTTGTTCAGCAAGGCGGATCCTGCCTCGGCGGTGCTGGCCACGCTGGCAATCTTCGCCGTCGGCTTCGTGGCACGGCCGGTCGGAGGATTCCTGTTCGGCTGGATCGGCGACCGCGTCGGCCGCAAGACATCCATGACGCTCGCCGTCGGACTCGCCTCACTGGGCAGCCTCATGATCGGCGTCGCGCCGTCCTTCGCCACCGTTGGCGTCTGGGCGTCGCTGACGCTCCTGCTCGCCCGGCTGATCCAGGGCCTTGCCCACGGCGGTGAGCTGCCGTCGTCGCAGACGTATCTTTCCGAAGTTGCCCCGAAGGAGAGGCGCGGGCTGTGGGCCACTTTGATCTACACCTCGGGCACGGTGGGAATCCTGGCCGGCACGCTGCTGGGCGCGATCCTCAACATGACCCTGAGTGCCGAGGCCATGAATGCCTGGGGCTGGCGCGTTCCGTTCCTGGTCGGCGCCGTCATGGGCCTGTATGCCTTGATCATGCGCTCCAGGCTGCACGAGACCGAGGCCTTCGAAGGTGAGACGGCCTCCGAGAAGCGCGCCCCGATTTGGCCGCAGATTGTGAAGCACCGCAAGCAGGCCCTCCAGGTCGTTGGACTGACCGTGGGCCTCACGGTGATCTATTACATCTGGGGCGTTGTGGCACCGAGTTACGCCGCCACCGTCCTGAAGATCGACCGCGGTGAAACCCTCTGGGCCAGCGTCATCGCCAACATCGTGTTCATTGCTGCCCTGCCCGTCTGGGGCAAACTGTCCGACCGGATCGGCCGGAAAAAGGTGCTCTGGGCCGGAGCTGTCGGAAGCGCCGTCATGCACTTCCCGATGACCTGGCTGCTGAAGGATTCGGCCTGGCAGCTGGCCGTGAGCATGTCCGTGATGCTGATCTTCATCGCCGCCAGCGCCGCGATCGTTCCGGCCGTCTACGCGGAACTGTTCCCCACCAGCATCCGCACCATCGGCGTCGGCGTCCCGTATTCCATCTGCGTGGCCGTGTTCGGCGGGACCGCCCCGTACCTGCAGACCTGGCTCGGCACCATCGGCCTATCCAACGTGTTCAACATATACGCCGTGGCCCTGCTGATCGTCAGCGCGCTGTTTGTCTTCACGATCCCGGAGACCAAGGGCAAGGACCTGACGCACTAAGTTCGCTTCCCCTTGAAAGTGGGGATCCTGCGCCGGTCTTGATTGCGGCGGTATGCTTCACCATCGGATCCTGAGTCCGGGCGGCGCCTTGCGGGGCGTGGCCCGGACTTGGTCCGTTACGAATGCATGGCAACGATGGCCAGGGAAGGTTCCTCCAATGTCAGACTCTGAACTCCCAGGGCTGCGGGAACAAGCTGCCCGCGGTGACCTGGACGCCGTCGCGGAACTGATCGAACGTGCTGCCGAGCGAGGGGATTTTGGCGAACTGCGCCGTCTCGCCGACGCCGGCAGCAGGGACGCAGCGGACCAGCTCGTTGAACTCGCCGCCGAAAAGGGTGACGCGGAGGAGCTGCGGCGGCTCGCCTCACTGGGCAACAGCGGCGCGGCGGACGAGTTGGTTCAGCTCGCCGCCGACAAGGGCGACTTGGACGAGCTTCGGCGCCTTGCCGCGGGCGGCAACAGCGACGCGGCTGGTGTTCTGGCCGAGCTCAGCGACGAAACTCTTGGGGAAGACGACGAGTAACGGCTGTGCGGGGCGGAGACTCGGTTCAAAATATCTCCGCTCGACGCCGGGGCGCGGTTGCGTCCGGCGCTCCTTGTCAGGCAACCAGCTTGGTGTCCCAGAGTTCTTCCGCGAGACGGATCAGGTGCTGAGGCGTGTCGGTTTCCTCGCCATGGTCTCCGTGGCCGAAGAAGACTGCGGTGCCCCGTGCCACGCCGGCAAGGTCCAGTCCGCAGTCGCGCATCAGCTGGGCGGCGCGGAGGTTCGGCGGGAGGTTGGTGATCGTGCCTTCAGCGTTGAGGTAGACATGCCAGTCACCGCGGGTGACGGCTTGAATGTCGCCGCCGACCAGGCTCTCCAGCGTCTGCTGATCCGGCGCAATGGTTTCGATCCGGACGGGTTCGCTGATCCGGGCTGGAATTATCAGTGCTTTGTATCTAGTTCGCATTTCAGGTCCATTCCTTATAACAACGATGCAATTTGGCATGTTCCCGCGGGGAGGCACGGCTGCCCCGGGAATCTGCCAGGACGCGCCGCCCGCCAGCGGGGGTCTCCCCGCCGCCCGGCGCAGCTCTGGCCTCCTGCCGGCGGCAGTGCCAGTATGTTGGGCATCAGGCTCACTGAAGGCGCCCAGGCTCCGGGCAGGAGGAGGCACGGTCATGACCTACATCAACAACTTCGGCGATGTGGGACCAGGCGACGTCGCTGTGGCCGGCGGCAAGGGCGTCGGCCTGGGTGGCCTGGTTCAGGCCGGGCTGCCGGTCCCTCCGGGGTTTGTGCTGAACACCGCAGCCTATACGGATTTTGTCGAAGCCAATCACCTCGAGGCCGGCATCCAGGAGCTGGCGGCGGTGTCACTGCAGGCGTCGCCGCAGGACTACGAGGACGCTTCGACGCGGATCCGCGACCTGTTCGCCGCCGGAACCATGCCGGCCGCGATCGCTGCGGAACTCGGCGCTGCCTACGGGCGTCTCGGCAACGCGGACACCGCCGTGGCGGTGCGCTCCTCCGCCACGGCCGAGGACCTCGCCTCGGCCAGCTTCGCCGGGCAGCAGGAAAGCTACCTGAACGTCGTCGGGATGGAGGCCCTGGCCGGGGCCGTGACAGATTGCTGGGCGTCCCTGTGGACGGCGCGCGCCATGGCCTACCGGGCCCGTGAAGGCATCGGACCCGACGCGGTCCGCCTCGCGGTCGTGGTCCAGCGGATGGTCGACGCCGAGGCAGCCGGGGTGATGTTCACTGCCAACCCGGCTAACGGGCGACGCGACCAGCTCGTGATCAGCGCCGCGTGGGGCCTGGGCGAGTCCGTGGTCAGCGGAACAGTCAGCACGGATGACGTCGTCATCGAAGCAGGGACCGGACGGGTGCTGTCACGCCGGACTGCCGACAAGGAGGTCATGACTGTTTACGCGGATCACGGCACCCGGGAGCAGCCGGTTCCGGCGGGGCGCCGTCGGGAGCCCGTCCTGGATGACGGTGCGGCGGCCGGGCTGGCCGGCTATGGAACACGGATTGCGGAGCATTTCGGGGCGCCGCAGGACATCGAGTGGGCACGGGCCGGCGGCGAGTTCTTCATCCTGCAATCCCGGCCCGTCACCGCACTGCCTGAACCGGAGGCTGACACCCCGGATACCTGGCCGGTGCCCTATCCGCACGGGATGTACTTCCGCGCGAGCATTGTGGAGCAGTTGCCGGACCCGCTTTCGCCACTGTTTGCCGACCTCATTGACGGCTCGGTGTCCCGGTCGCTGAGGGCCTTGCTGGCCGAGGCCGTCGGCAAAAACGTCATCCGCGAGGACGACGTCGGGCTGCCCACCATCAACGGTTACGCCTATTACTACTACCGCAACGCGGGAATGTGGCGGGTGATGGGCAGGTCGCCGGCCGCGGTTCGCGCGCTGATCCGCGGCGAGGCGCACATGGGAGTGGCCGGCTGGCGGGATTTTTCGCATCCCCGCTACGAGAAGGTGATCCAGGAGTGGTCCGCGAAACCGGTCGGGGAGCTCTCCGGTGAAGAGCTCCTGGCAGGTGTGCAGGCGCTGCTGGACGCCGGCACCGTGTACTACACGGCCGTGCAGTCAATCATTCCGCTCGCCGCAACCAGCGAAATCTCCTTCCGGACGTATTATGACAAGCTCGTGCGGCGCGACGGGGATCCCCCCGCCCTGACGTTCCTCCTCGGCTACGACAGTGAACCCATCCGGGCGGAAAAGTCGCTGTACGACCTCGCGGCCTGGGCCCGCGGAGTTCGTGGGCTGGCCCCGGCGATCCTCAAGGAATCGACGGGGTCGCTGGCCGAGTCGCAGCAGACCGGGTTCCCGCCCGCCGGGATGGACCCGGCTATCTGGCAGCCATGGCATGCCCGCCTCCGGGACCACCTCGGCCGGTTCGGGCATGCGGTCTACAACCTGGATTTCGCCACCCCGGTGCCGGCCGACGATCCTTCGGCACTGCTGGAGACGCTGAAGTTTTACCTGCGGGGGCAGGGCAATGACCCGCACGAGCGCCAGCTGCTGTCGGCCGCCCGTCGCGAGGATGAAACCAGCCGCGTGACCGCGCGGCTCGGGCGGGGCCGCCGGGCCGCGTTCCTCCGGCTGCTCCGATGGGCACAGAGTGCGGCCCCGATCCGCGAGGATGCCCTGGCCGACGTCGGTCTGGCCTGGCCGCTGCTGCGGCGGATGCTGTTCGAACTCGGACGGCGGCTGGTGGACTCCGGCGTCATCGCCGAGCCCGCCGACGTGTTCTGGCTGCGCCAAGGGGAGTTGCGGAGCGCCGTCGAGTTCGGTCTCGCCGGCCCGGGCGCACCGGCCGTGACCATTACCGGAGCAGACCGGCCCGTACGCGCCGGCGCCGTCGCCGAGCGCAAGATGCTGTGGCGGGGCCAGGCCAGGGCCGCAGCCCCGCAACTTCTGCCGGAGAGCCGGTGGATGGAGCGTGCCTTCGGATCCATGATGCCGGCCGGCCCGCAGGACCAGTCCGGCGACATCATCAAGGGCGCCGGCGCCAGCTCGGGCCAGGTCACGGCTCCGGCCCGCGTCCTGAGCGGGCCGCAGGATTTCGCCCAGATGGTGCCCGGGGATGTCCTGGTCGCCCGCATCACTACTCCGGCATGGACCTCGCTGTTCGCGATGGCCTCCGCCGTGGTCACCGACGTCGGCGGGCCGTTGAGCCACAGTTCCATCGTGGCCCGCGAGTACGGCATCCCGGCGGTGCTCGGCACCGGCGTCGCCACCCAGCGGCTCACCACCGGCCAGAGGATCCGCGTCGATGGCGACGCCGGCACCGTCACGATCGAGCGGCCGGACGAACCAGCCGGGCCTTGACCCGCATGGAGCAGTCGACGGCTATGTCGCGATGACCCGCCCGACCCAGCAGCTCGTCACAGCTAGTTTGCTTGGCCTGTGCCGCCCGGCAGGCCGGCATCGACCTGGAAGGTCATGAACGCCGGGGTCTCGTACGGGTGCACGGACAGGGCGGCGTCGACGACGGCGTTGCGTCGGGAACGCGGGTAGATTGCCTCGATCCGAGTTTCCGGCACCGCCTCCGGGGCATTGACGGCGCCGATGGCCGGGTTCGCCCCCGGCAGCGGCGTGAAGCGCCCGGTACCTTCGACGCTGAACGAGCAGTGCGAGTAGTTGCCCAGCCTGCCGGCCCCGGCGTCGCCAATGGCCTGCCGGACAGCGTCCGCAGCGTCGGTGGGAACGTAAATGACCAGACAATCAAATGGTTCCATGGCGAAAAGTCTGCCATGGAACATTGTGGCACTAGGAAAGGACCGTCATGGCTCGAATTTTCATCACCGGCTCGACCGACGGACTCGGCCTCGCAACCGCCCGGACACTCATCAACGATGGCCACCAGGTCCTGCTGCACGCTCGCTCCACTGAACGTGCCGCCACCCTCGATCAAGTCGCCCCGGAAGCGGCCGGGATCGTCATTGGCGACCTCAGCAGCGCCGCCGAAACCCGGAACCTCGCCGAGCAGGTCAACGCCCACGGGCTGATGGACGCCATCGTCCATAACGCGGGCGTCTACCTCTCTCCGGGGCGTGTCGCGACCCCGGAAGGACACTCCCGCACCCTGGCCGTCAACGTGCTCGCGCCCTACATCCTCACCGCACTGATCGAACGGCCCGGCCGCCTGATCTACGTCAGCAGCGGTATGCACCGCGGGGCCGGCAACAACCTCCGGGACATCGATTGGACCGAACGGCGCTGGAATGCCAGCGCCGCCTACTCCGAAAGCAAGCTCCACGTCTCGGCGCTCTCCGCCGCGGTCGCCCGCCACTGGCCCACCGTGCTCAGCAATTCGGTTGACCCCGGCTGGGTGCCCACCAGGATGGGCGGCGCCAGCGCCCCTGACGATCTGGCCATGGGCCACGACACCCAGGGCTGGCTCGCCGTCAGCAATGACGGCGCCGCGCTCGTCTCCGGGAAATACTGGCACCACCGCCGGCAGCGCAACCCTGCTCCGGAAGTCACCGACAACGACTTCCAGGACAGGCTGATCGACAAACTCGCTGAACTCACCGGCATCCCGCTCTTCTGAGGTGCACCCCGGGAATTTGTCTAGGCTGGCGCGATGAGGCCGAATCGGGGGAAGCTTCGCTCGTCTGGGTGTTCAGGAACCCGCCGACGAAAGAATATTCCATGACCTTTTTCCAGGACTTCCCCGTGCCGCCCGCTCCCCCACGCGGACGGGCTGTGCGGTACGTGCCGCCGGTGTGGGCCGGCGCCCCGCCGTACGAGCTCCCCGCCGTTGTACCCATCGGTCAATTCCTGCACAGGAGCCCGACGACGGTGATGGCCGTGAAGAGTGCCGAGGTGTATTCCACCGGCTGCACCTTTGATCTGTCCTGGACCATCCGCCGGGGCGAACAGGGCGACGAGGAGTCGGCGGATCTCAACGAAGTGTTTTTCCGGCCCGGGCAAGGCGCGCGCCGGGGCGGGGCGCGGCTTCGGTGCTGCTGTTCGGTGTGGCTTTCCCCGACGGGTCAAAGTCCAGCGCCAGTTCGCAGCCGCACGGCTTCTTCGAGGGCACGGAGGAGCCTGCCCCGCCGGTCCTGATGAGAAACGGCGGCGGGAACGGCGGCGACGACGAATTTTCCGGCTCGGGCACACTCTGCCTTTGGCCGCTGCCCCCGGCGGGGGAATTCCGCCTGGTTGCACAGTGGAAGTTCTGGTGACCTCCCCGCCGGCCGCATGATCGGGCGCGGCGGCGGCGGAGTCCCGTCAGCTGCCGACGTAGGCCGCGAGGTGCTCGCCGGTGAGCGTGGAGCGGCCCGCGACGAGGTCGGCCGGGGTGCCCTCGAAAACGATCCGGCCGCCGTCGTGGCCGGCGCCGGGACCGAGGTCGATGATCCAGTCGGCGTGCGCCATAACGGCCTGGTGGTGTTCAATGACAACGACCGACTTGCCGGAGTCGACGAGCCGGTCGAGCAGGCCCAGCAGGTTCTGGACATCGGCGAGGTGCAGGCCGGTGGTGGGCTCGTCGAGGACGTAGACGTCACCTTTCTCCGCCATCTGGGTGGCGAGCTTGACGCGCTGCCGCTCACCCCCGGACAGAGTGGTGAGCGGCTGGCCGAGCGTGAGGTAGCCGAGCCCGACGTCCACGAGCCGGTCCAGGATCTTGTGCGCCGCCGGAGTGCGGGCCTCCCCCGCGCCAAAGAACATCTCTGCCTCGGTCATCGACATTGCCAGCACTTCGGCGATGTTGCGGCCGGCCAGCTTGTACTCCAGGACGGACGCCAGGAACCTCCTGCCCTCGCAGTCCTCGCAGGTGGACTCGACGGTGGCCATGACGCCCAGTTCGGTGAAGATGACGCCGGCGCCGTTGCACGTGGGACAGGCGCCTTCTGAGTTGGAGCTGAACAGCGCAGGCTTCACCCCGTTGGCCTTCGCGAACGCCTTGCGGATCGGCTCAAGGAGGCCCGTGTACGTCGCGGGATTGCTGCGCCGCGAGCCCTTGATGGCACCCTGGTCAATCACGACAACACCGTCCCGGCCGGCCACCGAGCCCTGGATCAGTGAGCTCTTGCCTGACCCGGCCACGCCGGTGAGCACGCACAGCACGCCGAGCGGGATGTCGACGTCGACGTCCCGGAGGTTATTTGTCGAGGCCCTACGCACCTCAAGGGCGCCCGACGGCGTACGCGCCGTCCCCTTGACCATCGCCCGGTCGTCGAAGTGGTGGCCGGTGATGGTGTCACTGCCCCGCAGGCCGTCCACACTTCCTTCGAAGCAGACGCGGCCACCCTCGGTGCCGGCGCCGGGGCCGAGGTCAACGACGTGGTCGGCGATGGCGATGGTCTCCGGCTTGTGCTCGACGACGAGCACGGTGTTGCCCTTGTCCCGCAGCTGCAGCAGCAGCTGGTTCATCCGCTCGATGTCATGCGGGTGCAGGCCGATCGTCGGCTCGTCAAAGACGTAGGTGACATCCGTGAGGGACGAGCCCAAGTGCCGGATCATCTTGGTGCGCTGGGCCTCTCCCCCGGACAGTGTGCCCGCCGGCCGGTCCAGCGAGAGGTAACCCAGCCCGATTTCGGCGAACGAGTCCAGCAGGTGCCGCAGGCCTTTAAGGAGCGGGGCGACCGAAGGCTCGTTGAGCTCGCGGACCCACGCGGCCAGGTCGCTGATCTGCATCTCGCACAGCTCGGCGATGTTCTTGCCCTGGATTTTTGAGGACCTTGCCTCCGCGCTGAGTCGCGTGCCGTTGCACTCGGGGCAGGCCTGGAACGTGATCGCACGCTCGACGAAGGCCCGGATGTGGGGCTGCATCGCATCGACGTCCTTGGAGAGCATCGATTTCTGGATCTTCGGGATCAGGCCCTCATAGGTGAGGTTGATGCCCTCGACCTTGATCTTGGTCGGCTCCTTGTAGAGCAGGTCGTTCATTTCCCTTTTGGTGTACTTCGCGATCGGCTTGTCCATGTCGAAGCCGGCACCGCTGAAAATGCGGCCGTACCAGCCGTCCATGCTGTAGCCGGGGATCGTCAGGGCGCCCCCGGCCAGCGACTTGCTGTCGTCGTAGAGCGCGGTGAGGTCGAAGTCCGAGACCGAGCCCATGCCCTCGCACCGCGGACACATGCCGCCCAGGTAGACAGCATTCTGGACAACGCTTTTCTCCACCCTGCCGCTCTTCTCCGTGCTCATCACACCGCTGGCTTTCCGGGTCGGGACGTTGAAGGAGAACGCCGTGGGGGGGCCCACGTGCGGGGATCCCAGCCGGCTGAAGAGGATCCGGAGCATGGCATTGGCGTCGGTGGCCGTGCCCACGGTGGAGCGCGGGTTCGCGCCCATCCGCTCCTGGTCGACGATGATCGCCGTCGTCAGCCCCTCCAGGAAGTCGACGTCGGGCCTTGCCAGGTTGGGCATGAAGCCCTGCACAAAGGCGCTGTAGGTCTCGTTGATCATCCGCTGCGACTCCGCGGCGATGGTGGCGAACACGAGCGAGCTCTTGCCCGAGCCGGAGACGCCGGTGAACACCGTCAGCCGGCGTTTCGGAATCTCGATGCTGACGTCCTTGAGGTTGTTCTCGCGCGCGCCCTGCACGCGGATCAGATCGTGGCTGTCAGCAACATGCGGCTCGGTGTTTCCCATGACGGTCATGGTAGCAGCGGCCTCCGGGGCACCCCGTTGTCCGCGTTCGTGGCGGACAACGTCAACGAGATGGACGGGCTCGCGGACGCTGCAGGTGAGGCGCTGAAGGAAGCCGCGGCGTCCATCGGCCACGTGAGGCCGTCATCATCCGTATCGACCGTGGATCGTCTCAGAGTGTGGTCCGGCGCCAGACCAGCCGGACCAGCAGGCGCCTGATCTCCGGCAGCGAGAGCCGGATCAGTTCCCCGTGGCCGGCGGCAGTGCCCCTTTTTTAGAGCGGATCACGGCAAGGAAGGCTTGGGCGACCTGCGCACCAAGATGAGTGTGGCTTCTGCGGACTGTGTGAGTGCAGACGGCACGCTAAAGTCGAACAGGTTCTGTAAACCCTTCGTGGCGGAGGAGATTTAGACGCCGGCCTTGGTCAGAAGTGCATCAACCATCATGAAAAACTGGCCGCGGTAATCGGTAGCCTTCGGGTCGGTCATGTATTGAATGGCCATTCCGTCGAAGGCCATAAGAAAGCACCTGACCAGCGTATCCAAGCCTATAAGGCACTGATCACCATTGCTTTTGGCCGCAGAAGAGAATATGGTCTCCAGCTCCACTTCATAGGCGGGATAGATTTTCGAGGCCAACGGGCTGGATGCGGCATTGCGTGTTGCCCACAGAATGAGTTCCATCTCAGCAAGCAGGCTTGCGGGCTCTTCCTCTAGGGAGCGCCAGTAGCCTTCGGCTACTTGTTCCACAGCCTTACGGAGTCCCAAATGAACCGGGGCGTCGCTGGAGTAGCGGTTCGTGTTCCTCAACCAAGCCTCGGCGGCCGCGGCCATGAGCTCTTCTTTATTGCTAAAGCAATAATGTGCCGTAGCCAAGGGAGCAGCAGCCTCTTTGGCAATAGCCCGAATGGTCACCGAATGAACACCCTCACGACGCATAAGTTCAACTGTCGCTGAAATCAGCTGTTTTTTTCGTTCTTCTGCGGATACCCGCATAGCTCACTCTCCAGGCTCCCGGGTTTCGGCCCGATAGGGGACGCTTCCTTAAGACTATTGCCTGGGGCCGCGACTGGCTGGTATCCACTGAGTGGGTGGACGATAATTTTGCTCGTTGTCCTCATATATGGAGGCACGCAGCACCCATGAGACCCCTGGGCTCGACGCGGCGCCTCTTCCGCGCCCTGGGTTTGCAGGTCAGCCCTTCATCCCGCCTGAGCCGGCTCACCCGTTTCCTGTTCAGTGACCTGTTTTCCTCCCAAAATCACCGAGTGGCGCAAGCTCCGCGACGCCGGCGTCCTCGAGGGCAAAAGCCCGGGGAAAAGATCGGCAACCCCACTGCTGAACAGGCAGAAATCAGGCGTATACGTCGGCAGCTGAAGGTGAGTGAACGTAAGCTGGCACGGGCTGTGCTCACAAGCTCGGCCTCGACGCCCGGCGTCCCTGCTGAAGGTTGTCGGCCGATAACCGTGACTACGACAAAACAGGCGGACGAAGGTCGCGCCGGGATCCGATGAGTTTGTTCGCGCGCTCTTGCTCGCCCGCCAGGGCGGTGGGGGCGATGACGTCTTGGTTCATGGAAACGGCAGGCATGAAGTGCCAGCAAATCCGGTCAAAATGACGATGCAGCCTAGACCAAACGCGACGATGCTGCTCGACGGATCCCACGATTGTTCCTCACTTCTGAGGGTCCCCTTCCTCGTCGAGAAATCGTAGAGGCGGCAGGATTGCAGTGTTTTGACCGGGCTGGGCCGCCCACCAGGCGGCACAGCCTGCCCGCCAGGTGTCCAGATTCTCGCGTCCACCGCCCATGACGACGACGCCGTCTTCAACGTTCGCGTGCGACTCACCACAAGTGTAGACACCGTTCCTCTCGGTGATGTCCGGGTACGGTTGATGGAGCTGGCCGAGGTCTGCGAACAGATACGTGGGACGCTGGTCGGTCACAGCGGCCAGCGCGTTCTCTGCCGTGTCTACCCCGGTGAGCACCAGTGCCGTGCCCATGCCCGCGCGGTTCCCGCCGAGAATATCTGTATCAAGTCGGTCCCCGACCACCAGCGCCATTTCGACGCCAAGGTGATCCGCCGCCGTCGTGAACAGCTGCGCCTCGGGCTTGCCTGCAACCATTGGGGCTTTGCCTGTAGCGGCACTCACCGCGGCAACGAGAGCGCCGTTCCCGGGTGCGAACCCGCGCACCTGAGGAATGGACATGTCCGTGTTCGTGGCTACCCAGACGGCTCCCCCAGCCACCGCAAACGCGGCTTCTGCTAGGTCCTTCCAGCCGAGTGTGGGTTCGAAACCCTGTATCACCGCATCCGGAAGGGGGTCGGCAGTGGTCACGGGGACCAATCCCTGCTCCGCGACATGCCGCGCAAGAACGGCGCTGCCCGTCACGAGTACGGTGGCTCCCGCCGGCACCTGCCGGGCCAGCAGTTCCGCACCCGCGAGCGCGGAACCAAAGACCTGCTCGGCTGTTGCCGGCGCTCCCAGTTCCCGTAGGTGAGCAGCTACTTCTGCAGAGGATCGGGACGCGTTGTTAGTGATGTAGGCCAGTGCGACGCCGATGTCTTTGAGCTTTTCGAGCGCCTCAGTGGCTCCTGGCACTGCCGCCGGACCTGCGTAGACAACGCCGTCGAGATCGGAAAGCACCGCACCGTAACGAAGGGCCAGTGCTGACCCCTGCGGCTCAATCACTCTCAGGCTGCTCCGTATCCTCAGCGGTTCCTCGTTGGGTCTGTTCTCTTCCGTGGACGTCGGTTCTTCCGCGCCAGTTTCTGACGTGTCGTCTCGGTCGGCAGAGGAGCTGGCGCTCTGGACAGTATCGCTTGCGACGCCCCGGTCCGGCTCAGCGTCCTCATTGTCGCCGAGGGATTTGTCTAGCTCTCCTTCGAAGAGCTCGCTGGGCTGGAAGGCTATGCTCATTTGGCTTTAACTTTCTGCTGCTACTCCGCCGGCCATGCCTTCCGGTTACTTCGGAGGCGGGTCCGGTCATGACGGTCAAATTCACTGTTCCCCCTCGGGGGAGGGCTTAGCATCTATAGTCCTGTCATTTGCGGGTAGGGGAAATACTAATTCGGGATGGTTTGAACTACCCGTTTTGGTTGCACTGCATGGATCGTCCCGTATGACGGCTGGATGAATGAGCCACAGCATTCGCTCCCCCTGCAAAGGTGACCGAGCCCGGGCTGCCGTGGCCACTCCTACTTCACTTCCATTGCCCGTATCGCGGACGCGCCGCTGTCCCGGATAGTGGAGCTGCTCCGGGAGGCAGTCCTGCCGGCGGGCGGAAACAAACTGGTGATCTTCACGGAGGAGTGCTCAGCGCACCCGCGGAAGAAGGTGTGCTCCCGTCCCCTCCTTGCCCTTTGTGGTCCTACCGGCCTTTACCGACATCACGCGATCCTTCGCTAAGTGGTTCCAGAGCAGCCGCGACATGCAACTGGCCACCTATGAGCTCACAATGTGGTCATCGCCTAGCTCAGACTCCCAGCATTTGGCCAGACGCGTCTATCGCCGGCACTTGGACGGTTGCACGCAACTCTTTCGCGAAGTACCGACGGACGAGGAGCTGGATTTTTGATATTGAGTCCCTGTCTCGCTCCAGAGCGCCCTTCCCACTATGAAATACGAACCCGGCCTGGCCGCACGGAGGCGCGGCAGCCATCACCAAGACGGCCGCAGAGGCTGGCACCACCTCGGAGCCGGGGCTGGACCGGAGGTGGTGGTCTTCGCCCCGGTAAGACGCCCGACGGCTGCAACGATCGCTTGAACCCGCCCTGACTGCTCGGCGAGCAGCGGGTGAGCCTTCCCATCGCCGCACCGCACAATCAGAACCCTTCCCTAGAGGAACTCGGCCCTGCCTTCCATCGCAGAGGACGCCAGTGCATGCTCGCGGCGCGGGATCCGCCCGGCCGCTTTCGCCTGCCTGCCGGCGATAACGGCGTGTTTGAAGGCTTCTCCCATGAGCGCAGGGTTCTGCGCCCGGGTCACTGCCGTGGCCAGCAGCACGGCGTCACAGCCCAGTTCCATCGCAAAGGCAGCATCAGAGGCGGTACCGATGCCCGCATCCAGCACCACAGGCACAGAGGCGCGCGACACGATCAGTTCGATGTTGTGCGGGTTGAGAATTCCCAGGCCCGTCCCGATCGGAGAGCCGAGCGGCATGACGGCTGTGGCCCCGAGGTTCTCCAGACGCAGCGCCAGGACGGGGTCGTCGTTCGTGTAAGCGAAGACTTTGAAACCACGGTTGACGAGCTGCTCAGTGGCATCAACGAGTTCCACGGCGTCGGGCAGGAGCGTGTGCTCATCCGCAATGACTTCAAGTTTGACCCAGTCCGTTTCCAGCGCCTCGCGGGCCAGCTCCGCCGTCATGACCGCATCCCGCGCGGTGAAGCAGCCGGCGGTGTTCGGCAGGATCCTGATGTTATTGTCCACGAGCAGCTGGAACAGGGAACCCGTTTCGGCGGGCGAGTAGCGCCGCATGGCTACCGTGGTCAGTTCCGTGCCGGAGGCCAGGAGCGCGGCACCGAGCCCGTCCAGGCTGGGCGCTCCGCCTGTGCCCATGATGAGCCGGGAGCTCAATTCCATTCCGTCGATGACCAGGCAGTCGGTGTCTATTCCAGGCCCGGCTGGAAGTGCAATTGTTTCAGTCATCATCCTCATCCTCCCTGAATTGCTGTAACGAGCTCGATGGCATCGCCCTCAGCAAGCGCCGTACTGTGCCACTGGCTGCGGGGCACGACCTCGGAGTTGCGCGCTATTGCCACACCCAGCCGCCGGCCGTCGGCGGCATGCCCGTCGGAGGCAAGTTCCCGCCCTGTGACCTGGCTGACGAGCGATGTCACGGAGGCTTTTGCCCCTACGGCGAGGGGGTTGCCGTTCAGTGTGATGTTCATGCTGATTCCCTTGCTCGGGGGTCAAAATTCCTGGCGTTTACAGCGGCTGAGTTTTGATTTGGCACGGACCCGCGCCGGCGGGCGCTGTGCGGTCCTCCGTGAAGATCACCAGTGCGTGTACGCCGGCGAAGGGCAGGACTGCCTCCCAGAGCAGCTCCACTATCAAGAAAGCGGCGCGTCCGCGATCCGGGCTATGGAACGAAGGATCGGCACGGTAGCCCGGGCCCGCTCACCTTTGCATGGGGAGCGGGTCCAGCGAGCTCGTTCGTTCAGCCAGCGTACGGGACGGCCGCGCAGCGGCGGACTACCAAAATGGGTAGTTTAAACCATCCTGAATTAGCGTTTCCCCTATCCGCAAATGACAGGACGATTGGATGTAAGGCCCACCTCTAAAGGAGGATACCCATTTGGAAAGGCAGCCCGATGCTACAGACGTCAGATTCGTGTCTTGATACGTGGATGGGCCGGGAGGCGCTCGCCGAGGCCATGACTCCGGTGATCGGCCGGCTGTACCGCGAGAAAACGTGGTGATCAGCATTCATGGTCGGAGCCTGATCAACAAGTCCACTATGAACATCCTCAAGGCACACCGCCTCGCACGGCGGGTCAGCAAAGACGAGCTGCTCCTGGAGGAGACCGCCCCACTGCTGAACATCTGGCGCAGCTGGAGCTCGGCTCGGCCGTGCAACGACGAGTTCGGCGTGGTCCATGGCTATGTGGAGACTGTCCACTCCTTCACCAACGACCAGAACCTGATCGACAACTTCCACAAGGGTGACCGCCGCAGACGCTCCGCCGCGCTGAACATGGTCATCACCGAGACCGGTGCCGCCAAAGCCGTGGCGAAAGCCCTGCCGGAACTCCTGGGCAAGCTCACCGGCAGCTCCAACGAGGAGGACCAGCAGCAGACGCTGGAGAACATCCGCCGCACCTACAAGGCCGGCGACACGGACCTTGCCTGCCGTGATACCAGGGATGTCCAGCTGTCCCGTCCAGGTCGCTCAGTGGCGGAACTGACCCAGCCCGGACAGCCCGCGCAGCGGATCTCCCTGCCGCGTCGCAGCCTCAAGGACTGCCTCGCCGAAGAACTCCGCCGCCTCGACCCCGACGAAATCTTCGGTGAAGCGCTCTTGCTTAATTAGGGCGACCCGGCGCCCAATACGCCAGACCGGGAAAGCCATTGTTCCACCTACAATATTTTGGAGTTTTGATGTCAGCACACATCGGTGTCACCGGCCTTGCGGTGATGGGGGCCAATCTCGCCCGCAACCTGGCCCGGAACGGCTTCACTGTT
>NZ_JAVDVQ010000037.1:0-23269 GCF_031456935.1 Arthrobacter ginsengisoli | reverse complement strand
GAGCATCCGGGCCGACGTCTTTGCCGGACAGCTGCCGCTCCCCGCCGCCGGCGCAAGGAAGCGGTCAACGTGGAGCGCCCGCAGCCAGCGAGGACGAACGACGTTGACGGCGACAAGCCGGCGGCACACCATACGGCCAGCCGGGAAAGCTGCCGGTTCCCGGCTTCAAGGAGGTGCGCCCACCAAACCACTTCACAACTCCGGACGACGGTGAGACGCTGGAACCGACGAAGGGCCGGACCAGACGCCGACCGGGCTATGGCGGGCGCTCACGCGTTACGCCGCTTCTAGCTTGGCGCCCGGCCCTTCGCCCCGGCCGCAGCCCGAACGACGCCAGATGACCCGGAGAATTGCCCCCGAGGTCGGATAAGTCAGCGTGGGCGCGACACGGAACCACGCCGGTCCAGCCAACAAACTGCCCAACCGCCACACCCCTGCCAGCGCCCCCGGCCCGCCCGAGGCGCGCACCGCTGCGCCCGGACGCGGCCTTGACACGACCTATAGCCAGCTAGGGCACGATTGACTGGCCGGGTCGCCCGGCAGCGGGACGCAGGGTTCCGACGAGCTGGTCGATCACACCGGCGTCCTCAATCGTCGAGGGCACCACGTAGTCCTCGCCGTCGGCGATCTGGCGCATGGTCTTGCGCAGGATCTTTCCGGAGCGGGTCTTGGGGAGGGCCTCGACCACGGTGACGTGCTTGAAGTCGGCCACGGCACCGATGTCCCGCCGGACCAGGGCGATCAGGTCCTTGACCAGGATCTCCTCGGGCACATCCACCCCTGACTTCAGCACCACGTAGCCGCTGGGGCGCTGGCCCTTCAGCGGGTCCGCGAGTCCGATCACGGCACACTCGGCCACTGCCGGGTGCTGGCCGATGACCTGTTCCATGGCGCCGGTGGAGAGCCGGTGGCCGGCGACGTTGATGATGTCGTCGGTGCGGCCCATCACAAAGAGGTAGCCGTCCTCATCCCGGTAGCCGGAGTCGCCGGTGGCGTAGTAGCCCTCGAACGCCTGCAGGTAGGAAGAGATGTAGCGCTCGTCGTTGCCCCAGAGCGTGGTCAGCGTGCCCGGCGGGAGCGGGAGCGCCAGGACGATGTTGCCCTCCGTCCCCGCCTCGACGTCCGCCCCTGATCCGTCCACGATGTTCAGCTTGAAACCGGGCATCGGCACACTGGGCGAGCCGGCCTTGATCGGCATCCCATCCAGCCCGCGGGGATTGGCGCAGATGGCCCAGCCGGTCTCGGTCTGCCACCAGTGGTCCACCACCGGGACTCCGAGGATCCGCGAGGCCCAGTGGAAGGTGTCCGTGTCCAGCCGCTCGCCGGCGGCAAAGAGGGTGCGCAGGCTGGAGATGTCGTAGCCATCGAGGAGCTTTGCCTCAGGGTCGGCCTTCCGGATGGCCCGCAGCGCGGTGGGGGCGGTGAAGAGCACGTTGACCTTGTGGTCCTGGATGACGCGCCAGAACGCGCCGGCGTCCGGCGTCCCGACGGGCTTGCCTTCGTAGATGACGGTGGTGGCGCCGGCCAGCAGCGGCCCGTACACGATGTAGGAGTGCCCCACTACCCAGCCCACGTCGGAGGCGGTCCACATGATGTCGCCGGGGCCGATGTCGTAGATGTTTTCGAGGGTCCAGCTGAGCGCCACCGCGTGGCCGCCATTGTCCCGCACGACCCCCTTGGGGGCGCCGGTGGTTCCGGAGGTGTACAGGATGTACAGCGGGTCGGTTGCCTTGACGTCGACCGGAGCCGCAGGCGTGGCGGTTGCCATCTCGGTATCCCAGTCCAGCCAGCCGGCGTGCCCGGCCGCCGGGGCGGCGAAACCTTCCCTGGCCTTGACGAGGACCGGCGTGTCCCGTGCTCCGGCCAGTCCGAGAGCCTCCGCGACCGCGGGGAGGTACTCGATCCGGCGCGAGGGTTCGATGCCGCCGGAGGCCGTGACCACGGCCGCGGGGGACGCGTCACGGATCCGTGCGGCGAGTTCCTTGGGGGCGAAACCGCCGAAGACGACGGAGTGCACGGCGCCGAGCCGGGCCGTGGCGAGCATGGCGATTGCCGCCTCGGGGATCATCGGCATGTAAATCACGACGCGGTCACCCTTGCCCACGCCCTGGCTGCGCAGGACCCCGGCGAACCGGGCGACGAGGTCGGTCAGCTCCGCATAGCTGTAGCGTTCCTGCGTGCCCAGCATGGCGGAGTCATAAATCAGGGCGTCCTGTCCGCCGCGCCCCTCCGCCACGTGGCGGTCCAGCGCGTTGTAGGAGGTGTTGAGGACGCCGTCGGGGAACCAGTCATACAGCGGTGCCCTGCTGGAATCCAGGGCCCGCTGCGGAGGGTTGGTCCAGGAGATCCTCCCGGCGGCCTCCAGCCAGAATTCCTCGGGTGTCTCCAGGCTGCGTGTGTAGCTGTCCCGGTAGTTCTTGGTAACCATGAAAATGAGTCCCGTCCACGACGATGTGATGGTGCTCATGGTAGCCCCGCCCCGGCCCGCGGCACAAGACCTATGTATACACAACTGCGACTTTCCACGCGGAATTCCAGGAAAAAACGGCAAATGCTGGGCATTTGTCAGATTCGTGTATACACTGAACAGGGTCAGCCAATGAAGGAGGCAGGATGCGCGCCAGCGACAAGGCCTATGCGGCCCTGCGTGAGGAGATCATTGAATGGCGCCTCCTGCCCGGGACGGTGCTCGCGGAAGTGGAGCAGTCCGAGCGGCTCGGCGTTTCCCGCACCCCGCTGCGGGAGGCCCTCAGCCGGCTCACCGCGGAGGGCCTGACGACGGCGGCGGGCGGCCGCGGCGTCGTCGTCACCGACATCTCACTGGAAGACATCGACGAACTCTTCGAACTGCGCGAAACCCTGGAGGGCAAGGCCGCGGCGCTGGCCGCCGAACGCGGCGACGCCGCCACCTTCGAACAGCTCCACAATGAACTGCGCCGGGCTCCTGAGCTGATCAGCGCCGGGGACCCTGCCCGGCACGACTACTACGGACTGGTCGGACGGCTGGACGCCGCCATCGACGCCGCGATCCACAACTCCTACCTCGCCCAGGCGATGCGCAGCCTGCGCGTCCACCTGGTCCGGGTCCGCCGGCTGGCGGCCGACGACGCCGAACGGCTCACCGCGGCGGCCGCCGAGCATGCCGCCATAGCCGAGGCAATCGCGGCCGGCAATCCCCGGCTCGCCGAGGCGGCCACCACGCTTCATCTGCACCGCAGTCTTTCCCACGTCAAAGCCACGCATACACCTCACTAAGAAGGAGCACCATGGTCAAGGAACACCACGTCCGCGTTTACAAGAGCGAGGAAAACCTGCCCCGCGAGGACCAGCTCGCGTTCAAGATTGCGCAGGTCGCCGCGGATCCCGTCGCCGTCTCCGAGGAGGTCACCGACATGGTGATCAACCGGGTGATCGACAACGCCTCGGTGGCGATCGCCTCGCTGAACCGCGCCCCGATCGTGGCGGCCCGCGCCCAGGCGCTGACCCACGGCCCCACCACGGGCGGCAAGGGCTCGAAGGTCTTCGGCATCGAGGAACGGGTGGCCCCCGAATGGGCTGCCTGGGCCAACGGCGTCGCCGTCCGCGAGCTGGACTACCACGACACCTTCCTCGCGGCGGAATACTCCCACCCGGGCGACAACATTCCGCCCATCCTCGCCGTGGCGCAGCACGTCGGCGCCAGCGGCCAGGACCTGATCCGCGGCATCGCCACCGGCTACGAGATCCAGGTCAACCTGGTCAAGGCCATCTGCCTGCACAAGCACAAGATCGACCATGTCGCGCACCTCGGCCCCTCCGCCGCCGCCGGCATCGGCACCCTGCTGGGACTCGACGTCGAGACGATCTTCCAGTCCATCGGACAGGCCCTGCACACCACCACCGCCACGCGGCAGTCCCGCAAGGGCGAGATCTCCACCTGGAAGGCCCACGCCCCGGCGTTCGCCGGCAAGATGGCCGTGGAGTCGGCGGACCGCGCGATGCGCGGCCAGACCTCGCCGGTGCCGATCTACGAAGGCGAGGACGGCGTCATCGCCTGGATGCTGGATGGCCCCGACGCCTCCTACACCGTGCCGCTGCCGACCCCCGGCGAAACCAAGCGCGCCATCATGGACACATACACCAAGGAGCACTCGGCCGAGTACCAGGCGCAGGCGTGGATCGACCTGGCGCGCAAGCTGAACGGCGAGCACCCGGAGGTCACCGACCCGGCCAACGTCGCATCCGTGCTGATCAAGACCAGCCACCACACCCACTTCGTGATTGGCTCAGGCGCCAACGATCCGCAGAAGTACAGCCCCACGGCCAGCCGCGAAACGCTGGACCACTCCATCCCGTACATCTTCACGGTCGCCCTGCAGGACGGCGCCTGGCACCACGTCGATTCCTACGCCCCGGAACGCGCGGCCCGCCCGGACACGGTGGAACTCTGGCACAAGGTCACCACCGTGGAGGATCCGGAGTGGACCCGCCGCTACCACTCCCTCGACATCGCCGAGAAGGCGTTCGGCGGCACCGTCGTCATCACGCTCAAGGACGGCACTGTCATCACCGACGAAATCGCCGTCGCCGACGCCCACCCGCTGGGCGCCCGGCCGTTCGCGCGGGAACAGTACGTGAACAAGTTCCGCACCCTCGCCGCCGGCCTGGTCGCGGACGAGGAAATCGAACGCTTCCTCGCTGCCGCCGCCCGCCTGCCCGAGCTGGCCGCCGGCGAGCTGGACCAGCTCAACATCCAGGCCGCCGCCGGCGTGATCGACCTCGCCGCCGCACCGAAGGGACTCTTCTAAATGCTGTACTCGAAGGTCACGCCGGAGCAGAAACGGGTCCGCTTCCGCGAGCTCCTGGCCTCCGGGACGATCCAGCAGTTCCCGGGCGCGTTCAACCCGCTCTCGGCCCGGCTGATCGAGGAAAAGGGCTTCGCCGGGGTCTACATCTCCGGCGCCGTGCTGGCCAATGACCTGGGCCTGCCGGACATCGGCCTGACAACGCTGACCGAGGTGGCCACCCGGGCCGGGCAGATCGCCCGGATGACGGACCTGCCCAGCATCGTCGACGCCGACACGGGCTTCGGCGAGCCGATGAACGTGGCCCGCTCGGTCCAGGAACTCGAGAACGCCGGCCTCGCCGGCCTGCACATCGAGGACCAGTTCAACCCCAAGCGCTGCGGCCACCTCGACGGCAAGAACGTCGTGGACCTCGACACGGCGACCAAGCGCATCCGCGCCGCGGCCGACGCCCGGCGTGACCCGAACTTCCTGATCATGGCGCGGACCGACATCCGGGCCACCGACGGTCTGAAAGCCACGCAGGACCGCGCGAAGGCGCTCGTGGAGGCCGGCGCTGACGCCATCTTCCCGGAGGCCATGAAGGACCTCAGCGAATTCCAGGCCATCCGTGACGCCGTCGACGTGCCGATCCTGGCCAACATGACCGAGTTCGGCCAGAGCGCGCTGTTCACGGTCGAACAGCTCGCCGGCGTCGGCGTCAACATGGTCATCTATCCGGTGACGCTGCTCCGTAGTGCCATGGGCGCTGCGGAGCGTACGCTGGAATCGATTAGGGCTGACGGTACCCAGGAAGCCCAGGTCGGGAACATGCTGACCCGGGCGCGTTTGTATGACCTCGTGGACTACGAGGCCTACAACAGCTTCGATACCGGGGTTTTCAATTTCCAGATCCCGGGACAGTAAACCCCGCATCGGACGTCCGGCTCCGGCCGGTCCAACACAGGCGACAGGAACAAAGGAGTTTCAGCATGGCTGAACAAGAGATCAAAAAGGGCCTCGCCGGCGTCGTGGTGGATTACACCGCGGTCTCCAAGGTGAACCCGGACACCAATTCGCTGCTCTACCGCGGATACCCCGTGCAGGAGCTGGCCGCCAACTGCAGCTTCGAGGAAGTCGCCTACCTGCTGTGGAACGGCGAGCTGCCCACCCCGGACCAGCTGGCGGAGTTCACGGCGCGGGAACGCGCCGGGCGTCCGATCGATCCGGTTGTGAAGCAGGTGGTGGACGCATTGCCCACCACGTCGCACCCGATGGACGTTTGCCGCACGGCGGCCTCCGTCATGGGCGCACGGCACCCGCTCGCGGAGGACTCCTCGCGCGAGGCCAACATGGCCAAGGCCGTGGACCTGTTCGCGGCGATGCCGGCGATCGTGGCCTACGACCAGCGCCGCCGGCACGGCCAGGACGTCGTGGCGCCCCGCGATGACCTGGGTTACTCGGCGAACTTCCTCTGGATGGCCTTCGGCGAGGAGCCCGTCCAGGAAGTCGTTGAGGCCTTCAACGTCTCGATGATCCTGTACGCCGAGCACTCCTTCAACGCCTCCACCTTCACGGCCCGCGTGATCACCTCGACGCTCTCGGACCTGCATTCGGCCGTGACCGGGGCGATCGGGGCGCTCAAGGGCCCGCTGCACGGCGGCGCGAACGAGGCCGTCATGCACACCTTCGACGAGATCGGCATCCGGCCGGAGGAGTCGCTGGAGGAGGCTCACACCCGCGCCAAGGCGTGGATGGAGGACGCCCTGGCTCACAAGAAGAAGGTCATGGGCTTCGGGCACCGCGTCTACAAGCACGGCGACTCCCGTGTGCCCACTATGAAGGCCGCCCTGGACAAAATGATCGCGCACTACGGCCGGCCGGAACTGCTGGGGCTGTACAACGGTCTGGAAACGGCCATGGACGAGGCCAAGGCCATCAAGCCGAACCTCGACTACCCGGCCGGACCCACATACCACCTGATGGGCTTCGACACCCAGACCTTCACTCCCCTGTTCGTCGCCAGCCGCATCACCGGCTGGACCGCGCACATCATGGAGCAGTTGGACTCGAATTCCCTGATCCGCCCGCTGAGCGAATACAACGGCGTCGAGGAACGGCATCTCGACTAGCTCTCCAGCACGCACGACGGCGGGCCGGTCACCTTTCAAAGGTGGCCGGCCCGCTGGTCGTGGCAGCTGCCCGCGTTGATCGTGTTTGTCGCCTGCGCAGCTTATCCGTTGATCTTCAGTGACAGCACAATGCGCTTGAGCGTCGCGAACTCGGCCGTTTCCATGTATCGGCGTGCCTCCTCGAGGGACTGGAATTTCAGGTCCGATTCGGCGCCGGTGTTGTAGTTCTGGGCGAAGAAGTACTCGCCGGAGGGTAAGCCACTGACGACGTTTTGTGGATCGCAGGTGCTGCCGTTCACTCCCCAGCTTTCATCCGCGATGCCCAGGTTGCCGGCAAACGGAACCGACGGCTGCCCCAGCTGGCTGACGTCCCAGACCCGGAAGATGAACTGGGGTGCGATGGCCCGCTCGCCCTGCCGGTTCGAGGGGAACGTCATGGCCGCACTGTCCAGCACCGTATACGGAGTGCAGGGAGAAATGATGTTCGGGCGGTTGCGTGTCTGGTTGAAATCCCAGGGTCAGCAGCACGCGGCCGGACTCATTGGTCACATCGGTGTAGCGGCCGCCTTCGCGGCTGGTCACCTGCCAGTTGTCAGGGTAGTCGAAGCTGCCCAGCCCGTTGGCGCTGGTGTAGTTCTTCCAGACCGGCTGCTTCTTGACGGACCTGAGTTCCAGTGAAATGAGCATGCGCTTCACGTCCTGGTACTCCTGCGCGGCCATATAGGCTTTGGCCTCGGCCACGGACGCGAACGCCAGTGGCGCGTCCCGGCCGTCAGCAGCCAGGACCTGGCCCGTCCCGAAGGTGATGGCAGGGACGCCCTCCGGGGTCCGGACCGAGGACAGCAGCTGGCCGGCTTTTCCCGACGCCGGCACGCCGCTTGAGTCGATCGTGAGGGCACCGTACACCGCCGTTCCTTCGAGTATGCGGAACTTGAACTGGGTCGGGCCTGCCTGGGCGCCACCGGAGGCTGCCTGCGGGATGTCCAGGGTCACGGCGTCGAGGGTCTGGTAGGGCACCGCCGGCGCTCCGGTTCCGGATGCCTGCGGGATGGTGCGCAGCCGGGCAACGGGTTTTCCGGCCGCGTTCGTGACGCTGATATCGCTGGTCCAGTAGCCCAGTCCCGTCCCGGCCGCCAGCACGCTCTCCGCCACACGCCAGTCCGCCGGGTGATCGAACGTGGCCTGTCCGCTGGAGTCGGTGAACGTGGTCCAGACGGCCGGGGCCGGCGGGGGCGCCGGCGTGGCGCTCGGCGTGGCGCCCGGTGTGGCGGTCTGCGTCGCCGCGGCAGTGGCGGGGGCCGGGGATTCCGTCGCCACGACGGTGCTCGCCGGTTCCGGCGCCGTGGTGAGCGCACCGAGGTTGGTGGCAACCAGGACGCCCGCGGCCACGGCCGCCACAGCGATCGTCATGGCCCCGGCGATCCGGGCACGCCGGCGTCGGCGGGCTTCGTCCAGGGAGGCCACGCCGGCCAGGCCGGTGTCGCTGAAGGCGGCCGGTTCGGTGAGCATCCGGTGCAGGGCCGCTTCGCCGTCGGGCACCGACGGATCGAAGTGCACGGGGTCGGTGGCGGAAATTCTGTTCTTAATCGGATCCATCTCAGGCACCCATCTTCCGTGTGGTCGATCCAGCCATGATCGATGCGGCGCCGGGCGGCATGTGCTTTCGGAAGGCAGCCCGTGCCCGGTGCAGACGGACCTTGGCGGCGGATTCACTGCATTGCAGGACACCGGCGATTTCCGCGGTGCTCAGTTCGTCCCAATATGCGAGCTGGAGAATGTCCCGGTCCTTGTCCCGCAGTTTGGCCAGGGCATCCTGGACAGCGACGTTGTCCGATTCATCGCCGAACCGCACAACAGCGGCGGAGCGGAGTTTGTCCTGCAGCGCCTGCTGGCGGTCCCGGCTCCGGTAGGCGTTGCCCACCAGGTTGCGGGCCACGGTGAGCAGCCAGGCCAGGTCAGAGCGCGGCTCGTCGCCCCACTTCTGCCACACCACCCGGAAAACGAGTTCCTCCGCCATCTCGGCGGACTCCACCCGCCGACGGACAAAGCGGTAGACCCGCGGATAGCTTTCCTTGTGAATGGCGATAAACGCCAGTTCGCGCTCCGAAAGCACGTTCCCCCCTGAAAGTAGCGTCCTGAAGTGCAGGCTACCTGTTTGGTTTCCGGCCCGGTCCACGCGGTTACAGTCGCGGGGGAAGTTTTTCGACCGATGCCACAGTCTCGTTGTCCTCGTTCAGGACAACCACGACGTCGTGCACCTCGCCTGCCAGCGCGGGCGGCAGCCAGTGCTCCGCGTCCTGCCACATCAGGGGCAGCGGCAGTGCTTCGACGTCGAACCATCCGGGCGTAATCTCAAGGCTCTCCGCCGGCTCGCCCTCCCAACGCCGGGTAGTGAAGAGCCTGCAGTACATGTTCCATTCGGGGCGGCTGGGGAAGATGAACTCGACGACGCCGGCGTGGGCCAGGTCCGCCTGACGGACGACGACTCCGGCTTCTTCCCAGACTTCGCGGACGACGGCTTCGGCGTCGCTCTCCCCCGCTTCGACGTGGCCGCCAATACCCACGATCTTGCCCGTGCCGAACCCGGTCCGCTTCAGCCCCAGCAGCACTTCGGTGCCGGAGCCCGTTTCGCGGAGCAGGAAACACAGGGTGACGGGAGTGGAGGCCATAAAGCCAAGACTAGCGGCGGGTCGGGGTCCGGCGGGTCAGCCCAGCGCCCGGGGATGCGCGGCGGCGTAGATCTCCCGCAGAGTGTCCGCCGTAACCAGGGTGTACACCTGCGTGGTGGTGACCGAGGCATGGCCCAGCAGCTCCTGGACCACCCGGACGTCGGCCCCGCCTTCGAGCAGGTGGGTCGCGAAGGAGTGCCGCAGCGTGTGCGGCGAGACGTCCTTGGTGATGTTGGCCTTCTCCGCGGCGGTCTTGAGGATTGTCCAGGCGCTCTGCCGGCTGATCCGTCCGCCGCGGGCGTTCAGGAACAGTGCCGGGGTCCCCTTGCCCTTGGCGGACAGCAGCGGCCGGCCCCGGACCAGGTAGGCGTCCAGGGCACGGGCACCGAAGGACCCGAGCGGGACCAGCCGTTCCTTGGAACCCTTGCCGAACAGCCGGACGATCGCGGGCCCGGTGTCCTCGGCCTGTCCGGCGTGCAGGGTGATGTCGTCGACGTCGAGGCCGACGGCTTCGCTGATCCGGGCGCCGGTGGAATACAGGAACTCCAGCAGGGCACGGTCGCGCAGCCCGGTGGCGGTGTCCGTTCCGACCGCCTCCAGGATCCTGGTGACTTCGCCGACGCTGATGGCCTTGGGCAGCCGCTTGCCGGGCATGGGCGGATGGACGTCGCTGGCCGGGTCGGTGGGGGTGACGCCCTCGAGTGCCCAGAACTTGTGCAGCCCGCGGACGGCCACCACCGTCCGGGCCGCCGACCGGATGCCCAGGGCCGAGCCGCCGTCGGAGCCGTCGGAGAGGGCCTGGACAAAGCCGGTGACGTCGTGCCGGGTGATCTCGGCAGGGCGTTCCCGGCCTGTGTTGGCGAGGTGCGTGGCGTAGCGGGCCAGGTCCCGCCGGTACGCGGAGAGGGTGTTGACGGCGAGTCCCCGTTCCACGCCCATGTGCTGCAGGTAGTCCGTCATGGCGCGGTCAATTGCCGTCAGCGGCCTGGCGGGTGCCTGCCCTGCCGGGGCCGGCGGCTCGGCGATCAGCGGTCCCGTCATCAGCGCTGGCTGGGGTGCGCGGGCCACGGCGCGGAACCCGGGCGGAGGCCCTTGAAGTTGTCGGCACGGGCGGCCGCGGCGGCGAGGATTCCGACGACGGCGGAGGGGTTGTGCAGACGGCCCTCCAGCACGGCCTGCACGGCCGAATCCAGCGGGATCCAGTGCAGCTCGATTTCGGCTTCCTCGTCGGTGCGGACGTGGAGTTCGTGGCCGGGCACATCGCTCAGGTCCCGGGCGAGGTAGATGCGGATGGCTTCGCTGGAGGATCCGGGGGAATTGAAGAAGTCGGCCAGCACATTCCACCGGCTGGCGACGAGGTCGGCCTCCTCGGCGAGTTCCCGTGCGGCGCCGGCCACGAAGTCCTCGCCTTCAACGTCGAGGAGCCCGGCCGGGATCTCCCACAGGTCCATGCCGACGGGGTGCCGGTACTGTTTGATCAGCAGCACGTCGCCGTCGTCGTTCATCGGCAGGACCGCCACCGCGCCGGGGTGGTCGATGTAGTCGCGGACCAGCGGATCGCCGTCGTCGTTGAGCTGGAAACTGTCACTGACGACATCCCAGATCCGGCCTTCGTAGACCGTCCGGGACGACAAAAGACGGCGCGGGCTCGGTTCATCCGAAACCTGCCGTGCAGCATGGGGGGTTTCAGGGGTACCGGGCATCGCGCCGTCCTTTGATTCAGTTGGTGGTTACTTCGACACTACCGGGGAAGGCTTGGCGGCGGCCGGAGCGCCCGCGGCTGTGTCGGTTTTTGCGGCACCCTTGACGGCGCCCTGTGCCGAACTCGTGGCGGTGCTCCCGTTGCCCTTCTGGTGCTCCAGGGCGGCCTTCACGAGTCCCGAAAACAGTGCGTGCGGCCGGGTCGGGCGTGAGCTGAGCTCCGGGTGTGCCTGCGTGGCCACGTAGTACGGGTGGACGTCGCGGGGAAGCTCCACGTACTCCACGAGCTTGCCGTCGGGCGACGTCCCGGAGAACACGAGCCCCTGGGCGGCAATCTGCTCCCGGTACTTGTTGTTGACCTCGTAGCGGTGCCGGTGCCGCTCGCTGACCTTGGTGGTGCCGTAGGTCTCGGCGACGACGGAGCCCTCATCGAGCTTGGCCTCGTACAGGCCCAGGCGCATGGTGCCGCCCAGGTCGCCCTTGCCGTCGACGATGTCCAGCTGCTCTTCCATCGTGGCGATCACCGGGTACCTGGAATCCGGTTCGAACTCCGAGGAGGAAGCGCCTTCGAGGCCGACCACGTTGCGGGCATACTCGATCACCATGCACTGCAGGCCGAGGCAGAGGCCCAGGACCGGCAGTTTGGTTTCGCGGGCATATTTCAGCGCGCCGAGCTTGCCTTCGAGCCCGCGGATTCCGAAGCCGCCGGGGACACAGATCGCGTCGACTCCGTCCAGGGACGTGACGGCGCCCTCGTGGGTTTCGCATTCGTCCGAGGGGACCCAGCGGATCTTGACCTTGGTGTCGTTGGCGAAGCCGCCGGCACGCAGCGCCTCGGTCACGGACAGGTAGGCGTCGGGCAGGTCGATGTACTTGCCGACCAGGGCGATCTCAACCTCGTGCTTGGGGTTGTGGACCGCGTCCAGGAGCCTGTCCCAGCTGGTCCAGTCGACGTCCTTGAAGGGCAGGTCGAGGGCGCGGACGATGTAGGAATCCAGGCCCTGGGAGTGCAGGGTCTTCGGGATGTCGTAGATGCTCGGCGCATCCGGGCAGCCGATCACGGCGTCGATGTCGACGTCGCACATACGGCCGATCTTGTCGCGCATGGCCTGCGGGACTTCACGGTCCGAACGGATCACGATCGCCTCGGGCTGGATGCCGATGGAGCGCAGCGCGGCCACGGAGTGCTGCGTCGGCTTGGTCTTCAGTTCCTGCGACGGGCCGATGTACGGCACGAGGGAGACGTGCAGGAAGAACACATTTCCGCGGCCGATGTCCTGGCGGACCTGGCGGGCGGATTCGAGGAACGGCTGCGACTCGATGTCGCCCACGGTGCCGCCGATTTCGGTGATGATGACGTCCGGGGCGTGCTTGCCCTCGGCGGGAAGCCGCATTCGCCGCTTGATTTCATCGGTGATGTGCGGGATGACCTGGACGGTGTCGCCGAGGTATTCGCCGCGGCGTTCCTTGGCGATGACGGTCGAGTAGACCTGGCCGGTTGTGACGTTGGCCGAGCCTTCGAGGTTCTCGTCGAGGAAGCGCTCGTAGTGGCCGATATCGAGGTCCGTTTCGGCGCCGTCGTCGGTGACGAAGACTTCGCCGTGCTGGAAGGGGTTCATCGTGCCCGGATCCACGTTCAGATAGGGATCGAGCTTTTGCATTGTTACAGACAAGCCGCGTGCCCGCAGGAGGTGACCGAGGCTCGAGGCCGTCAGTCCCTTACCGAGCGAGGACGCCACACCACCGGTGACGAAGATGTGTTTGGTCGTCTTGGACGAGCCCGGGAACCGGGAATTTACACGGGAATTTGATCGCTGCACCACGGAGTTCGAGCCTATCATCAATTCGGCCTTTCAAGGGTCTGTTCCCGGCAATCCGCTGTGATTCCCGTCAGGGCCCGGGTCCGCCCGGCGGGGTGTTCAGGCTTGCTGCGGCAGCAGCCTGGCGTCGTCCAGCAGCTCCTGGGCGTGCGCCTGGGCGGATTCGGAGTCCTCCTGGCCGGCGAGCATCCGGGCCAGCTCCCGGACGCGTTCCGCTGCGTCGAGGAGTTGGACATCACTGGAGGTGAAGCCGGTGGCCGTGTCCCCGTCAGCGCCACGCACGGAGGTCTTGGTCACGCGGATGTGCTGGTCGGCGAACGCTGCCACCTGCGGCAGGTGGGTCACCACGAGGACCTGGACGTGCCGGGCCAGCATCGCCAGCCGCCGACCGATCTCGACGGCGGCGCGGCCGCCCACGCCGGCGTCGACCTCGTCGAAGACGAAGGTGGGAACCGGATCGACGGCGGCCAGCACCACTTCGATGGCGAGCATCACCCGGGACAGTTCACCACCGGAGGCGCCTTTGCCCAGCGGACGTGCGGGGGCACCGGAGTGCGGCTGGAGCAGGAAGGAAATTTCGTCCGCGCCGAACGGTCCGGGCTGCCCGCCGGACTCGACGTTGATGACCAGGGTGGCATCCGCCATCGCCAGGGCCTTGAGTTCCGCGCTGACCCGGGCGGAAAGCTCCTTGGCGGCCTTCTTGCGCAGCTTGCTGATGCCGGCGGCCTGTTTGGCCAGCGCGTCCCCCGCGCGGGCCACCTCGGCATCCAGCGCCTCGATCCGGGTGGAGTCGTCCTGCAGCTCCAGGAACCGCGTCCGGGCCGCTTCAGCCCACACCAGCACCTCGTCGATGCTGGGAGCGTACTTGCGCACCAGCTTCGCCAGTACCCCCCGGCGGTCCTCGATCTCGGCGAGCCGTTCCGGGCCCTCGGTGTCGAGGGCAGCCTGGTAGCTGGCGAGTTCGGTGGCGATGTCGTTGAGCAGGAAGCCGACCTCAGCCAGCCGGGCAGCCGCGGAGCCGAGTTCCTCGTCGTGTTCGGCGACGTGCTCCAGCGTGCGCTTGGCGGCATCGACCAGTGTGGTTGCGTCGGCATCCTCGCCGAAGTCCTCCGCGATGAGCGCCTGGTGTGCCGTGCTGGCCGCGATCCGGAGTTCCTCGACGTTGGCGAGCTTGACGGCCTCCGCCTTGAGCGATTCGTCCTCCCCCGGCTGCGGGTCGACGGCGTCGATCTCGGCCAGCGCGGCCTCCAGCGACTCGGCCTCGCGGAGGCGTTCCCGGGCGGCGCTGCGGAGCTCATCCAGCTCGGCCCGGCTGGATTTCCAGTGCGCGTGGAGCTCCTGGTAGCTGCCGAGTGTCCCGGCGAGGCTCTCCCCCGCGAATTTGTCGAGGGCGCCGCGCTGCGCGACCGGGCTCTTGAGCCGGATCTGCCCGGACTGGCCATGCACCACGACAAGGGTTTCGCCGATCTCCCCGAGCACGCCGACGGGTGCGGCCCGTCCGCCGAGGTAGGCGCGGCTCCGCCCGTCCGCCCCCACGCTGCGGGCGAGCAGCAGCTCGGCGGCGCCGTCGAACTCGTCAACCTCGGCGCCGGCCTCACGGGCACGCGCCACGGCCGGGTGGCCGGCGTCGAGCTTCACCGTGGCCTCCGCGGACGCGCTCTTCGCGCCGCTGCGCACCGCGCCGGCGTCGGACCGTGCGCCAAGGAGCAGGCCGACGGCGGTCACCACCATGGTCTTGCCGGCGCCGGTTTCACCGGTCACGACACTCAGGCCCGGGCCGAGCGGCAGCGTGGCGTCGGCGATGACGCCAAGATCGCGGATTCTCAGTTCTTCAAGCATGATTCACTTCGCAGTCGATGGATCTGGAGTCTCGCCCGGACCTGGGTACGGTGGCCCAGCCTGCGGCGGAGTGGGCAGCGGAGGCATCGGCCGGGGCGTGCGGATCACCGGAATCGGCCCGGTATGGACCTTCGCGGCCTGCGGCATGGGCCCGCGCCAGCCCTGGATGGGGAGTTCGAACTTGCGGACCAGCCGGCCGGAGAAGGGCGTCTGGTGGGTGCGGGCGAGCCGGACGGGAGTGGCGGAGCGGGTCACTTCCACACGCGCTCCGGGCGGGAGGTCCACCGAGCGGCGCCCGTCGCACCAGAGCACGCCCTGCGCGTCGGTCCGGTTCAGGATTTCGACCGCGAGCCGGGACCGGGGCGAGACAACGAGCGGCTTGGCGAAGAGCGCGTGGGCGCTGATCGGCACGATCAGGAGCGCCTCCACCTCGGGCCAGACCACCGGTCCGCCAGCGGAGAAGGCGTAGGCGGTGGAGCCGGTGGGCGTGGCCAGGACGACGCCGTCGCAGCCGAAGGAGGTCAGGGGGCGTTCGTCGACCTCGGTGACCACCTCGAGCATCCGTTCGCGGTTGCCCTTTTCGATCGCTGCCTCGTTGAGGGCCCAGGTGTGCCAGATTTTCCGTCCGCGGACCCAGACCTGGACGTCGATGGTCATCCGCTCCTCAACGGTGTATTCGCGGCTCGCGATCCATTCGACGGTCTGGGCGAGGTCCGCCCGCTCGCTCTCGGCAAGGAACCCGATGTGGCCGAGGTTGACGCCGAGCAGCGGCACATCGAACTCGCGCACGAGTTCCGCGGCGCGGAGGATGGTGCCGTCGCCGCCGAGGACCATGACAAGTTCGACGTCGGGCAGCATCACGTGGTCATGGAGGATTTCGACAGGATGGTCGAGGCGTCCGAAGAAGCGGACCATGTCGCCGAGCTCGGATTCCAGCATCACGGGGACGATGCCGGAGTCGTGGAGCTGGCCGCACGCTTCCCAGGCAGCCTTGAGGGACTCCTCACGGCCTGTGTGGCAAAGGATGAGGACACGCCTGCTCATCGGGTTCCGCCTTCTGGTGCTTCTAGTACTGGGGCCAGATTGTTCCGAGGAGCGCAGCAACGGCTGCGTCCCGCTCTTCGATCTTAGGCAGGTCTGTTCCAATCCCGCGCTTTATCCACAGGAAGTACTCGACGTTTCCGTCCTGGCCGGGCAGCGGGCTGCTGGCGAGGCCTTTCAGTTCCAGCCCGGTGTCCATCGCCTCCGCCGCGACTTTGCCGACGGCGAGGCGGCGCTCCCACTCGGAGGTGACAACCCCGGTGCGGCCCAGCCGGTCCTTGCCGATCTCGAACTGCGGCTTGACCATCAGGACCAGATCCCCGCCTGGTTCCGTGCACGCCGCGAGGGGCGCCAGCACCAGCGTCAAGGAGATGAAGGACAGGTCCGCCACCGTCAGGGCCGCCGGTCCGCCTATCTCGGCCGGCGTCATGTAGCGGACGTTGAGGCCCTCGTGCACGGACACGCGGGGGTCATTGCGGATCACAGGGACGAGCTGGTCGTGTCCGACGTCCACGGCCACAACATGGTCCGCGCCGCGGCGCAGCAGCACCTCGGTGAATCCCCCGGTGGAGGCACCGGCGTCCAGGCACCGTTTACCGGCGACCTCGACGGCGGGAAAGGCGTCCAGCGCGCCGGCCAGCTTGTGCCCGGCACGGCTGACGTAGGTGTCCTCGCCGGTGGCTTCGACGTCGAGGCCCGTGTCGTCCTGGACCTGGAGTGAAGCCTTTGTCAGCACGTCGCCCTGCGAGCTGACCTTGCCTTCGGCGATGAGGCGTGCGGCATGCGTGCGGGATCTCGCGAGCCCGCGGCTGACGAGCGCCTGGTCAAGCCTGGTCATGCGTGGCGTCCCCCGTTTCAGTGCCGGTCCCGGCTGTCGTGTCTCTCCCGGGCGCCTGGTCTGAGACGGTCTCGTTCAGGGCGGCCAGCAGCTCGTCGTGCAGGCTGGCGTAGACGTCCCCGTGCCGGGCCACCGGCAGATCCGGGAGGTCACCGAGGCGGTCCAGGAGCGCCGTCACGGCGGGGTCCAGGGAGGGGACATGCCCAGCGGCCGCCGGACGGGCCGGCCAGCGAACCTGGGCATCGACGCCGTCGGGGTCCGGCTCGGTGGTGGTGTTCGGCTCGGTCATGGTCCCCAGTCTAGTGATCCACCCATTCGAGGACCGGCGCCAGCGCGGTGGCGGTCTCGGGGTTGGCTGTCCACCAGGCCGAACACGCGGCCCGCCAGGCGTCGAGGTCGCCGGGATCGCCGCTGACGCGCACTGTCCCACCGTGCACGACGGCGGAGGCGGCGCCGCAGCGGTGCTGCCCGCCGTCGGGCTCCACGACCGGGTAAGGGCAGTAGAGGTCGGTGAGGTCGGTGATCAGGTAGTCGGGCCGTTCCTGCGTGCGGGCGGCGAGGATCGATTCCCTCGTGTCGACGCCGGTCAGCACGGCGGCGGTGGCGAAGCCGGCGTTGTTGCCGCCGAGGATGTCGGTGTCCAGCCGGTCGCCGACGACGAGGGGCCGGTCGGCAGCCAGCCGCTTGGCCGCTGCGTGGAACAGGGGCGCTTCCGGCTTGCCGGCGACGAGCGGCCGCTGCCCGGTCGCGGCGGCTACGGCCGCCACCAGGGTCCCGTTGCCGGGTGCCATGCCGCGGGCCTGCGGAATGGACATGTCCGTGTTGGTGGCCACCCACAGGGCGCCGCCGGCAATGACGTACGCGGCTTCGGCGAGGTCCTTCCACCCGAGGTCCGGGTGGAAGCCCTGCACAACGGCAACGGGCTGCTCGGCTTCGCTGCGGACCGGCACCAGCCCAGCGAGTTCAATTTCCTGCGCCAGCGAGGCCCCGCCGGTGATCAGGACGCGGGAACCCGGAGGCAACAGCGATGCCAGCAGCTCGCCCGCGGCCTGCGAGGAGCTCACGACCTGGTGGTCCTCCGCCGGGGCACCCAGATCGCGCAGGTGCTGCGCCACCTGTGCGGGTGTCCTGGAAGCGTTGTTGGTGACGTAGCCCAGTCCGACGCCGATCCCGGCGAGCCGGAGCAGCGACTCCACGGCGCCCGGAATAGCATGGGGTCCCGCGTAGACCACCCCGTCGAGATCGGCAAGGAGGGCGTCGAAGGTCGAGATCAGCTCCGGTGCGGCCATTCCCGATCAGCCTTCGGAGCGTTCCGGCTCGTGGGAGTCGGCGTCAGAAGACCCGGCGTGGGAGTCGGCGTCAGAAGACCCGGCGTGGGAATCGCTGTGTCCCGTGCCACCCATGTCCTCACCGGAGTCATCGCCGCTGAGCACCTCGGAGCGGTCCAGCGCGTCCTTTTCCACGGAGTCGTCATCGGACTCAGCGTCGTCGGACTCCCAGAAGTCGGACTCGACGTCGTCCGTTCCGTCGTCAAGGTCTGCGGCCGCCCCGGGCGTTTCCGGAAGACCGGCAACGGCTTCAGCGCTGGCGGCACGCGGCGCCTGCTCCTGTTCTTTGTCCCCGGCGGCCGGAGCGGACCGCTGGGCGGTCTGCTCGGCGAGGAGCCGGCGCTGCTGCTCTTCCTCGCGGGCTTCCTCTTCCTCGTCCCAGCCGAGGTCGATGATGTCCGGTTCTTCCGAGACATCCAGGCCGAGGGCGTTCTCGGCCACACCCGCCTGGCGCTGCCACTTTTCGGCTTCGGCCGTGCGGCCCACGGCGGTCAAGGCGTCGGCGTAGGCGCGGAACAGGCGCGGGCTGTAGGAGAACGCCCGGTTGATGTCCAGCTGGACGATTTCCAGTTCGGAGACGGCAGCGTCCAACTGGCCCAGGTCGGTACGGGCGCCGGCGGCCACGATGGCCAGTTCAGCTTTGCCGGGGGCGTCGAGATCTTTGGCTTCTTCGGAGCGTGCCATCTCCAGGGCGCGGTCGGGCCGGCCGAGTCCGCGTTCGCAGTCGGCCATGACGGGCAGGTGCATGTTGGAGCCGCTGATCCGCCGGTAGGTGCGGAACTCGCGCAGGGCTTCGCCGTAGTGGCCGGCTGCGTACGCGGTCAGGCCTACGGCTTCACGGACGGCGGCGAGGCGGCCACCGCGTCGGCTGGCCGCGAGGGCGTGCTGGAAGGCCAACTCCGGTTCGTCGTCAATCAGGCGTCCGGCCATCACGAGGTGGCGGGCCACCCACTCGGCGCTGTTGTCCTCGAGGGTCTTGATCTGGTGCTGCGTGGCGCGGTCCAGTTCCTTGCCCGTAACATCGTCGTCAATCTGCGGTGAACGTTCGCGGTCGGGTCGGTTGGCGCTGCGGAGGTCCCGGGCGTTGGGAACGCGGACCGGGCGGTCTTCTGCCCGGTCGCGGCCGTACTGGCGGGGGCCAGAATCGCCGCGGTCAAAGCTGCGGGCCGGACGGTCATCGCGGCTGCCAAACGGCTTCCGGTTGTCGCCGCCGCTGTACGGCTTACGGTCGGCGACGCCGCTGTACGGCTTACGATCACGGTCACCGCCGCCGCTGTACGGCTTACGGTCGGCGCCGCCGGCGCCAAAGCTGCGGCGCTCCCCGCCACCCTCACGCGGAGCACGGTCACCATACGGCTTACGATCACCACCACCGCTATACGGCTTACGATCACGGTCACCTCCGCCGCTATACGGCTTACGATCACGGTCACCTCCGCCGCTATACGGCTTACGATCACGGTCACCTCCGCCGCTATACGGCTTACGATCATCGCCGCCGCTGTAGGGCTTACGATCATCGCCGCCGCTGTAGGGCTTACGATCACGGTCACCTCCGCCGCTGTACGGCTTGCGGTCGGAGCCGCCGGCGCCAAAGCCGCTGCGCTCCCCGCCACCCTCACGCGGAGCACGGTCACCATACGGCTTACGGTCCCCACCACCGCTATACGGCGGCTTGCGATCCCCACCACCGCTATACGGCGGCTTGCGATCCCCACCACCGCTGTACGGCTTACGGTCGCCTTCACGCGCCGGGCGGTCGCCGGAAGGCTGGCGATCGCGGTCGCTGGAGGGACGGGCCCCCTCGCTGCCGCGGTCATCGCGAGCACGGTACCCGCGGGGGTCTCCGCCGGAGTTGTTGGTGCCGCGGAATCCGCCGCCGCCGGTATTACGCCCGCCGCCAAAGTTGCCGCGATCTTTGCCGCTGCGGTTACCGTCGTTGTGCTCAGCCATGCTGGATTCCTCCTGTTGCGAGCCCCCGACTGGCACGCCGGCAGCCGTACTACTCTAGTTGCTTCTTGCCTGACGAGGACGAATCCGTGGTGAACGGTCCGCCTCGAGGCCAGCCTCTATTGTAGTCGAGTCCGACGGGCTAGATTCTGGCAGTCTCCGCCAGCTTCCTGAGCACCGCCAACCCTTCCGGGGCCTCCCAGGTGGAAACCTCCTGGGGCTGGGACACCACGAATCTCCAGATCTGCGTTCCACGGGCCACGGCCAGGACATGCTCCGTGGACTCGCTGAGCCGGTTCGTGGCGTAGCGCGCTTCACCCCATAGGCCCGTAACTTCTGTGGGGGACATCATGGCCTCCCAGGGGTCAATGTTCGCACGGCTTGCCTCGTCCGGGTACGTCACCAGTTCAAGGACGACGGCGTGCGTCGTCGTGCCACTTGTGTCCAGTGGGTAGATGCAGTTTTCGTGCCTGACGCCGGAAGGACTGACTGTCCCGGCGACTTCACCGGACTGGATGCCACGCGCCGCATCGCCCAGGACAGCCCGGATCTGTTCCATGCTCAGAATCGAACACGCCCCGACCTCGGTGGTGGGAATCAGGGAGGATCCGTCGCGTGCGATCGGTGGCACCGAACTGCTGGGCGTCGCCGTCGCGGCAGGTCCCGTCGACGTCGAAGCCCCTGCGCTGGGTGACGGGGAAGACCCGCTGCATCCTGAGAGTCCGACCGCGAGGATCAGTCCGAGGCCCGCAAGGCCCATCTTCTTAGTTGAAAACATCATCTCCGACTCCCATGATGATCCGGTCTCCGGGTACTGCCCCGCGCTGGAACCTGACGACGTCTGCCTCTTCGAGCGAAATGCAGCCCCAGGTGGGGACCCGGTTGGCATGAAGGAAGATCGCGAAACCGGCATTCATCTGGATGGCTGAGTCCGGGGGCCGGTTGTAGTTGATCACAACGCCCTGACGGTAATCATGCGCCGGCCGTGTTGCGTAATACCACATGTTTTCGTCCGGGAAGATGTCGGCGCTGGATTCAAAGTACTTGTTGTAGTTCGAGTTCAGCCGGCCGCCCCAGCGTGAGTACGGGTTGAGTTGGCGGTAGGACAGTGCTGTTCCCGGGTTTCCGAGGCCAAAGGCTTCGGTCACGGTAAAGGAGCCGGTGGGCGAAAACTTGTTGATGGTGGGGCCGGAGGCAACTCCGGGACGGGCAAATCCGCTCTCTCCCGCATACCCGGTAACCGTCCAATCCACGCGGTAGGCCCCGTTGGCCTTGACACAGTTGGTGAAGGTAACAGGTGTCGCCGGGTAGCTTTCCGCAATGGCAAAGGACACACGGGCCGGGCCGGCGCCAGGATATCGCACAGCGTTGCGGTTCAAGGCTTCGCAGTAGCCCGCAGACCGGAGATGGTATTTGACGCCCACGCCGGCTGTCCAGGCAAACCGGCCGTACTGGAATTCCTGTGAACACGCGCTGGAGCCGGAGCAGGACTCCGCCGCCACCGGGTAGCCCAGTGATCCGGCTTCCCAGGACCGGGTCCCGTAGCTGGCGAGAATGGCTCCCCACATCGGCTGGGCGCCGCCGAATGGCGACCAGTAGACCACACCGCCTTCGAAACGCTGGACGCAGCCGTCATTTCGCAAACCGCAGGTCTCGTCACTGACGGCATAGCCCAGACGCCCCGATTCCCAGTTCAAGGTTGCCCATCTGGCGGCAATTGCCGCCCAGGTGGCGTGCGCCCCGGTTCCGCTGGACCAGTGAATAGCCCCGCCTTCGAAGCGTTGGACACAGCCACCATTCTTCAAGCCGCAAATTTCGTTACTGATGGGATAACCGAGTCGCCCGGACTCCCAATTCAGACCCGCCCATTTGGCCGCAATGGCTGCCCACGTTGCGAAGGCTCCGCTTGCCTTGGACCAGTGAATGGCGCCGCCTTCAAAACGCTGAACGCAGCCGGCGTTTTTGAGAGTGCAGATCTGTTCGCTGATGGGATAGCCGAGCCGCCCAGACTCCCAATTCAGACCCGCCCACTTTGCGGCGATTGCCCCCATTGTGGCGTGGGCTCCGGTCGCGTTGGACCAGTGAATGGCGCCGTTTTCAAAGCGCTGGACGCAACCACTGTCCCGTAACACGCATAGTACGGCCGAGGCCACCGGGCCCAGGGATCCGGTGGCGCCGCCCAGCGATTCCCAGTGGGCTTCGATGGCCGCTTCGCCGGCACCGACAGCGGCCACACCCGCAGGCAGTTCCTCGGCGGTGGTTTTGCTGGTCGCCGTCGGCTTCTCTGACTGCGTGGCGGCGGTGACCGATGGAGACGGTGCCGGTGCCGATTTGGTGGGCGTGGCGGTCGGCACGGGAGTCGCGGATCCGGACGTGGCCGCTGAGGTGGGCGAGGGCGACGCTGTGGGCTCGGCCTTCGGCGCCGGCTGGAAGCTCGCTGCCATGGTTGGGCCGACAGACGGCAAGTCTTCGGCATGGGCCGGAATGATGGATGTCACCGCAGCGGCCGCCAGGATTGCCACCACCGCAATCACTTTTGGAATTTTCACTAAACTACTCCCCCAAGATCGAATAGTGGACGCGCTGGTTCCACCGGGCCGCCGTCAGCAGCCCCACCAAATACTAACGGGGGCACGTACGGCGTGGGCAAGGCCACACCGGATGAGAACTGCGGAAATCAAAGATTTCGGCCGTCTATTTTCGCCGGATGAATTGACCTGGGGTGTTTATGCGGTTAAATGCGGGAGGACCCCCAACGTGGTTGGGGGTCCTCGACCGTGTAATGATGTTCCGGCGGTGACCTACTCTCCCACACCCTCCCGGGTGCAGTACCATCGGCGCTGTGGGTCTTAGCTTCCGGGTTCGGAATGGGACCGGGCGTTTCCCCCACGCTATGACCGCCGTAACCCTTGCTCCGCACCTGCCAGGGGTTTGGTGGGCCCTGGTGGCGGGAAATCTGGTGTTACAACTGTGGTGTTGTTTATTCAGTTGTTGGTTCGCCGAGCAACGGGTTTGTTGTCTGGGAACCACATAGTGGACGCAAGCAGTCTTGTTTCTTTGTACCCTCCCCCGTGGTGCGAACCCCTTTTGAATCGGGTTCGCGGGAGGGGGTGTGTGGTGTAAGTTATCGGCCTATTAGTACCGGTCAGCTTCACGAGTCGTTAGTCCTCGCTTCCACATCCGGCCTA
>NZ_JAVDVQ010000036.1:0-23798 GCF_031456935.1 Arthrobacter ginsengisoli | reverse complement strand
GGAACGTCTGGCCACCGCCCGCCAATACGCGGACCAGGGCTACGGCGCCACCGGGAAGTCCCTGCGGGTGCTGACCGCGGAGGCCGACGGTGGCCCGTCATGACCGGACCTAACCCATGATCAAAGAAGCCGCCTGGCATGTCCTGATGCCCGTCCGCGGAACCACCGCCTCCAAGACCCGCCTGTTCCCGGACGACGCTCACGGCGCACGGCGCCGTGAGCTGGCGCTGGCCTTTGCCTGCGATGCCGTCACGGCCGCCCTTGCCAGCAGCGTCGTGGCGGAGGTCAGCGTCATCACGGGGGACCCGGAGGCCCAGGTGTTGTTCGCCGGGCTGGGGGCGAGCGTGATTGCCGAGACCGGGGGGTCCGGGCTGAACAGCGCCATCCGCCAAGGACTCCGGCAAATCCGCGCCGCCCATCCCCTGCGGTGGCGTGCTGTGCTGATGGCCGATCTGCCGGCGCTGGCCAGCGCAGATGTTACAGCTGCCCTGCGGCTCGCCGGCCGGTACCGGACGGCGGTGGTGCCCGACGCCGCCAGCAGCGGAACGACCATGCTGACCGCCGGTCCAGGCACCGAGCCGGAACCGCAGTTCGGCCCGAGTTCCCATGCCGGACATCGCGCCGCCGGCCTGAGGACCCTCGATCTGAGCCCGGCCTCCACACTACGCCGTGACGTGGACACGCTGGCTGACCTCGCCGTGGCCATGGAGCTGGGCCTGGGCCGCCATACCCGTACGGCCCTGCGGGCTTGGAGGATGCTGCCGGCGGCCTAGGACGCTGCCGTTGCCAGTGCCGAAGCAGCGCCCAGGGCCGCTGCGGCAAGATCCGCGCTGGTCTGGATGTCGTTCATCCACAGCGGAACAACAACCGGCCGGACCCCCGAACGGGCGATAAGATCGGACAGCCCAGCATCCGTGCTGTCTATCAGCCATGTGTCCAGGATCCCGCCGGCGGGACGCGCACCATAGTGCAGGGCCACGGCATCGGCGCTGGTCCTGACGCCGATGGCGGCCAGACAGGCGTCCGCCATGCCCCGGACGGCAGCTCCGGAAATAATCGGCGAGATCCCCACGACCGGGGCTGGCGTCGCCCGGAGTGCCTCCCGGATGCCCGGCACATTCATAATTGTGCCGATGGACACCACCGGATTGGACGGGGCCAAGATGACGGCATCGGCGCCCGCAATAGCCGCCAACACACCCGGCGCCGGGGCCGCTCCCGCGAGCCCGGCCTGGATGAACTCCCGGGCAGGCCGCTGGGCGCGGTGCCGGACCCACCATTCCTCGAAGTGCACAATTTCCTGCGGCGCATCGGCTGTGGAACCGTCCAGCGCCACATGGGTTTCAACTTCCTCATCGCTCATGGGCAGCAGCTCCACGCCCAGGTCCCAGCGTGAGGCCAATTGTCGGGTGACCTGGCTTAACGGCAGTCCGGCGCGTAGCAGATGCGAGCGGGTTATGTGGGTGCCAAGGTCCAGATCACCGAGGGTGAACCAAGGCCAGCCAACGCCATAGGCGGTCAACTCGGCGCTGACGCGTTCCGTTTCACCGGCCCGGCCCCAGCCCCGCGATTCGTCGTTGACGCCCGCGAGGGCATACATCACCGAGTCCAGATCCGGGCAGACCCGCAGGCCCGTCAGCCACATGTCATCGCCCGTGTTGACTACAGCGGTGATCTCGGCCGTTGTTCCGCCGGCGCCATCCGGCATCACCTGACGCAGATGGTGGCGCAGCCCCCGCAGGAAACGCGCCCCGCCCACGCCACCTGCCAGCACCGTTATTCTCATGCGGGGGCACTGCCCTCTGCGATAACTGCGGATTCAACGGTTGACCTTTGTCCTGCCGCGAAGCCCTCATGGAATCCTTCCAGACGGGCTTCTGCCGATCCGAGCCGGAACAAGTCATCTTCCACAGGGCGAATCAGAGTCCGCGCCCCGGGCTCCTCCAGGGGCCGAACCAGATGGTCCATGCCGTGGACCACTGCGACGGGCCGGCGCGAGGTCTTACCCAGCACCAGATTAGCTGCACCGGCTATTTCATCCGCTACCGCGGTAATTGTGACGTCCATGGGCCTGTCGAAATCGTCCCGTGTTCCGCGCAAATCATGGGTGACAGCCATTCCCGCGGCGCCGATAGCCAGATCGGTCTGCCCCAAGCGCCAGGGGCGGCCCAGTGTGTCGGTGATGATCACCCCTAGGTCGAAACCGAACCGCTGGCGCAACCCGATGCACAGCGCCCGGGCAGACGCATCTGGGTCCTCCGGCAGGAGTAGCACCGTGCCGTCAGGGGTATTGCTCGCATCGACGCCCGCGGCGGCGAGCACCAGTCCCAACTTGTTTTGGACAATTCGGGTCACACCGCCGGGGTGTGGTTTGCTGGCGACCAGCCGCACTGTTTCAGCCGTAATGGCATCCTCACGGCTGTCTGCCTTCAGAGAACGTCCTTCGGCCTTTGAAACTATTTTGCTGGTCACCACGAGGATATCGCCAGTGGAAATCTCATCTTCGATGGCGTTCCCCACCAGCATCAGTAGGTCATCGCCGGCGGCAATCTCACCAAGTCCACCGATCCCGACGACGGTAAACTGCTGTGGCGGCTCTTCCGCCTCGCGCGCTCCAAAGCCAGCCAACTTACTTTGATTCATCCCAAATCCCGTCAGACGCAGTCCGCTATTTTCCCAAGAGTAGCGTCTTCCTGTAACCGTTAGAGTTGTTCGTTCTGATCGTGTCGAAGCCTTAGCCCGCTCATCTTCGGCATCTGCGCCCTGGAATCCGCACTACAGCCGTCCTCCAGGGATGGGCGAGCCTGTGGGCATGAGGGCGTTTTCGGCTCGCAGTACGTACGGGGGAGTTGTTCTGCGGCATGGACCGCCGACTCGACGAAGCCATGGACGTTGCCAGGGCCCAAGCAAGGCGCGAACGCCGTCGGGGCATTATTGTCACGCGGCACCGTTTCGATTCCTGACCGTTGCACCCAGCGATGCAGTGCCCTTCGGCCTAACCCGCGAACATCAGGACTGGTGACCGGGTGTCGTATGGATCAAGGTGCCCGATCAGGAGGGATGAATTCTGTCCCCAGACGCGGCGTATACGTTCCCGCGCGTTCGTGGAAATGGTGACCGGCAGAACTCGAAGGGGCCGGTGGGGGCGAAAAGCGTTCTGGAGTGTGCGTCCCAGTGGTAGACGAACCAGCCCGAGAGGGTGGTTTCGTCGTCGGCCCTGATGTCTTCCTCATGGATGGCCCTGAGCCGGGTGACGGCTTCGGGGTGGTTCCACCACTGCGGGCACCCGTACCTGAGTTGTCCTCGTCCGGTATGGATTCTATGTCGTGGACGAACGCCTCGACCCAGGCCATGAAGTTCTCGGTCAGCTCCTGCTCGGCGGGGCCGTCCTCTTCCTCATTGTGGGACTGCCGGGTGCCGGTCATGCCGGGATTACCTTGACCGGTTCTGCGGCGGCCGCTGCCCGCAGCACGGGCCTTGCAGCCATCTGAACGGCTGCCGCCTGTCCGGCGAGGATGGTCTTCTTCAGGGCGGGGTTCTGGCGCCAGGGCGTGAGCTGGATCAGAGCCGCGGGGGTGATGGAGGTGCTGAGGACGGCGGTGAATTGGGCAGGTTGGCCAGGTCCTCGACGCTGGCGCTGGGGAGCCGTTCCTTGATCTTGGAGCGGGACGGCACGCTGGTAAGTGCCGATGGTTTGGGATCCCGGCCAGCCAGGGGGGTCGTCGTTGCTGCCGACAACCCGGACGCCGGACATCTGCCCCAGGGTCTCCATGCCCTTCACTCCCCCACCCCCAGCCGCCGTTCCTAGTGGGCGTGGATTCCGAAACGCTGACTGGATGACCGATATTCCGGCAGAGGACCGCCGGCGGAGTCTGAGCCGCGCCCGCCTTCTGACATGCTCCGTCATTCTCATCGATCAGCTATTCCAGGACGCCCATGTGCTGCATGGAAAAAGACGGATCACACGTAAGGGACGTCGCCGGGACCTGGATTCTCTCGGGTCTGCCAATGCAGTATGCGGAAAAGTACAACGGACTCTTTGCCCAGCGTTTCCTGGTGGTGGCCGCTGACATGAGGATGAAACTGGCAGCCGGCTGGACTCCGCCCAGCTGCGTGGCCCAGGAGCTTGCCGTACGGTTCCTTCCGGACCAAGTTGAGGTCACCGCAGACACCTACGAGCTGGACCTTGACCCGGGTTGGCGAAGTCGACTGACCGACAGAATGCTCGAAGATACCGACAGCGACACGATGGATCCTCGCTACTTGAGACGACGGTGTTCCGACGCTTCATCAAAGGACAGAACGGGGCTAACGTCCGCCGGCCAGGAATGTCTCCGCCTGTTCGACCAGTTCATCGTGATCGGCGAAGACCACGTCCTCCTTGGACCGGAAATGCCGGAAAAAGGTGCTGCGCGAGATTCCGGCTCCCCGTGCGATGTCCTCCACGCTGGTGGCCTCGAAGCCCTTCGCTGCATACAGGCGCACCGCGGTTCCCGCGACGGCCGAGCGGAAGCCGGTTTGGCCGCTGCCGGGCGCGTTCGGGGTCGCCGCATTCGTATGTCCGGTCCTGAGGGCGCCCTTTTCCATGGTCCTACGGTATCGCGGCGCCGGGGCCAGGGGTCCGCCTGCCGGCGCCCCGTAGAATATCGGCATGAGTAGCATGCAACAGCTGACGCCCGGGGTGTCATTGACAGCACAGGTCACGGACATGCTGCGGGCCGCCATCACCTCCGGCGAGATGGGTCCCGGGGAGCACTATTCGGCGATCGGACTGGCCGAGAGGCTCGGGGTGTCGCGGACGCCGGTGCGGGAGGCGCTGCAGTTGCTCGAGAAGGAGGGCATCGTCCGGATCGAGAAAAACCGCGGTGTCCGGGTGCTGCAGATTTCGCTGAATGAGATCGTGGAGATCTTCCAGATCCGGATCATTCTCGAGCCTCCCGCCGCGGCCCGGGCCGCCGAGGTTGTCACCGAGGATGACCTGGGGCATTTCCGCGTGCTGCACCGGCGCATCCTGGCTGCGGCCGCCGGCGATGACGGCCCCGGCACCCTCCAGGCAGACAAGGACTTCCACCTGTTTCTGCTGGGACTGGCGGACAACCCCCGGCTCACGGCCCTGGACGGCGAACTGCGCAATCTCGTGCTCGCGCACGGGCTCGTGACCATCCCGTCGGTCCGGAGCAGCCAGGATCTCGCCGATGACCGCCGCGACATCCTTCAGGCACTAGAGCGGCGGGACCCGCAGGCGGCCGCCGGGGCCGTGCGCGAACATGTCACCCGGACCGCGCGGCTGCTGATCGCCGGCGTGTGCGCAAATACGCCGGGACTGTCCGCCGACGTGTATTTAGCCAAGCTGGAGCAACTGACCAGATTCTCTGGCTGACGCCCAAGAGGACGGGTCGGCGGCCCGGATCCGGGCGGGGCAACGGAACGGCTCTTTACAAGAGAGACCCCTTCTCCTACAGTTGCATGCAACATACAACTAGTGGAAGGGTGCACCGTGGCATCCACATCGCAGGGCAGGACGGGCGCTCTGCCGCAGCCGCTCGCCGGGATCCGGGTCGCGGATTTCTCCCGGGTCCTTGCCGGGCCGCTGTGCACGATGATGCTGGCCGATTACGGTGCCGAGGTCATTAAGATCGAAAGCCCCGCCGGGGACGATACCCGGGCCTGGATGCCGCCCGTGGCCGCGGACGGCACCGGGACCTACTTCGCCAGCGTCAACCGCAATAAAAAATCAGTGGTCTCAGACCTCAAGACCGACGAAGGGCTGGCCTGTGCCCGGACTCTTGTGGCCGGCTGCGACGTCGTGGTCGAAAATTTCCGCCCCGGCGTCATGGCGAAATTCGGGCTCGACTATCCGAGCCTCGCCGCGGACCGACCAGACATCGTCTACTGCTCGATCTCGGGCTTCGGTGCCGGGGCTGGGGCGGACCTGCCCGGCTATGATCTGCTGGTCCAGGCGCTCGGCGGGCTGATGAGCATCACCGGCTCCCTGGAGGCGGAACCCAGCAAGGCCGGGGTCGCCCTGGTCGACGTGCTCACCGGCCAGAACGCCCTGACGGGCATCCTGATGGCCCTGCGGGTGCGCGATGCCACCGGCACCGGCCAGCAGGTGCAGGTCAACCTGCTCTCCTCGCTGCTGGCAGCCCTGGTCAACCAGGGCACCGCCACGCTGGCGACCGGGACATCCCCCGCCCGGCTGGGCAATGCCCACCCCAGCATCGCACCCTATGAGACCTTCCGCACCGGCGGCGGCACCCTCGCCGTCGCGGTCGGCAACGACCGGCAGTTCGTGGCACTGGCCGGGGTCCTGGGGCTCCAGGGCCTGGCGGAGGATTCCCGGTTCCGCACCAACGAACGCCGCGTGGCGTTCCGGACGGAACTGCGCACCATCCTTGAAGGTGCGCTGGAAGCCGGCACCGCAGCCGTGTGGCAACGAAAATTGTTGGCCACCGGGGTTCCCGCGGGCAAGGTCAACAGCATCGGCGAGGCTCTGGACCTGGCCGGCAGCCTGGGGCTGGAGCCATCCATCGTCCTCACCGACCCTGCCACCGGCCGAGAATCCCGGCAGCTGACCAACCCGATCCGGCTCTCCGGAACCGCACCTGCCTACCGGCAGGTTCCCCCGACCCTGGGCGAGCACCAGGGCAGCACCTTCGCTCCCCGAATTCTCGACCACCGTGAAAGGCCCCTAAGTGTCTGATATCAGCGACCTAATTGATATTGATTCCCTGCTCACCGCCGACGAGCGTGCGCTGCGCGATTCCGTGCGGTCCTTCGTGGACAGTGAGATCAAGCCGAACATCGCAGCCTGGTACGAGAAGGCCGTCTTCCCGCTCGAGATTGTTCCGGAACTGGCCAAGCTGGGCCTGCTCGGCATGCATTTGAAGGGCTACGGCTGCGCCGGCCGGTCCGCCGTGGACTACGGCCTGGCCGGCGCGGAACTGGAGGCCGGGGACTCGGGACTGCGCACCTTCGTCTCGGTGCAGGGCTCACTGGCCATGAGCGCGATCTTCAAGCACGGCTCCGAGGAGCAGAAACAGCAGTGGCTCCCGGCGATGGCCAAAGGCGAGGCGATCGGTTGCTTCGGCCTGACCGAGCCCACCGCGGGGTCCGATCCGGGCGGCATGACGACCTTTGCCCGCCGCGACGGCAGTGACTGGGTCCTCAACGGCGCCAAGCGCTGGATCGGCCTGGCCTCCGTGGCGCATGTCGCCGTCATCTGGGCCCAGACCGACGAGGGAGTCCGCGGCTTCGTGGTGCCCACCTCCACCCCAGGATTCACCGCCACCCCGATCGAACCGAAGCTGTCGATGCGCGCCTCCATCCAGTGCGACATCGACCTGACCGACGTGCGCCTGCCCGGCAGCGCGGTGCTGCCGAACGTCACCGGGCTCAAGGGCCCCTTCTCCTGCCTGAACGAGGCCCGCTACGGGATCATCTGGGGCGCCATGGGCGCCGCCCGCGACGCGTTCGAGGCCGCCCTGGACTACTCCAAGGGACGCATGCAGTTCGACAAACCGCTGGCCGGATACCAGCTGACCCAACAGAAACTGGTGGACATGGCCCTGGAGATCAACAAGGGCTTCCTGCTCGCCCTGCACCTGGGCCGCAAGAAGGACGCCGGCACGCTGCAGATAGAGCAGATCTCGGTCGGCAAACTGAACAACTGCCGCGAGGCCATCAAGATCGCCCGGGAGGCCCGCACGATCCTCGGCGGCAACGGCATCACCCTGGACTACTCACCACTGCGCCACGCAAATAACCTCGAATCCGTGCGCACCTACGAAGGCACTGACGAGGTCCACACCCTCATCCTCGGCAACAAACTCACCGGCATCCCCGCCTTCCGCTAGCCCCTCCGCCACCCGCCGTGACACACCCAGTAGAACGTTGGATCCACCGACCTTTAACCAGGGCACGACGGTAGCACTAAGAGGTGCTGCCGGAACTCTATTCCGCCACTGACTGTAGTTTGAAAAGCGCCCCTCAGCCTTCCCGTGAGCCTGAGGTACACCCCACCTTGATGTCAGGAAGTCCTGCAAACATCGTCGGAATATGGTCCAAAATTCGATTCCTGCACACTCATGCTGGGCAATCTCAGAAGCAAATCTGACAGAAAAGCCCACACGAACATCAAGGGCCCACTCCCCCTGAGTGCCATGCCCTTCCGGTGTTCGGCTACAGCTTCGCGGCGTGCCTGTTCGGCGCTGATCGTTTCGATGCCGGATTCGAGGTACGCGGCGTCCGTGCCGACGTCCCGGGTGTCGATGCCGTAGCGGTTCTGGACTTCGGACTGGACCCGTTCCGACGCCGCGAGGGCGGCCGGGTCGTGGTCTTTCCACCCCACGGCCAGGGTATGGACCTGGGCGATGTCGTTCGGCTGCGCATGGTCCCACCACTGGTCCTTGTGGACCGGGGCCAGGACCCCCTGCACGGCGGCGCGCTCGGCGGCCGCGCGGACCTGCGCTTCGTGTGCGGTTGGGGGTCCTGCTGCTCGCGCTGGCGCAGGGATTCCTGCCGCATCCGGACCAGGGTTTCAGCGATCCGTGCGGCTGCCATCAGGGACTGCCTGAGACCGCCGTCCACTACCTCGTCAATGCCGTCTGCTTCAATCATGATCGGTACTCCCCCTCGTCGTTGTTCTGATCTCGTGCAGGTCTTAGCGGTCCAGGACCGGACCGGCCTCGGGGCCGGAGCGCTGCTGCATCCTGGCCCTTTCGGACGTGGACGGCACGACGGAGCCGGGGCGGGCCGGGGCCATGCCCCGGCGTCCAATGTCGGCCGCCGTCTGAGCAACACCGGCACTTACTGATTGGCTCTCGCCGGCGCCGATCAGGACGGGTGTGGGCATGGTCGCGGTGAACGGTGCCAGCTGCTGCGTGACCACGGCGCGGATGCGCTGGGCCTCCCGCATGCGGCCGGCCTCGTGGTGCATTTCGTACACGGCAAAGGCGGTGTTGATCAGCTGCACCATCAGCGCGGTCTGCGCCGCGGTTTTGTCCATGCTGGCCGCGGCCATGAACAGCATCGCGGTCCCCGCGATGGAGGGCAGCGGCACCGGCTCGCCGTGGTCCCTCGGTGCGCGCAGCTGGGCCGTCCGGGACAGCTCAGCCGCGGTCGCGGCCAGCGGGCCGGGGACGGCTTCGAGGCGGTGGGACCAGGCCGCGAACGCACCGGAGGCGTCGCGGGCGGCCCTCGCCCAGGTCGCGTGATCGTCCTTCGGCAGGGCGCGCAGCCGCTCCACGAGTGCGGTGGCGTTGCGCGTGTACTCGGCCCAGACCTGAGGCCCGGGAGTGGCGTGCTCCGGGCCGGTGGTGATGACCTTGCGCCGGTTCCTCGCGGCGGCGTTCCACTCCCCCGCGGCCACGGCGGCGGACTGCGGTGAGTCGGTCCATTCCTGCCGGAGGGCTCCGAGTTTCAGGTCGGTTGCGAGGGTGCCGCCGCCGAACCAGATGGGCCGTTCTCCGCGCGTCGGGCGTTCGGCCACGGAGTAGCCGACCACGACGTCGGTGGTGTTCTTCGCGTACAGGGGGCGGACGAGCAGGCCGGTGTCGCGGGTGCGGCGGACGAACTCCGCCTCAGACCCGGATGCGCTGGCGCTGGCGCGCACCTTGCGGGCCAGGGAGGCACGGTGCATCTCCCTTTCGTCCCGGACTGCGGTGGCTTTCTCTGCCCGGTCGTAGCCGCGGGAGGAGTGGATGGAGGAGAGTTCTTCGAGTCCGTATTTGGTCTCCAGGGCCCGGCAGGTCTGCTGTGCTTTTTTGTAGTCGCCGTGGGTGGATGCTTTGGTGCCGTCTTCACGGATCAGGGACACGGCGATGTGGATGTCAATTTCCCGTTCCAGCAATGACACGTTGGGAACGGATCCTCACCAACAGCTTGCCAGCGTCAGCAACAGGCTGCCATCCCGGAGGGCGCGGCTCGACACGTCCTCGCCAATCACGGAAGCTATAGAACATGCCCCGCACCCAAGGGGGAGAGTCGGTGCTCTCCCGAGCCGTCCGCATTGTAGAAGCCTTCGGACCCGGCGATGCCGCCCTGACCGTCACCGAAATTGCCCGCCGGTCCGGGCTCCATATCGCCACCGCATCGCGCCTGTTGGAGGAACTGAGCAGTTTGGGCTGGCTGGAACGCGACGAGGACCGAAAGGTGCGGATCGGGGTCCGGATGTGGGAGGTGGTCTCCCGGGCCTCACCGACCCTGAGCCTGCGGGAAGCTGCCATGCCGGTCATGGAAGACCTGCACACCATCGTCCGCCAGCACACCCAGTTGGGAGTCATGGAAGGTGACGAGGTCCTCTTCGTGGAGCGACTGACCGCGCCCGGGGCCGTCATCAACTACACCCGCGTTGCGGGCCGGCTGCCTCTGCATGCCTCCTCCTCCGGGTTGCTTCTGCTGGCGTACGCTCCGCCGGCGCAACAGGAGCGGATCATCGCCGGGCCCCTGGAAGTGTTCACCGATCAGACCATCAGCAGCCCCTTGCAGTTGAGGACTGCCCTCGCGGAGGTGCGCCGACAGGGGTACGCGTTCCTCGCCGGCCACATCCACCCCGATGCCGCCGGGGTCGCCGTGCCGGTCCGGGACCCTGCCGGGAAGGTCGTTGCCGCCCTGGCGGCTGTCGTGCCCAACGATGCCAGCGCGCGCTCCCGGATCGCCGCACTTCAGGCCGCGTCCGCGGCCGTTTCCCGGGCCATGGAGTATCCGGCACCGCCGCCCAGGTGACCTGCGCCACATTTCACTCTCAATCATTGAGAGTCCCGTAGTGAGGGGCAACCCCTGAAGGCGAACCTTGGAGGAGAGCAACGCGAGCAAAGGAGCCGAGATGTTCACCGGAAAGAATTCCGCAGCCGACGCGTCACAGATCAAGCTGACCGTGACTGCGAAGACCAGGGCCTCAAACGACGTGGTGGCCCTGACGCTCGCCCGCCCTGACGGGCGCAGGCTGCCTGACTGGACCCCCGGATCGCATGTCGATGTGGTCCTGCCTTCCGGCATCAGCCGCCAGTATTCACTCTGCGGGGACCGGTGGGATGCCCACAGCTACCGCATCGCTGTCCTGCACGAGACGGAAGGGCGCGGCGGCTCCGCGTACATCCACGAACAGCTCACCGAGGGCACCATGATTGCCCTGGGCGGGCCGCGGAACAATTTCCCCCTCGTGCCGTCCGAAAAGTACCTGTTCATCGCCGGCGGCATCGGCATCACGCCCATGCTGCCCATGCTCCAGCAGGCAGACATGCTCGGCGCGGACTGGAAGCTGCTGTATCTGGGCCGGTCACGGGCCACCATGGCGTTTCTTGATGAGCTGTCCGCCTACGGCGACCGGGTCTCGGTCATGCCCAAGGACGAATCCGGGCCGTGCCGGCTCGAGGAGTTCAGCGGCGGCGACGCCGCGGACACCAAGGTCTACGTCTGCGGCCCGCAGCGGATGCTCACCGCCGTCGAACGCCACTGCGCAGACTGGCCGGTCGGGCTCCTGCGCCTGGAACACTTCGCCGCCAAAGCCCAGGGCGCCCCGGCGCGGGACACGGCTTTCGAAGTGGAGCTCGCCAGGGCCGGGCTGTCCGTGACCGTTTCCCCGGACCTGAGCATCCTCGACGCACTCCACAACGCCGGAGTCCACGTCCTGACGTCCTGCCGGGAGGGCACCTGCGGAACCTGCGAGGTCACTGTCCTGGCCGGAGAACCGGACCACCGCGACTCCCTTCTCGGCGACGCCGACCGGGCTGCCGGACACTGCATGTTTCCCTGCGTCTCACGCTCCTGCAGTGACCGCCTCGTTCTTGACCTCTAACCCGGCTTCCTGCGGAAGGACCCCCGATGACCGTCCAAATGTCCACCTCCAACACACCCGTCAGCGACGTTGACCCCTTCAGCTACGACGTTCTTGAGGATCCGCTGCCGTTCCAGGCTGACCTTCGCGCCGCCGGCCCTGTGGTCTATCTGGAGAAATACGACGTCTACGCGATGGTCCGTCACGAGGAAGTGCACGCCGCCCTGACCGACTGGCAAACCTTCCAGTCCGCAGCCGGAAGTCCGAGAAGCACCGATGAGCCGGCTCCAGATCCGGGCCGTCGCCGTAGCCATCTGCCTGATGCTGATCGACGGCATGGACGTCGCCGTCGCCGCCTACGCAGCCCCTTCATTGTCCCGGGACTGGAGCCTGGACCCGGTCACGCTCGGATTCCTTCTCAGCTCCGGGCTCGTAGGGATGGCCGCCGGATCGCTGTTCCTGACACCGTTCTCGGACAAGATCGGCAGGCGCCGGATGATGCTGGTCGCGCTGGTCCTTGTCAGCGCCGGCATGGTCTTGTCGGTCTTTGCCGCCGACGTTGTGCAGCTGATGGCGTTCCGGGTGCTTGCCGGTCTGGGAATCGGAGGCATGATCGCCAACCTGAACGTCGTCGTCTCTGAATACTCATCCGACAAACGAAGGGGAGCATCTTCGGGCTGTACACTGCGGGATTTGCCATCGGCGCAACACTTGGCGGCTTCATCGCGGGACCGCTGATCCCGCAATTCGGCTGGCGGTCAGTGTTCGTGGTCGGCGCAGCAGCGAGCATCCTGATGCTCGCCGTGGCGTGGCGTTTCCTCCCCGAATCCCTGGACTACCTTCTCACCAAACGCCCCGGGGGCGCCTTGACCAGGGTGAACACCGTCCTGGAACAAATGCGGCGGCCCCTCCTGTCAGAGCTGCCTGAGCTCACGAAGGACCAACAGGCGCACAGGGGAATAAAAGACCTGCTGACCGGACGTATGGCCGTGCAGACGGTGCTGCTCTGGGCCGGATACGGTCTGGTGATCGCCGCCTATTACTTCGCCAGCACGTGGACCCCGAAACTGATCGCCACGGCCTCCGGAGATGACTCCCTGGGCGTAACGATGGGTCTGATCGTGAACTTCGGCGGCATCATCGGCTGCTTCATCTTCAGCATCCTGGCAATGTTCCTGCGCAGCCGCCACCTGCTGATCGGATCTCTGGCGGTCTCGGCGCTTGTTTACGTGGTGTTCGGCATGGCCTTCAACCAGACGTCCATGGCCATCATCATCGGCGCCGTTCTCGGCGTTGTCACATCGGCGAACGTCGCCGGGTTCTACGCCACAACGCCGGCTCTCTTCCCGCCAGCGCTCCGCGGGACCGGGATCGGTTGGATGATCGGCATCGGACGGCTTGTCTCGATCATCTCCCCGATTGTCGTCGGCTACCTGCTGGCCGCGGGCTGGAAGGCCGAAACGGTCTTCATGCTCTTTGGCGTTCCCCTGATCGTGTCGGCCCTGGCCATGGCCGCCGTCTGGTCCCTGAACGCCCGGAAGCCGACCGTGGAACCTGCTCTGGCCGAGATCCACTAGGTGAGCACAACCAGCCATGCGGTGCCTGAAGGCCGGAACCGAGAAGGCGTAGTTGCCGCCCGTCTACATTCCGTTCCGGCTCTTGGTAGTCCGCAAGCGACAGGTGACCCACAGGCAAAGAGAAGGGTAAGCAGCAGCGTCGGATGTTACGCCTGCGCCTCGCTTGGCCTTCCATGAAAGCCGACGAGTCTTCTTCGCAACGACTACTGAGATGGCTGTTTCCGTCCGGTAAAGGTTCCCCCACCGGCCGGATAGCCAACCCCTCGATGCCCGCAGTCCGCCGGACGTCAGGCGGCCATAGTTGTTGTGGCTGCGGAGGGTGGGTTGTAGGTGGTGCCGTCACGGAGCATGGGCCAGAGGACATTGAGCCGTCGTCGTGCAAGCGACAGCATTGCTTGGATGTGGGATTTCCCTTCCGCACGTTTGCGGTCGTAATAGCCGCGCGAGGAGGGACAGGACTTCAGGGCGGAGAGCCCGGAGAGGTAGAAGACCCGGAGGAGCCTTCGGTCATAGCGTCTGGGCCGGTGATGATTGCCGCTGATTCTCCCGGAGTCCCTGGGGGCCGGTGCCAGTCCGACGACGCCTGCGAACCGGTCGGCGGACTGGAAGACCGTGAGGTCACCGCCGGTGGCGCCAAGGAACTCGGCGGCAAGAACTGGGCCGAACCCTGGCATGCTCAACAGCACCTCGGTGTGCTGGTGTTCGGTTACTTTCTCGCTGATCAGCGCATCGAGGTTGGCGAGTTCCTCGTCCAGGGTCAGGATTTCCCGGGCGAGTGCGGCGGCGATCCCCTCCCCCATGTGCTGGGCGGGAACGATGGTGTGCTGGGATTTCGCCGCCTCTACGGCAGCTGCGGCAACTGCGGTAGAGGAACGGGCGCCGTGCTTCTTCAGCCAAGCGTGGATCCTGGCCTGGCTGGCGCGGCGGATCCCGTCCGGAGTGCGGTGTTTGGTCAGCAGCAACAGTGCGGCTTTGGAACGGCTGTAGTCGAAGGCCCGTTCAAGTGCGGGGAAGTATTCCAGCAGTTGGGCCTGCAGACGGTTGATCGCTCTTACCCTGTCCGCGGACTTATCGGCACGCCGGGCGGTCAGGAGCCGCAGCCCGGTGCTGATCTCGTCCCCTGCACGTAACGGTTGCAGGTCAGTCCGCATCCGGGCCTGATCGGCGATCACGGCAGCGTCTTTGGCGTCTGTCTTGCCGTCGCCGCGGTAAATCTTGGAGGCGTGGTGCACTGTCCGGCCGGGGATGTAGAGGATGTTCTGGCCGTGACCGACGAGCAGGGCTATTAGCAGAGCCGGTCCGCCATGGTTTAGATCGGTCGCCCACACCACCTTGTCCCCGTCGGCAAGTTCGAGCACGCCGGCGAGGAGTTGGAGCAGGGCTGGTTCATCGTTGGGGACTCGTTGGGAGAGCAGCCGGTTTCCGTCGGCGTCGATCACGACGCAGTGATGATGGGCTTTGCCGGCGTCAATACCGGCCCATAGCTGCACCAAAACAGCCTCCAGTCTGTCGGAGGGGTGGAACCCGGCAGATAACCGCGCCGTCGTGTCCTTATCCGGCGATTCAAGTCGCGTCTCTCAATCAGCGGTCGGGTCATCGCGGGGCGGCGGGCGGCCAATCCTACGGAGCCGCCACGACCTGGATCGTCCGGCCACAGCAACCAAAGCCATACCCTCCTCCCCTGGGTAGCCACGACCGTACAACGGCCACGGAACCACCCGTCAACACCATAAGGACAGCAACCAAAAAACGTCACAGACGTAAAGCCAGGGCCAGGGATGACCGGAGCTCTGCGACGGACGGCACTGGACCCCAGCAGCCGGCCGCGCCAGCGGACGACCGAACGGGTGGGAGCCCTGCGAGCATTCGCTCTGCCCTGTGTTCCCCTAGGATCCGTACATACGGCCCGGGAAATGGGTTTTCAGTCTGTTCGTTGCCTCTGTCAGGACCCGCTGCCCGTGCGGAGGGATCACTGCCCCGACCCGCTGTTACGCGTACGCGTACCGTTCCCCGGAAGGTACGGGCGATGGGACCACAAGCGTCTGGAGGACCGTCTTGTAGGCTTTTCCTTCCGGCTTGCTGTTGTCGGGGATATTCTGGGGAAATCAGCAGCACGAGCGGGCCGGTGATCATGGCTCGTGGAGGAGGGCTGTTAGCTTCACTGGCAGCCGCCCTGCAGTGGCAGGGCTGGAGGCCTTCGTGTTAGGAGCTGCTTTGAATTCTTCAATGACGAGACCACCCAACCGATCTGGCGGCAGGCCTCAAAGGACGTTCGGCGTCGAGGAGGAATTCCTGCTCGTCGACGCCACGACGGGGCAGCCCGTCCCTGCCGCGGAAGCGTGCTTGGCCAAGGCTCCGCAGCCCCCTGAAACCAGCGGAAGCTCATTGTTGGCTTTGGAGGTCCAGCAAGAGCAGCTCGAGGCGGTTGGCCCTGCCTGTTCCACGCTGCAGGAAATGATTGCGGCCATCCGCGAGGGCCGGCGGCTTGCTGACGAGGCAGCCCGTTTGGTGGGCGCACGAGCGGTCGCCGTGGCCACCAGTCCCGTCCCGGCCACCCCTACCCTCGTACCGCAGCCGCGTTTCCTGAACATCGCAACGCGGTTCGGGTTGACGCTCCGGGAGCAACTCACCTGCGGCTTCCATGTTCATGTCCGTATCACCGACGGTGAGGAAGGGGTGGCAGTCCTGGACCGGATCCGGGTCTGGTTGCCCGTGCTGCTGGCGCTGAGCGCGAACTCCCCCTTCTGGCAGGGTGCCGACACCGGATACGCAAGCTTCCGCTACCAGGCGTGGAACCGCTGGCCGACCGCCGGGCCCTGCGAAAGGTTCGGATCAGAACGGGAATACCACCGGTACGTGCAATCCCTGCTGACAACGGGCGTTCTCCTCGATGAAGGCATGGTGTACTTCGACGCGCGCCTTTCCCGGAACCACCCCACGGTGGAGGTGCGCATCGCCGACGTCTGCATGGAGGGCTCACACGCCGCCGCGATTGCCGCGATAGTGCGGGCACTCGTTGAACGGGCCGCCCAGGAATGGCGCGCCGGGATTTCTGCGCCCCGGCTGTCCGCCGGACAACTGCGCCTCGCGGCGTGGAAGGCAAGTCAATCAGGAGTCGAAGACACCCTCCTGCACCCCCTGCTGAACACTCCATGCCCGGCCGGAGAAGTGATCCAGGTCCTCCTCTCCCATATCCGGCCAGCCCTGGCCGACAGCGGGGACGAGGAGCAAGTGACCGTGGAAGTGGCACGGATCCTGGCCTCCGGGACGGGATCACGCCGGCAGCGCGAGATCATGATGAGCACCCAGAGCCTGCCCGCCGTGGTGCTCGAGGCCATCGGACACACCCACGGGACCGCCACGGCCCCGCATCGCCCGTCCCGGCGCCTGCAAACAAGCTGACTGACCCGACAGGAAATGGATGGACAGCCGCGACAGCGCTCGACGGACGCTCACTCGCTTCGCCGCTGGCTCCCGTGGCCCGGACGCCAAGACAGATGTCCACTTCGACCCTGCCGGCCAGGACATTCTTGCCCGCCTGCTGCTCGTTGCCGCCCTCGACGGCCGCCCGATCACGCAGGTCCACATCTGGCTGACCCGGCCGGCGGACGACGAGGGAGTGGATATTCGCAAGGCCCACGGCTTCATCCCAACCTCCAACGCGGTCGGTCGGCATCGTCAACGCACCCGAGAAGCAGCGCGGCGGCGTGTATGGCACCGCCCTGCAAATGGTGTCCTGCCTGACGAACCGCCAGGTGGCACGGTGGGTAACTCCGCAGGGGCCCGCGATGCGGTTTCCCGAGGCGAGTGCTTCTTCATACTGCCTCCGTACTTCGGGGTCGGAGATCCTGCTGTAGATCATGGACGTGGACGCGCTCTTGTGTCCCAGGATCGTCATGATGGTCTAAACGCCGGCTTTGACCAGGAGCGCGTCGATCATCATGAAGAAGTGGGTGCTGTGGTCTGTTGCTTCCGGGTCGGTCATGTATTGGATGGCGGCGCCGTCGTAAATCATCAGGAAGAGCCTCACCAGTGTCGGGAAGCCTGTGCGGCACTCCTCGCCGCTGTTTTGGGCAGCGGCGGAGAAGATGTTTCCCAGTTCCACTTCGTAGGCGGGGTAGATCTTCGCAGCCAGCGGACTGACGGCGGCGTTGCGTGTTGCCCACAGAATGAGTTCGATCTCGGCAAGTATGTTCGCCGGTTCTTCCTCCAAAGCGCGCCAATAGCCCTCGGCTACCTGCTCGACGGCTTTGCGCAGACCCAAGTGAACCGGGACGTCACTGGAAAAGCGGCTCAGGTTTTTCAGCCAGGCCTCGGCGGCCTTGTCCATGAGCTCGTCTTTGTCGCTAAAACAATAATGAGCGGTTGCCAGCGGAGCGTTGGCCTCCTTGGCGATGGCCCGCATGGTCACCGATTGAATGCCCTCACGGCGCATAAGTTCAACCGTGGCCGCAATCAGCTGTTCTTTTCGTTCCGAAGCGGATACCCGCATAGACCTCTCTCCACCCTCCAGTGTTAATGCCTAAGACCGTATCCTGGCTGTCGAAGCAACAGCCAGGATACGGTCGGGGGCGTCAAAGCGTGCCGTTACCTGGCGGCCAAAATGTCGCCCACGGCAGGCGAGCCGGAGTCCACGTCCTGTGAAGGACCGTTCAGGTAGCGGTCCATGGAGTCATCCATGGCGTTGAGCCAGCGGGTGTGGTGCCGGGTGGCCATGGTGCCGGTGACCACGGAGCGGTGCAGCATGTCGCGGTACCCCAGGATGTCCGTTTCCTTGTGGTGCATCCAGTCCTTGAACAGCTGGCACACTGCGTCCAGGTCGAAGGGCGGGTAGTCCGTGGCGTCGATGAGCTCCCGCAGGTAGTCCGTCTGGAAGTCGGCCTCGGCATCGTGGTCGGTCAGCGCGGCCTGGCGTTCAAGCCACGCATCGATGTTCTTTTGGCGCTCGGCAAGGGACGGCAGTTCAATCACACCGGTCATGACGTCGCGGGCAAACCAGGCCTGCGCGTCGAACATGTTGAAGGTGTAGTACTGGTCCTGCGCACCGAGGTAGAACAGGTTGGTGTTCTGCTGCCACACCACACCTTTGTAGAGGTTGCCTGGGTACAGCACGTTCGGCGACTTCAGTGAGAGTTCGCTGGGCAGGTACGGGTACTTGTGCTGGTATCCGGTGCAAAGTACGACGGCGTCAAAGTCGCCTTGGGTGCCGTCGCTGAAGTGTGCGGTGGGGCCGCTGAAGTGGGTGACGAGCGGGCGCTCCACCGTGTTCGCCGGCCAGTCATAGGCCATGGGGGTTGTGCGGTAGCTGAGGGTGATGGAGGCAGCGCCCATCTTGTGGGACTGCATGCCGATGTCCTCAGCGGAATAGCTGCTGCCGATCATCAGCAGATTCTTGCCGTAGAACCGCTCCGCCCCGCGGAAATCATGGGCGTGCAGCACTTCACCCGGGAAAGTCTTGATGCCTTTGAACTCCGGGACTGACGGGACGGAGAAGTGTCCGGTCGCAACCACCAGTTTGTCGAACACGTGCGTTTCAGTTTTGTTGGTTTTGAGGTCTTCCACAGTCAGCGTGAATTCCTGGGTGGCCTCGTTGTAGCTGGTGTGCCGCGCCACGCTGTTGAAGCGGACGTACTTGCGGACATCGGACTTCTCCACGCGGCCCTTGATGTAGTCGAAGAGAACCTCGCGGGGCGGGAAGGACGAAATAGGACGGCCAAAGTGCTCGTCGAAGGAGTAGTCCGAGAACTCCAGACATTCCTTGGGCCCGTTGGACCACAGGTGGCGGTACATGCTGGAGTGAACCGGTTCGCCGTGGGCGTCCAGCCCGATGCGCCAGCTGTTGTTCCACTGCCCGCCCCAGTCGTCCTGCTTCTCAAAGCACATGATGTCGGGGATGTCGGCCCCTTTTTGGCGTGCTGATTCGAATGCCCGCAGTTGTGCCATGCCGCTGGGGCCTGCACCGATGATTCCTACTCGAAGTGTCATGCTGCTCTCCTCTTCCAACTTTTATGGGCGCCGATGAGTGGCTTTGTGAATTAAGTTGCGCTGGACGGTGCTTACGGGTTGAAGGTGCGGTCGCCGGCGAAGAACCCCAGGCCGTACTCGGGGGTTTCGAACTTCACGGTGGTGCCCTTGGGGAAGAACAGCACGTCGCGTTCCTTGGCGTGCGTGACTTCGCCGGTGGTCTGGTGCGTGAGGATGAATTCGCCCTTGATGACAACCTTCATCTCGTCGTAGGTGTACGTGTACACCAGCGGCTCGGACGCCTTCAGCTCGAAGAAGCCGGCGCACATGACCGAGCCCTCAGGGTTGTGCAGGGAGTCGCCGATCGCGGCGACCGTCCCCGGCTCGTTCATCGACGGCAGGCCGAGGAAGCCGTTCTCTACCTTGTGGATGGATCCGGCCTTGCTCAGTGTTCCTACGAGGGTGGTTTCCATGATGTTCTCCTGTGAATTAGGTGAAGATTTCTTCGAACTGTTCATAAAGGCATAAACGGCCATTAAGGCATTCGAAGAGGCATAGGGAATGGCGCATAAGGGACTGCATTGACGGGGCCTCTGAAACCGGGTTGTGGCTCCGGGAGGAATGGCTGTAAATCCGACATTCATGATTCACATTGGACCGCTGAGCTCCTCTTTGAGCTCTGCGGTGTGAAGTGAATCACGTTTGCTCGTTCACCGACTTTCACATGAACGGCCGTGCAAGTCAATCGTTCAGGAAAAATTTCGGGTGATTCTTTTTTGAGACCAGACTCTCGGGTGTGAAGGCCGCCGGGAGAATCCACAACCCTCGTCATGGACCCTTGACTGGGACGCTTGTCAATGTCAAAGTATTCAAATCCGTGATCCACATCACGTTGATGCACCTGTTTTTAGATTCACCGAAAGTCCCTAAGCAGGCTTCCATTTGAAGAACGGTGAAAGATTATGACCATAGCCACCCAGCCCACGTCACTGACGACGGGGGAATCGATTGACCTCTGGTCAGCGAAGTCCATGAAGGTCATGAAGGACGCATGGCCGCGACTGCGCTGCAGGTTTATAAACGCGGATCCCATAGGCCGATGGGAGGACTTCCGGCTCTCAGAGTGGGAGCTGGAAGCCTGCGGCTGGGAAGACTTCCACCCCCACTCAGAAACGAACTTCGTAGTGGAAGGCGAGCTCCACATCGAGTCGGAGGGCACCATTGTCATCCTGAGGCCCGGCGACTCAGCACGCGTAAACCCCGGACAGCTTGGCCGGTACTGGGCGCCTGTCTACGCCCGGATGTTTACCGTCTACGGCCCCAACCCCGACGGTGCGGAGTCGCACTCCTTCCGGTACTTCGAAATCTAGCGATAGATTCCTCCGCACTCACTCCAGACGCGGCGCCGGCACCATCCCTTGACGGGCACGCCCATCCGTCCGGAGCGGCTCTGCCGGCGAAGGCGTCCCCCTCATCCTGCCGGGCAGGAAGTTTCCCAGGCTGATCAGCGGCCGTCCATTTCTGTCAAAGAAAACATCTTGAACAAGCAGAAATGATCTCAGCACTCCCCCTACAGGCTCCGGAACCTTTCCGCCCCAGGGTCAATGCGCGAACATTCACGCCTGAATTCACTCTCACCGGCCTCAATACCTGCACTGCCGATCCCTGTTGCAGGTTTAGCCGGGCCTTAAAGGTTTGCAAATACGAACAACCAGCCGCCCCGTGTGCAAAGCATGCTTCGGACTCCACATATTGCGGAAGCAGCGCGGACAGGCCTGCATGACGCGGTAAAACCTGCCTGCAAAGCACCCTTATCAAAAGGCCGGCCGAGTTTCGCACAGCCACACAGATTCAAAATCCCAGCAAATTCAATCTAAAGGAACGGGCGATCTCAGGTCGCCTCAGGAGACTCTTATGAGCAAAGATTTATCAAACGGTGTCGGTCACCTGGAAAGGTCGATCAACTGGAAACAGGGGTTGGCAATTGCCTTGGGCGTGCCCTTGTTGATCCTGCCGTCCCTGGGCTACCTGCCGATGTACATGGCTGCCGCAGCAATCCTTATCTGGGCCTTGTCGGTCATCCAGGGGTTCATCCAGAACGCTGCCTATGCCGAGCTGGCCACCACCTTTCCCAAGGCGTCCGGCCTGCCAGGCTTCGCCCAGCACGTGTTCCGTACCGAGAACTACAAGGGCAAGTACGACAAGGGAAAGCTGATCGGCGGCTTCTCCGCCTGGAGCTACTGGTTCGCCTGGAACCCTGTCCTGGCGATCTTTGCCATCCTGGTGGGCGGTTACCTGCATGGGCTGTTCCCGGTCCTGGCCCAGACCTTCACGGAGTACCAGCTCTCACTGATCTCCGGCCTGGTGATCTTCACCGGACTGTTTATCGTCAACTGGTTCGGCCTCAAAGACGGCGCCATCCTCGGCTACATCCTGGCCGCCATATCCCTGATCCCCCTTGTCATCCTGACCGTGGCGCCTTTTGCTACCGGACACGTGGACTTCGCTAACATCACCGGCAACTGGTGGCCGGCCGACTGGGCCTGGGACATGCACCACATCCTGATCCTCTTTGGCATCTTTGCGATTGCCCAGTGGAGCGCGTGTGGCTGGGAAACGGCAGCCATTTACGCTCCGGAGTACAAGAACCCGTCCAAGGATGTCCCGAAAGCGCTGTTTGCCTGCGGCGCTATCTGCTTCCTCTCCTACGTGCTGGTGCAGGCTTCAGTCATCGGCGTGCTCGGCGTGGAAGGTGTGATGGCGGAGCCTGTATCGCCGCTGATTCCGGTTGCCCAGGCCGTCTTTGGGGAGGCCGGCTCAGTCGTCACCATCATCATGTTGATCGCTGCCATGGTCCTGATCATCCAGACGGCATACCTGGGCTCGTCCCGGGCCTTGCACTCCATGACCACGGAAGGCAACCTTCCCAAGGTGTTTGGCAAAACGAACCGCCACGGGACTCCCTTTGTGGCCCTGCTCGTCACCGCGGCCTTCAACATGGTCCTGATTTCCATGGGATCCCTCTCCGCCATCCTTGCGGCCGCCGCCATCGGCTACACCTGCGCCAACGGCATCAGCCTGTTCGCCTACGTCAGGGCCAAGAAGCACCCAGCCTTCGCCTCCCTGGAACGGCCCTTCAAGGCACCCAGGGGCTGGAAGAACGTCGCCCTGACCTTCGGCCTGTTCAATCTTCCGCTGTGCCTGATCGGCGTGGTCTACCTGAACAGCCAGGAAATCGGCTGGACATCAACCTGGCTCGGCTTCCTCGTCCTCTCGCTCTACATCCCCATCTGGTTCTATTCGCAGCGCGAATCGGGGCGCCGGAACAACGAACCGGCCGTTGCCGCCTCTTTGGGCAACGAGTCAGACAACGATGCCCAGGACCTGGAAAAGGTTCCATCCCCCAGCTGATACCGGACTGCGCAGGACGGGAGCGCCGTCGTCGTAATTAATTACGACGGCGGCGCTCCCGCGCCAGGCTGGGCGAACCGAGTCTGAGCGCCGAATGACAGAAGAAGCCCCCTGACCTGCATATCTACCTAGTCCTTCAAGCCACGGCGGAAACTTGAGCCAATACTGAGGGAATAGACCCCGGTTATTGATAATCGTTCGCAATGATGAAGGCGTGCTGCGGCAGGACTCCAGCTCACCTTCCTGAGCGCTAAAGTTGGCCAAGCCGGTTCAGCAATGCACAGGGAGACCGACAGAACAGACGAACATTTGGCAGCCCGACGCCGACCGACTTCCTCCCCGACTACGCTCTACCGCCTCACAGACGTAACCGAATTTCGCAGCGTTATCCGTGCGAAGTACCTCGACATGGAGGGATTCAACGTCCAGGAATGCGCCGTTGGCGATCGCCCAGCCTTGCTCGTCCAAGGACACGTTGAAACGGAGCGCGCCGAATGGGCCGGAAGCGTTAGTGAGCTCATCGACGACGAGGTGAATGCCCGAAACACGACGGCCGCGGCGGTGCTGCTTATCAAAACAGCGGATGGCGTCACCTGAGCGCTGTCGTACGGCATGGGCTTCTTCCTACTAGACCAGGCGTTCATCGATCCGGGATTCGGACAGCGAATCGCGGTCCGCGTAGCCGATACGGAAAACACGCAAGACGATGGATGACCGGGCCAAAGTGGATCGCTCATCCATCCCATCCGGGGCTCAACTGCGTGGCTTTGGCATCGGGGGGTTCGGCGAGCTCGTGACCCGTCTCGTGGCAACAGCAGAGATTCCTGGACTGAGCATCGGCAAGTCTTTCAAACTGCGTGGAGCAGATGCCCTCAGCGTGCCCCTTGCACAGAATCCAAGAGGACTCTTGTCAGACCTCGCGGCAATCGAGGCCGTTCTAGCCAAACCCGCACTCAAAGAACTTGAGGCCCTAGGTGATTAAGTCCTATTGGTTTTAGTGGTCGTAGGCGATGAGTGAGCGCTTGCGGGGTGCGTTGATGCGCCAGTTGTGCCAGATGCCGGCGGCAAGG
>NZ_JAVDVQ010000035.1:0-24052 GCF_031456935.1 Arthrobacter ginsengisoli | reverse complement strand
CCGGGCCGCCCCGACCGCGCCGCGCCCGCGGGCCCCCCCCCGGGGTCCCCGGGGGGGTGGTTCTGGGGCGGCGCCCGGGGGCCCCCCCCCCCCCCCCCCCCCGCGCGGGGCGCCCACCTTGGGGGGGGGCCCCCCCGGCTCGTTTGTGTCGCCTCCGGGGAGGCAGTCCCTAAATCAGCCCCTCGGAAAGGTGGTTCGGCGTGCCGAAGCGGTGCGCCGTGATGCTGATGGCCTGCTCGTGCAGGAACGGCAGCAGCTCGACGCGTCCGGCTTCGGTGACCGGGTGGTGGTAGCTGGCCAGGTCGGGACGTCCGCCGGTCGCCTCGGCCAGGGCCGTAGCGTTCCCGCCGATGAGCCGGATCCGCGGGACGGAAAGCCTGGACGCGGCGGCGAGCCGGCCAGCGGTGGCCAGCCAGCCGGCGTCGTCCTCCACCGTTAGGCCGATGCCGAGCCCGGTGAGCACCGTGCGGAGCCGGGCGGGAAGTTCGACGGCGGAGGAAACGGTCAGCGGGGAACCGGCCAGGACGCCGGCTGCCACGGTCCGGACCAGGTCCGCCACGGGTTCGCCCTCGGAGAGCCGCACCGTGACCGGCAGCGGGCGGTAACGGAAGATGTTCCGCTCGGCGCTCAGTCCGGAAACGTCCTTGGCTGTCCCGAATTCCTCGGCCCAGGCGAGGGCGTCGGAGGCCAGGGCACGGTGCAGGATCTCCACCTCGCCGTCGGACAGGATGCCCTGGGCCGCCTGCTCGATCCGGCGGACGCCGGGGTGAGCCGGCGTACCGGCACTGCTGCCCGCCGCGGTGCTGGGCTTGCTGACCCATTCGCCGAGGCCAACGAGGTAGTTGGGCCCGCCGGCCTTGGTGCCGGCGCCGACGGCGGATTTCTTCCAGCCCCCGAACGGCTGGCGCTGCACGATGGCACCGGTAATCCCGCGGTTGACATAGAGGTTGCCGGCCTGCACCGTATCGAGCCAGAGCCCCAGTTCCGCCGGGTTCAGCGAATGCAATCCGGAGGTGAGGCCATACTCGATCTGGTTCTGGATGGCGATGGCTTCCTCGAGGGTCGGCGCGGTCATGACGCCCAGCACCGGGCCGAAGAATTCGGTCAGATGGAAGTAGGATCCACGGCGCACGCCGTAGCGCACGCCCGGGCTCCAGAGCCGGCCCGTCCCGTCCAGCTTCCGGGGCTCGACGGCCCAGCTTTCCCCTTCACCCAGGGTGGTGAGGGCGTTGAGCAGCTTGCCGCCGGCGGGTTCGATGATCGGGCCCATCTGGCTCGTCGGGTCCTCCGGGTAGCCGACCTTCAGCGAGGTGACGGCATCGAGCAGCTGGTTGTGGAAGCGCTTGGACCGGGCCACCGATCCGACCAGGATCACAAGCGACGCGGCCGAACACTTCTGCCCGGCGTGGCCGAAAGCGGAGTAGGCGACGTCCTTGGCCGCGAGGTCCAGGTCCGCGCTCGGGGTGACGATGATGGCGTTCTTGCCGCTGGTCTCGGCCAGGAGCGGCAGGTCCTTGCGGAAGGAGCGGAAGAGTTCGGCGGTCTCGTAGCCGCCGGTGAGGATCACGCGGTCCACCGCGGGATGGGAGATCAGCTGCCGGCCGAGTTCCCGTTCGCCCAGCTGGACCATGGTCAGCACGTCCCGTGGAACGCCGGCTTCCCAGAGGGCCTCGATCATCACGGCGCCGCTTCGGCGGGCCTGCTTGGCGGGCTTGATCACGACGGCGGATCCGGCGGCGAGGGCCGCCAGCGTGGAGCCGGCAGGGATGGCGACCGGGAAGTTCCAGGGCGGGGTCACCACGGTGAGCTTCGCCGGAACGAAGGCGGCGCCGTCGACGTCGTCGAGCTTGCGGGCCGATTCGGCGTAGTAGTGCGCGAAGTCGACGGCCTCGCTGACCTCAGGATCGCCCTGGTCGATCGTCTTGCCGGTTTCGCTGGCCATGACTTCAAGCAGGTCTGCGCGGCGGGCCTCGAGGACGTCGCCGGCGCGGTGCAGGATCTCGGCACGCTCGGCGCCGGAGAGGGCACCCCAGGCCTTGCCCTTTTCCACGGCGGTTTCGATCACGGTGTTGAGCGTTGCCTCGTCGTTGATTGTGGCGGCCTCGACGGCGGCGTTGCCGAGCACGGAGGCAGCCACCCGCCCCAGGACGGCGCGGCCCCAGTCGCGGTTTGCCGGCAGGGACGGGTCGGTGTCCGCGGTGTTCCCGAAGGAATCATGCGGCGTCTGCTCGGCCGGAAGGGCGCGGTTCTGCCGGCGGTTGGGCAGCGGAACCTCGTCGTCGAGCCCGGCGAGGGAGGCCAGGAAGCGCTGCTTCTCGCGTTCGAAAAGGGTTTTGTTCTCGCTGAGTTCGAAGACGGCGGACATGAAGTTCTCCTGGCTGGCGCCTTCCTCCAGCCGGCGGATCAGGTAGGCGATCGCGACGTCGAACTCGGCCGGGTGAACCACGGGGGTGTAGAGGAGCAGCGAGCCGACGTCTTGTTTGACGGCTTCGGCCTGGCCCTGGGCCATGCCGAGCAGCATCTCGAACTCGATGCCGGATTCCACGCCGCGCTGCTTGGCGAGCAGCCAGGCGAAGGCAATGTCGAAGAGGTTGTGGCCGGCGACGCCGATCCGGATGTTACGGATCCGGTCGGGGTGCAGCGCGTAGTTGATGACGCGCTTGTAGTTGGTGTCCGAGTCCTGCTTCGTGTTCCAGGTGGCGAGCGGCCAGCCGTGCAGCGAGGCCTCCACCTGCTCCATCGGCAGATTCGCGCCCTTGACCAGGCGGACCTTGACCGCGGCGCCGCCGTCGGCACGGCGGGCGGCGGCCCAGTCCTGCAGGCGGATCATGGCGGCGAGCGCGTCCGGGAGGTAGGCCTGCAGCACGATGCCGGCCTCGAGGTCCTTGAACTGGGGCTTGTCCAGGATCCGGGTGAACACCGCAATGGTCATGTCCAGGTCCTTGTACTCCTCCATGTCCAGGTTGATGAACTTGGCTTTCTGTCCGCCGGCGGCAAAGGAGGCTGCGCGGGTGAAGAGCGGGGTGAGCTTCTCGACAACGTGCTCCACGGCCTCATCGAAGGCCCAGGCGGAGTGCGGGGCCACCGTCGAGGAGACCTTGATGGAGACGTAATCGACGTCAGGGCGGGCCAGGAGCTTGTGGGTGCCCTCAAGCCGGCGTGAAGCCTCGTGTTCGCCGAGCACTGCCTCGCCCAGGAGGTTGACGTTGAGCTTGATGCCGTCCTTGCGGATCTTGGCGATGGCGGGGCCCAGCTTGGCGTCGGTGGCATCAACAATGAGGTGGCCAACCATTTCCCGCAGCACGCGGCGGGCGATCGGGATGACCACCTGCGGCAGGGCCGGGGCCATGGTGCCGCCGAGGCGGACCGCACTGCGCATGTGCCAGGGCAGGAACGCCGGGACCTTCGGGGCCAGTGCCGCGAGGTTGCGGGCGGCGACCTGCAGGTCCTCGGGGCGGACCACGCCGTCGACGAACCCGACCGTGAAGTCGAGCCCGTTGGGGTCCTTCAGGACACCGGCGAGCTGCTCGGCGGAGGCATCGACCGGGACTTTGGCCGCCTCGGTGAGCCAGTGCCGTACCAGCCTGGTCGTCTCCTCGGCGAGGGCTGCGGCCACACGGACCGGCGAGCCGTCCGCGGCGGCCGCGTGCCCGGCCGCGCCGCCGGTGTTCACGCCGGGCTGCGTTGAAATGTTGGTCATGGCTGGTACTCGTTCTTTCTCGAAAGAGGGACGTTCTAAATTCAGTATGGGACCGGATTTTCATAAGATAAAGCGATGTTTTCCGAGCAATACTGGTTAGAAAACTCGAAGCTTAAAAAACCCGTTGCGCTATCACTTGTGGCCCTTAAACCCGGCGGATGGGAGCCAAAAGTGATAGCGCAACGGGGAGTGGGGTGGTGGGGTGGCTACGCCAGGGGGCGGTGCATCTCCACGATTTCCTCGTGCCGCGGGCTGTCCGGATTCATCAGCGAGTGCCTGCGGCCGTAGCCGAAGTAGATGATCAGGCCGATGACGAGCCAGACGCCGAAACGCAGCCAGGTCTCCCAATGCAGCTGGAACATCAGGAACAGCGAGGCGAACACACCGAACGCCGGGACGAGCGGCATCAGCGGCAGGCGGAAGGTCCGCGGGGCATCGGGCTTCTTGTAGCGGAACACGATCACCGAGATACACACGACGACGAACGCCGCCAGGATGCCGATGTTGGTCAGGTCTGCCACGGCCTTGATCGGGAGCACGCCGGCCAGGATTGCGGCCCCGGCACCGGCGATCCAGGTCACGCGCTGCGGCGTGCCGTGCCGGTCCGTCTTCGAAAACCAGCCGGGCAGCAGGCCGTCGCGGCTCATCGAGAACCAGACGCGGGTGACGCCGAGGAGGAAGGTCAGCATCACGGTGAGGATGGACAGGACGGCGAACACGGAGATGATCGTCGCGATCACCGGGAGCCCGACGCTGTTGAAGGCGGAGGCGAACCCGGCCTTGGGGTCGATCTCCGTGAAGTTCTGCATGCCGGTGAGCACCAGGGTGGCGGCGACATAGAGCAGCATGGCGATGATCAGCGACAGGATGATCGCCTTCGGCATGTGCTTCTTGCCGTCGGTGGCCTCCTCCGCCGCGGTACTCATGGCGTCGTAGCCGAACACCGCGAAGAACACCGTGGCGGAGCCGGCCACCACGGGGCCGAAGCCGCTGGGGAAGAACGGATTGTAGTTGTTGGTGTTGATGTAGAAAACGCCCAGGCCGATGATGAACAGGATCAGCAGCACCTTGATGCCGACGGCAATCAGCTCGAAGCGTCCAAAGGTCTTGGTGCCCCGGGAGAGGATCCAGGTCACCAGCAGGCAGACGAGGATCGCGGGAAGGTTGATGATGCCGCCCGTGCCTTCATCCGGCGTCGAGGTCATCCAGACGGGCATCTGGATACCGATGCCGGAGAGAAACGCGTCGAAATAGCCCGAGATGCCGATCGCCACCACGGCCACGATGGCGATGTACTCCAGCAGCAGGTCCCAGCCGATGAACCAGCCGATGATCTCGCCGAGGGCAACGTAGCCATAGGTGTAGGCCGAGCCTGCCCGCGGGATCATGCCCGCGAACTCGGCGTAGGACAGCGCCGCGGCGGCGGAGGCCAGCCCCGCGATCAGGAACGAGACGAGCACGGCCGGGCCGACGCCGGGCTCGGTCTCGCTGCCGTGGGCCACAAGGCCCGCCAAAGAGAAGATGCCGACGCCGATAATGCCGCCGACACCGATTGCTGTCAACTGCCAGAGCCCCAGGCTCTTGTGCAACCCGCTGTGCTTGTTTTCTTCTTCAATGTCGTCGATGGGCTTGCGCCGCATGATCGAGCCGGCCAGGTCTTTTGAAGTCATCAGGGTCTCCCGCTTTGGTGTAGTACCCATCAATCCGCCCTGTGATGGGGGTTACTCGGTGACAACAGTATGCAAGCCGAATTGCATTAGATAAAGTGAATTCTTCTAATCAATATCCATTAGAATTCACAAAGGAATTGCGATGCTGGATGTGCGGCGGTTGCGCCTGCTGCGCGAGCTGAAGATCCGGGGCACGCTGGCCGAGGTCGCGGAGGCGCTCCAGTACAGCCCGTCGTCGGTCTCGCAACAGCTCGCCCTCCTTGAAAAGGAAGCCGGCGTCCAACTGCTTCGAAAAACCGGACGCCGGGTACAGCTCACGCCGCAGGCCGAAGTCCTGGTGGCTCACACGGCCCAGTTGCTGGAAACGCTGGAACAGGCCGAGGCGGACCTGGCAGCCTCCCTGACGACCGTGACCGGCACGGTCCGCATTGCCGTCTTCCAGTCCGCGGCGCTTGCCCTGATGCCGGACGCCCTCACCCGGATGACGGCACGTTATCCCGAAGTACGGATTGAAATGACCCAGCGGGAACCCGAAACCGCACTTCACGAGACCTGGGCGCGCGACTTCGACCTCGTGATTGCCGAGCACTACCCCGGCCATGCGGCCCCGCGGTATGCCGAACTCGACCGGATCCGGCTCACCAGCGACGCGATCCGGCTGGCGGTTCCGCCGCGCGCCCCCGGCGGTGCGGCCATAACGTCCCTCCCGGATACCGCCGGGCTGGCCTGGGTGATGGAGCCTCGCGGGGCGGCGTCGCGGCATTGGGCCGAGCAGGCATGCCGCAGTGCCGGCTTCGAGCCCGACGTCCGCTTCGAGACCGCGGACCTGCAGGCACAGATCCGGTTGATCGAGTCCGGGAACGCCGTCGCCCTCATGCCGGACCTCGTCTGGACCGGCCGAGGCACGACGTCGCAACTGATCACCCTCCCGGGCGATCCGCACCGGACCATCTTCACGTCAGTCCGGCGCTCCAGCGCCAAACGCCCGGCCATCCTGGCTACCCGCGAGATCCTGGCCGAGACGGCGGAGTCCATTCCGGCGGCCACCCCGTGACCGGGTACCGGTGTTGGCTGGCTCACAGCGCTTCCGGCGCCCCGGCGCTAGACTGGTCCCGTTATGAATCGCACAATATTCAAATCCAAAATCCACCGCGCCACGGTCACCCACGCGGACCTCCACTATGTCGGTTCGGTCACCGTGGACCTGGATCTGCTGGAAGCGGCCGACATCCTTCCCGGTGAGCTGGTGTCCATTGTCGACGTCACCAACGGTGCCCGGCTCGAGACCTACACGATTGCCGGCGAGCGCGGTTCCGGGGTAATCGGGATCAACGGTGCCGCTGCGCACCTCATGCACGAGAACGACGTCATCATCCTGATCACCTACGCCCAGATGACCACGGATGAAGCCCGGGCCTACAGCCCCAAGGTGGTCCATGTGGATGAGGACAACAAGATTGTCCAGATCGGCACCGACCCCGCGGAGGGCCATACCCCCGGGATCATGCGGCCGCCCTTCGCGCTGAACAACGCCACGCTCAACTGAGGTCCTCGGCGTATTTCCGCCGTAACAGGCGCCCGGCGTAATTAAAGCTGATTACTCTGGAAGGGTGACCACCCTTTCCCAGTTTCGGATGCTGCGGAACGCCGCATGCTAGGCGTCCTCGCCGGATTCTTCGTGGTCTGGTGCATCATCCTGGTGGGCATGTTCGTCGGCCGGCGGGGCATCCTGGGCGAGAACGCCCGCTCCGTACTTAGTGCGCTGACCTTCTTCGTCGCCAGCCCGGCGCTGCTGTTCGACACCCTGAGCAAGGCCAACGTCCACGACGTCTTCGCCGCCCCGCTGCTGGTGTCGGCTGTCGGCGCCATTACGACGGCGGCCCTTTTCTTCGGCATCGTCCGCTTCCTGCTCAAACGCTCCGTACCGGAATCCCTCATGTCCTCCATGAGCGCTTCGCTGGCCAACTCGGCCAATCTGGGCATCCCCATCGCGGTGTACGTCCTGGGGGATGCAAGCTATGTGGCGCCGCTGTTGATCTTCCAGCTGGCTTTCTTCACCCCCCTGTTCCTGATGGCCCTGGACGCCACCACCAGCAAACACCGGACCACGCCGCTGAGCTTCCTGCTGATGATCCTGCGGAATCCCATGATCGTGGGCTCCGGCCTTGGCCTCACGGTGGCCGCTACCGGCTGGCCGGTGCCGCCACTGGTGATGGAGCCCATCCACCTGATCGGCGGGGCCGCGATTCCGGCCATGCTGCTCGCCTTCGGGATGAGCCTCAACGGTTCCCGCCCGCTGCAGGCCTCGGCCGGGCGCCGGGCCGACACCCTGCTGGCCAGCGGCTTCAAGCTCATTGTCCATCCCCTGCTGGCCTACCTCTTCGCCCGTTTCGCCTTGCGGCTGGAGGACCACGCACTTTTCGCCGTGGTGGTCACCTCCGCCCTGCCCACCGCGCAGAATGTTTTTGTGATCGCCAACCGTTACCAGACCGGCCTCACTGTCGCCAAGGACACCATCCTGATCACGACCATCGTCGCCGTGCCGGCCATGATTGGCGTGGCGCTGCTGCTCGCCTGAGCGTCCGGCTTCCAGCGGCGCTCCCCCACCCCACACCACACCATCCGGAGGACCAATGAAAACCAGCCTGGACACCGTCATCATCGGAGGCGGGGCCATGGGCTCGGCGGCCGCGTGGGCCATCGCCAGCCGGGGACGGGCAGTGACCCTGCTGGAGCAGTTCAGCCCCGGGCACCGCAACGGTGCGTCCCACGGCGCCACCCGGAACTTCAACCCCGGCTACTCCGATCCGGACTATGTGGCCATGCTGGCCGAGGCCGTCCGCCTGTGGGACGAGCTCGAGACCGACGGCGGCGAGCGCCTGCTGGCCCGCACCGGCATCGTAAACCACGGGACCGATCCGCAGCTGGGCGACGTGCAGGGCGCCCTGCGCGGTGCCGGGCTGCGGGCCGACGTCCTCAGCGCGGCGGAGGCAACCGAGCGCTGGCGCGGCATCCGGTTTGACCAGCACGTACTGCACATGCCCGACGGCGGGCAGTTGAATCCTGACGCCGCCTTGCCGGTGCTGCAGCGCCTCGCCGCGGACCGCGGGGCCGACATCCGGCACCGGATCAAGGTGCTGGACCTCGCGGTGGCGGACGACGGCGTCCGGCTCACGGTCGACGCCGCCGGCCGCACCGAGGTGCTGACCGCGCGGCAGGCCGTGGTCACCGCCGGGGCCTGGACCTCGAAGCTGCTCGGCGGGCTTTCGCCCTTCCCCCGCCTCACCGTGACGCAGGAACAGCCGGCGCACTTCGCCGTCGCGGACCCGGGTGCCAGCTGGCCCGGGTTCAACCATATTCCCGGCCGGGGCGCGGAATACGCTTACTGGTACTCGCCGGTCTACGGGATGCCGACGCCCGGGGAGGGAATCAAAGCCGGCTGGCACGGCGTGGGGCCGGTAGTGGACCCTGACCGGCGGTCCTTCACGCCGGAGCCGGCGCAGCTGACGGCGCTGCAACGCTACGCGCGGCGGTGGCTGCCCGGAGTGGATGCCGACTCCCTCACCGACATCAGCTGCACCTACACGACCACCCTGGACGAGAACTTCATCCTCGACCGCATCGGACCTCTCGTGATCGGGGCGGGCTTCTCCGGCCACGGCTTCAAGTTCACGCCTGTCGTCGGGCGGATCCTCGCCGACCTCGCCACCGGCGCAGGGCCCGCGCCGGCGATCTTCTCGGCCTCCCGCCCGCGCATCCGCTGACTCCCCCGCCTCCGTCAGCCTCTGCCAGAAGCAACGGTAGGCTGGGACCGGTCTTAGGCCTTTGCACGGATCTCCCGGGCAACGGGACGAAATGGGGAGAATTGCACAGGGTCAAAACACGCGGCGCGGCAATGTCCGGAGCTGTCGATTGGGTCGCGGCCGGGCTGGCCGGGCTGCTGCTGGTCACCGCGACGGCGTGTGCCAGCCCGGGGACGGCCCCGGCCACCGCCCCGAACGCCGCCGGCTCCACGGCCAGCGCCTCACCAGCACCCAGCGCCGGGGTTGCCCCGAAGGACTCCGGCGCCCCGCGCCAGCAGCCTGCCTTCGCCGACAAGGCCCTGGACGTGCTGGCCACAGTCCCGGTCAAGGGCCGGGCAGCCAAAACGGGTTACTCGCGCGATGAGTTCGGCCAGGCCTGGGCCGACGTCGACCGCAACGGCTGCGACACCCGCAATGACATCCTCCGCCGGGACCTGGCTGATACCGCCCTGAAGGCCGGCACGCAGGACTGCGTCGTCCTCTCCGGCGTCCTGAACGACCCCTACACGGCAACCCTGATCAACTTCCTTCGCGGCAGCAGCACCAGCGACGCGGTGCAGATCGACCATGTGGTGGCGCTCAGCGATGCCTGGCAGAAGGGGGCACAGCAACTCACCCAGGCCCAGCGGCTTGCCTTCGCCAACGATCCGCTGAACCTGCTCGCCGTGGACGGCCCTGCCAACCAGCAAAAGAGCGACGGCGACGCCGCCACCTGGCTGCCCGCGAACAAGTCCTACCGCTGCGACTACGTTGCCCGCCAGATCTCGGTCAAGTCCAGCTACGGGCTCTGGGTCACCCAGGCCGAGCACGATGCGATGGCACGGATTCTCGGCGACTGCCCGGACCTGGCCACCCCCGCCGGCCACGAGACGCCGCCTCCTCCGATCCAAGCGGCGACCCCGGCACCAGCGCCGGACCCGGCACCGGCGCCGGACCCGGCATACTATGCCAATTGCGCCGCAGCCCGCGCCGCCGGCGCAGCACCCCTTCGGGCGGGCCAGCCCGGCTACCGCGAGCAGATGGACGGCGACCGCGACGGTGTCGCCTGCGAATAGCAGGAGTTCGGCATCAGCTCCGGCGGAGCCCCTTAGTTCCTTGGCAGCGCGTCCAGCAGCCGCGCGCAGCGGATGAAACCCAGATGCGAGTATGCCTGCGGGTGGTTTCCCAGATGCGTTTCAGTGCCCGGGTCGTACTCCTCCGGCAGGAGCCCGGTGGGCCCGAACAGATTGACCAGTTGGTCGAACAGGTCCCATGCCTCCTCGATCCGGCCCACCGCGACGTAGGCCTCGATCAGCCAGGTGGTGCAGATGTGGAAGCCGCCCTCCAAGCCCGGCAGGCCGTCGTCGTACCGGTAACGGAACACCGTCGGACCGACCCGCAGTTCGCGTTCCACCGCCGTGACGGTGTCCAGGAAGCGCTGGTCGCCGACGTCGAGCAGGCCGGAGAGTCCGATGTGCAGCACGGCGGCGTCCAGGTCCGGGCTGTCGTAGGCAACCGTGTAGGAATCCGCACCCTCATCCCAGCCTTCACGCAGGACCTCGTCCCGGATGGCGGCAGCGGCAGGCTCCCAAGTGGGGAGCGGTGTCCGGCCGTGCCGCGCGGCCGTGCGCAGGGCCCGGTCCAGCGTCACCCAGCACATCACTTTGGTGTAGACGTGGTGCCGCGGCGCCCGCCGGGCCTCCCAGATCCCGTGGTCCGGCTCGTGCCAGCGGGCCAGCACGGCCGAGGCCATCTGGACCATCAGCTCCCAGTGCGCGTCGGCCAGGTGCCCGTGCCGGGCGGACAGGGCATCGATCAGTTCGGCGACCGGCCCGAAGACGTCCAGCTGCACCTGGTGGTCCGCGGCGTTGCCGATCCGGACCGGGCGGGAGCCCGCGTAGCCGGGCAGGCTTTCGATGATGGCCTCGGTGGAAAGCGGTGACCCCGTCACCGAATACAACGGATGGAGCCATTCCGGGCCGGGGGCGTGCGCCAGGATCCGCCCCAGCCACGCCAGGAATCCTTCCGCCTCCGAGGTCGAGCCGAGATCCACGAGCGCGTTGACCGTCATGGAGCCGTCCCGCAGCCAGCAGTACCGGTAGTCCCAGTTCCTGGTGCCGCCAATCCCCTCCGGCAGCGAGGTGGTGGGCGCCGCCAGGACTGCGCCGGTGGGCTCGTGGACCAGGGCGCGGAGCACCAGGGCGGAGCGGCGGACCAGGGAGGGTTTCACGGCGGGCAGCTGCAGGGCCTGCACCCAGCGCCGGGAATGATGCGCGACGGCGGCGCGGCGCGAGTTTTCCTCCGGCGGTTCGGCGCGCTGGGGTGCTGTGTCGCCGCAGCGCAGGTTCAGCACCACCGGGCCGTTCCCAAGGTTCACCTCGGCGGTGGCGGTGGCGTGCCGGCCGTCCGAGGTGATGGCGAAGTCGGCACCGGGTGCCAGCAGCGTGATGGGATCCGCGGTGCCCACGACATGCAGCTCCTCGCCGCGGGCTTCCATGCTGAAGGGCGCGTTGGCGTAGTCCGGGCGGGGCGCAAAGACAATCCGCGCCGTTCCGGTGCCCGACAGGACGCGGACCAGGCTGGTAACGCCTTCCGGCGCCGGTTCCAGGTAGTCGGTGACGGTGACATCCGCCCAGCGCGTTTCCACAATCATGGTGCTGTCCACGTAGCGCTGGCCAAGGACCGGCGAGGCCTTCACGGGTTCGACCGAGAAATGGCCGGCCGCATCGCCGCCGAGAAGATGGGCGAAGAGGGATCCCGAGTCGGGCAGCGGGTGGCTCATCCAGCAGATTCTGGCGTCCGGGGTGATGAGGGCCGTGGAGGAGCCGTTGCCGATCATCGAGTGCCGCTCCAGGCCGACGGCGTCCTCCCCGAACAGCCACGCCCGTCGGAGTTCGAAGAGGATGGCAAGGACCCGCGCGAACGACTCCGGATCCCGCAGCCGGTGGGCAGCCACTGTCGGGCCCTCGCCCACCCGCAACGCCATGTCCGGTCCGCGCAGGGTCGCCATCGCGAGCTCATCGCTGGCGGCGTCCCCCGCGTACAGGGCCGCACTGACGCCGAGCATGGAGCGCAGGTGTTCCAGGGCGTCAGCCTTGGCCGGTTCCACCACAGACAGGTCCAGGACCGAACCGTCCACAATGAAGGACAGCCCAAGCGCCCGGGCGATCTGCTCCGCCTGCTGCGTGGTCAGCGCGACGACGTCGGGTGCGGCCGGGCGGGTGTGCACGGACACGGCGACGGGCTTCCGCTCGATCGTGATGCCGCGGTGGGCGCCTACGGTTTCGGCGAGAGCCTGGCTGGCCTGCTGCAGGACGGATTCGGTGGCGAGGGACAGCCCGTGGGCGTACCCCATGTCGAACTCGGCGCCGTGCGAGCCGACCAGGTGGACTTCGGCCGGGAGCCGGGAGACGGCGGCCAGGTCACGCAGGGAACGTCCCGAGATAACGGCGGCGTGGGTGTTCGGGAGGGCAGCCAACGCCCGGAGGGCAATCGCCGCACTGCCCAGCGGCAGCGTCTCCGTGGAAATGCCCTCCGCGGTGCACAGCGTCCCGCCGTAGTTGCAGGCCACCAGCAACCCCGGGGTGCGGGCCAGGATCTTGAGTTCCGCCAGCAGCTGGGGCGTCAGGCCGTCGTCGGCGGCGTTGGTCTGGACAAAGGCGCGGAGCAGGCCCAGCGGCAGGGACTTCGTCAGGAGGGCAGAGTCGGCCAGGGACTGGTTGAACGGAGTTGGCATGCGCGGAGTCCTTCGATTAGTCCCCAATGCCTGCATGAGACCGTCCGTTAAGGACGTTACGTCCAGTATCCTCCCGGCTTGATTTCCCATGGGTGTCCCGTCGGTTGCGGCTGTGTAACTTCGGGACCCGTGGTGCACGGCCGGGGCGGGGCGAGCCCCTCCGCGCTCAGGGCAACTAGACCCGGACCAGGCCGGCGACGTCGGCCAGCAGCTGCACCGAGCGAAGCCGGGCCTCGGTACCGGTGCTCTGGTGCGCGACGATGAGCTCGTCGGCGTCGGCGTGCGCGGTGAAGCCGTCGAGGTATTCCAGCACGGCGTCCGGGGTTCCAACCGCGGAATACTTCATCATCTGCGCGACGTGCTGGCCCTGCGGGGAGTCCAGGACCATGTCCGCTTCATCGTCGCTGAACTCGCGGCCGTTGCCGAAGAACAGTGAGATCCGGGCGCGTTTGGTGGCCTGGAATATCTCCTGCGCCTCGGCCGCGGAATCCGCCGCGATCACGTTGACGCCGGCGATCACGTGCGGCGCGTCCAGCTGAGCGGAGGGCCGGAACTCGCGGCGGTAAATGGCGACGGCGTCCTGGAGTGCATTCGGCGCGAAGTGCGAGGCAAAGGCATACGGCAGGCCCAGTTGCGCGGCTAGCTTGGCGCCGAACAGGGACGATCCCAGAATGTAGAGCGGCACGTTGGTGCCCTTCCCGGGCGTGGCCTCCACGCCCGGGATGCGGGTGGGGCCGCTCAGGTAGCCCTGGAGTTCCAGAACGTCCTGCGGGAAGCTGTCCGCGGACATCGGATCCCGGCGTAGGGCCCGCAGCGTGTTCTGGTCGCTGCCGGGCGCGCGGCCCAGACCCAGGTCGATCCGGCCCGGGTGCAGGGTCTCGAGGGTGCCGAATTGCTCGGCGATCGTCAGTGGTGAGTGGTTGGGCAGCATCACGCCCCCGGCGCCGAGCCGGATACTCTCGGTCTGGGCGGCGATGTGGGCAATCAGCACGCTTGTGGCCGAAGAGGCGATGGCGGACATGTTGTGGTGCTCGGCGTACCAGACCCGCCGGTATCCCAACTTCTCGGCGAGCTGCGCCATGGCCACGCTACCCGCGAGGCTCTCTGCCGCCGTCTGGCCCTTGCCGATAGTTGCCAGGTCAAGGATGGAAAGCGGAACAGTCACGGAAAAGCCGGCCTTTCGTAGGGGTGGGTCTCAGGCGCCGCGCCGGTCCCCGGCACGCGCACACTATTGACAACGATGCCGCCCTCCGGGATATTTCTGCCTCAGCTGCGGCGCCCCTTAGCTGGCTTCGGGTCGCGGCTCAGGGGCAGGCGTAGTTGTAGTCCAGCCCTGCGGAGACGTACTGCGTCAGGGCGACGCGGCTGCCGGGGGTCAGCGCCGGCAAGGAGCAGTTGGACTTGGCACCGGTCAGGGAACGCGCACCCGCGAGCCAGCTGGGCAGTCCGGCGAGGGGGCTGCTGGACGGGACGTTGCCGGCAATCTGTCCCCACTGGTAGCCGGTGGAATAGATCCCGACTGTCGCTTTGATGCTCGTGAAGTAGGCGACCATACCTTCCAGGTCGGCGATGTTGTCTGCCTTGTCGGTCTGCCAGCTGTTTCCGGTCTCGACGTCCAGCCACCACAGGTATTTCTGCGGTTCCTCAACCCCGCGGATTGTGGCGTCGTCATAGGCTTTGGCGTAGCCGTACATGTAGGAGCAGGCCCTGAAATTGTCGGGCAGGCTGCCGCAGACACCGTACGGGTTGGCAACGTCCACGCCGCCGTAGTGGTTCGAGTTGGGCCACCATGAACCCTGTAGGCCCGGGTTTGCCGTGTTGACGTAGAGCGCCACGCGCGGTTGCGCGGTGAGCGCCGGGTCCGGGGCGGTGTTTGCCCAGGCGAGTTGTGTTGCCAGGCACGGGTTGGTGGTGTTGGCGAGGCCGTTGTTCACCCCGACGATTGCGAACGCCGGCTTTTTGGGGAGGGTTTTCCCGCGCTGGGGCCACGAAACGTCAATGCCGACCGGATCGGACGGCTTGGGCGGGGCTGCGGAGGCCGGACCTCCGCCCAGCAGGACAAGGCCAAGGGAAATGGCGGCGGAAGCAAGCTTAGTCAATAACCGGATAGCCATGCTCCACCATACTTCCGGGCCCCGCCCCGGACCGGGCAACCCCGCCGTGCGAGTCGGACTGGCGGCACGGCCGATGCAACACCTTCACAAGCCGGGTCCAGCGTCGCCGGACCCGGCTAAGCTGTCGACATGGCCATCAAATCCACTGCTGACAAAGTCGCCACCATCCAGAAGGGGTACACCCTCGAGGGCCCCACGATCGAACTCGGCGCCGCGATCATTGACGGCGAAGTCCACCGGGATGCCCCCGTACGGCTCCCGCTGTCGATGATGAACCGCCACGGGCTGGTGGCCGGCGCGACCGGCACGGGCAAAACTGTCACCCTGCACATGATGGCCGAACAGCTCTCTACTGCCGGCGTCCCGGTGTTCCTCGCGGATATCAAGGGCGACCTCTCCGGGCTGGCCACGGCCGCCGCCGGCAGTGAGAAACTGATGGCCCGCACGGACGGAATCGGCCAGGCCTGGTCTGGCAAGACGTTCCCGGTGGAGTTCCTGGCCCTAGGCGGCGACGGCAACGGCATCCCGGTCCGCGCCACCGTCACGTCCTTCGGCCCCATCCTGCTCTCCCGCATCATGGAACTCAACGACACGCAGGAATCGAGCCTGCAGCTGGTCTTCCACTTCGCGGACAAGAACGACCTCGAGCTCATTGACCTGAAGGACCTGCGCGCCATCATCCAGTTCCTCACCTCCAAGGAAGGCAAGGACGAACTCGAGGAACTCGGCGGGCTGTCCAAGGCGACCGCCGGTGTCATCCTCCGTGAACTCATCACCCTCGAGGCGCAGGGCATGGAGAAGTTCTTCGGTGAACCCGAGTTCGATACCGCCGAACTGATGCGCACGGCCCCGGACGGGCGCGGCGTCATCACCTGCCTGGAACTGCCCACCCTGCAAACCAAGCCGATGCTGTTCTCCACGTTTTTGATGTGGCTGCTGGCGGACCTCTTCGAAGACCTTCCGGAGGCCGGCGACCTGGACAAACCGAAACTGGTGTTTTTCCTGGACGAGGCCCATCTGCTGTTCAACGGCGCCTCGAAGGCATTCCTGGACGCCATCACCACCACGGTGCGGCTGATCCGGTCCAAGGGCGTCGGCATCTTCTTCGTTACCCAGACCCCCAAGGATGTCCCCGCCGAGGTCCTGGGCCAGCTGGCCAACCGCGTGCAGCACGCCCTCCGGGCCTACACACCGGAGGATGCCAAGGCGCTCAAGGCCACCGTCTCCACCTTCCCGATGAGCGACTATGACCTGGAGGAAACCCTCACCTCCGCCGGGATCGGCGAAGCCGTCATCACTGTGATGAATGAAAAGGGCGCCCCGACGCCGGTGGCGCTCACCCGCCTGCGCGCGCCGGAGTCCGTTATGGGCCCCAGTGCCGACGCCCTGATCTCCAGCACCGTGGCCGGATCAGCGCTGCTGCCTAAGTACGGCACGGCTGTCGACAACGTGTCCGCCTACGAGAAGATTGCCGGGAACGCTTTGTCCGACGACGTCGCGGCGGCTCCGGCCGCGACGGCCCCAAGGGGCGGCACGTCCGACGTCGACGCTGACGCGCGGCGGATCGAGGAGGAAATCCTGGGCCGCCCCAGCAGCCGGCCCGCTCCGGCGCCCGAGCGCCAGGCACCTGAGCGCCAGGCACCCCGGCAGTCCCAACGGCAGCCCGCGGACGGCGGCGGCATCGCAGGAGCCCTGGGTGGCGCCCTCGGCGGGGGACTCACGAGCATGGCCCGGTCGCTCGGAACCCAGCTCGGACGCGAACTGCTGCGCGGAGTCTTCGGCACCGCCCCGAAGCGCCGCCGCCGTTAGGAGCCCCGCGGAGCCGGCCCACCCAGTCTTCCGGCGGCGATCCGGGCCGGCGGCCCCTGTCACGTGGGACCCCTGTGACACGAGAATTCCGCTGGGGTGCAGGTAACGTAAGGTACGTGCAAATGAGTCAGGCGTTGGTCAGGATCGCAGCCGGATGGCTGCTGGGCCTGATGCTCGCCGTGGCCGGGGCCATCGTTGCGATCAATATCGTGAACGACTCCATCGCGGGCCCGCAGCAGCCGGTCCGGGAATACCTCGAAGCGTTGCAGAAGGGCGAAGGCGAGAAGGCCCTCGGCCTGTTGCGCGCCTCGGTGCCCCGGGGCAACCCCGCCATGCTGGACGGCACGGCGCTGCAGACTGCGGCCGCGCGGATCAGCGACGTGAAGTACGGCGAGGCCGTGGACCGCGGCGGCAACCAGGTCATGGTGCCGGTCGACTACACGATAGACGGCAGCCAGCTGCGGACCGAGTTCCTGCTGGAAAAGTCCGGGGTGGAATGGCTGTTCTTCCACAAGTGGGCCTTCGTCCCGGCCGCGCTTCCGGTCCTGGACGTCACCGTGGTCAACTCCAACGAGGCCACGCTCAACGGGGTTCCGGTGAACATGCCCAACGGACGCAACTCCTTCGCCGTGTTTTACCCGGGCGAGTACGAGGCCTCACTGGCCGGTGAATACTTCTCGGCCCCGCCCGCCAAGGCGATGCTGTCCGGCCGGGACGTTACCGCAGCCCCGCTGAACCTGTTGACCGAGGCCACCGACGGGCTGAAGGGGGCGGTGAGCGGCAAGGTGAAGGAGTTCCTGGACAGCTGTGCCGATACGGCCGACAAAGAGCAGAAGCTCCAGCCGGACTGCCCGTTTTACCACACCACCAACAACCGCGTTATCGACGGCACCATCGACTGGAGCATCACCGAGTACCCCACCGTCAGCATCGAGCCCTTCGGCGGACGCTGGGTGGTGGCTCCCCTGGACGGCAAGGCACGGATCAAGGCCCAGCAGGTGGATCTGTTCACCGGGGCTGTGAGGGAACTCAACGCAGTCCACGATTTCAGCTTCACCACGCGCCTGGACGTCGATGCCGACACCGTCAAGGTCACCCCGCTCCTGAGCTATTAGCTCCACGGACCCTCGGCGGCGGCGCTGGCGTCACGCCTGGCGGTCTTTTGGCCCAGCGGCCGCACCGCAACCCGGCATTCCGCGAAGTCCGCCGTTCCAAGCTGCCAAAAACCTGCCTGCCGTGACGCCTACACCGGTCTGGGCGACCGGCCGAGGACTGCCAGGACCTCGGCCAGCATCAGCGCCGGGCGCTGCACCACGTCGTCGTAGTAGTACCGGAGCACGGAGTAGCCCCGGACTGCGGACACGTTGTTGCGCCGCTGGTCCTTCTTAACCTGGGCCCACTCGCCGTGATGGCGTCCATCCAGCTCCACAATCAGGGTGCCCTCCAGCAGGAGGTCCACATATCCGACGCCATCAACGTAGACCTGCGCTTCCACCCTGATGCCGGCCTGGCGGAAATACGTCCTGGCGAGGGTCTCCAGCAGGGATTCGGCACCCCGGTCCACCCAGTCAAGGACCTGGCGGGCGCGGCCATTGCGTTTCCCGGGAAGTCGGTCCCGCAGGAACCCCAGAGTCATATCGCCCCGGCCGACCGCGCACTCCACCATGACCAGGGCTTCGGGCAGCGGCAGGCACTTCAGCGCGTGGATAAGCACGTCGCCGGGGGCAGCAACCGGCCGGTAGGGGTGCGGCTCGAGGAGCAGTCCGTGGTGCCCGGTCTGCCCCTCGAAGGCTTCACCGCGTCTGTGATGCACATGGACGGGACCGGCGGAGTTGACGGACCAGAGCCGGTAGAAGGGCGCCGCGCTCCTGCATGTGAGGAGCTGCCTGTGCTGCAGCAGCGCCACATGGTCCGGGGCCGCCGTCGGGAGCGCATAGAGTCCACGCACCGGCTGCAGGACGCCGGCCCTCGTCGCCCGCCGCAGTGCGGCGTCGTCGATCCCCAGGCGGGCCAGCGCAGGCCGCCGGCCCGCTCCCCCGCAGATGGCCAAAGCCCGCAAGACATCCATGGGGCAATCGTTTCCCCGGCCACGCTGCGCCGGGAGTCCGTGGACACGCTATGTGGACATCTTGATGTCCACCCGACGCAGCGTCTTGCAGCCGTGAACCCCGTGAAACTCCGGGGTTCCGCGGATGCGGCGGCCGGTTAAAGCCAAAAGGCTGCCGTCCGTGACGCAGGGTCACGAACAGCAGCCAGGAGCTTGGCCGCTCCGGCGGAAGTCAGTCCATGCCGCGCAGGTCCAGCACCAGCTCGGTGTCGCCGTCGGCCTGCAGCAGCACCGGGATGCCCCAGTCCTGCTGGTACAGGTGGCAGGCGGCGTGGTCCGGGATCTCACCGTCAGCATCCTCCGGGCCGTCGCAGGCAGCGGCGCGGGCGGTGATGTGCAGCACGCCCTCCGGCACATCGGCGGAGAGTTCCAGGGTGCGGAGCAGTCCCACCGAGGTCCCCCCGCCGGCCAGCAGCAGTTCCGGCGGCGTGGAGGAAATCTTCAGCTGCGTGGGATCGCCCCAGCGGTCGTCCAGTTTCTGGCCGGTCGGTGCGGTGAAGCGGACGGTCAGCTCCAGCAGCCCGGGCGCCACGGGGCTCTTGGGCCGGTGGGTCTGGGCCGCGCCCTCGTCCACCTGCTGTGCTTCCTTCGGGATCGGAACATAGACCAGCTGGTGCTTGTTCGCCTCGACCACCACCAGCAGCGGTTCGGCTCCGGCCACCTGCGTGTGGTCCACAATCACATCCGAGGGCTCGGACAGCCCGCGGGCCAACGTGGAGACCGTGCCCGAGGCGGGGTCGTAGCGGCGGACGGCACCGTTGTAGGTGTCCGCGATCGCCACGGAGCCGTCCGGCAGCACGGTGACGCCCAGCGGGTGCTGCAGCCGGGCATCGGAGGCCTTCCCGTCGCGGAATCCGAAGTCGAACAGGCCCTTGCCGACGGCGGACTCCACGGTGATGGTGCCGCCGTCGCCGATCACGAGCTTGCGCAGGGCCGAGGTTTCGGAGTCCGCCACCCAGATGTCGCCGTCGGCGTCCTCGGCGAGACCGGAGGACTGGGCGAACCAGGCTTCCTCGGCCGGTCCGTCGAGCAGGCCCTCGAGTCCGTTGCCGGCGATGATGGACACGGCTCCGGAGCGCGGGTCAAAGCTGAAGATCTGGTGCACGCCGGCCATCGCGACCACGACGGCGTTCAGCTTGGTGGACCAGACAACGTCCCAGGGCGAGCTGAGCGAAACCTGCAGCGGGTCCGCTTCCAGCCGGGCACCGTAGGCGGCACCCTCCTCGTCGACCCGGGCCGGGCCGGTTTCCAGCAGACGCTGGACGCCGTTGCCGGCCAGCGTGCTGGTGCTGCCGTCAGCAAGGTTCAGCCCGCGCAGGCGGTGGTTCACGGTGTCGGCGATCACGACGTCGTAGCCAACCTCGGCGGCGGCGTCCACCGGGAGCAGGACCAGGCCCTGGGGTTCGTTGAAGCGGGCCGTTGCGGCGTTGCCGTCAGCGTGGCCCTTCTCGCCGGAGCCGTAGGTGGCCAGGACCGTGTGGAAGTCGGTGGAGAGTTCCACGAGACGGTGGTGGCCGGTATCGGTGACCAGCCAGGAACCCGCCTCCGGAGCGCTTCCGACGCCTCGGCCGGCGGGGAGGAACAGTGCCTTGCCGGGGAACCGCAGCGTGCCCGACGTCGGCTCCGGCGCCACATAGGGCCCGTCGCCACGGTGCAGGGTGCCTTTCGCCTCATGCTCGGCGATCAGCTCCGGGATGAGCACCGCGAGGCCGTCAGCATGGCCTTCGCCGGAGAGGTGCGCCACGATATAGCCCTCTGGATCGATGACCACCAGGGTGGGCCAGGCACGTGCCGTGTAGGCCTTCCAGGTGTCCAGTTCGGGATCGTCCAGGACCGGGTGGCGGATTTCGTAGCGCTCGACGGCGGCGGCGAGGGCCACCGGATCAGCTTCGTGCTCGAACTTGGGGGAATGCACACCGAGCGTGACGAGGACGTCGGAGTACTGCTGCTCCAGCGGGCGGAGCTCGTCCAGTACGTGCAGGCAATTGATGCAGCAGAACGTCCAGAAGTCCAGGAGCACGATCTTGCCGCGCAGGGATTCGAGGTCCAGGGACTTGCCGCCGGTGTTCAGCCAGTTGCGGCCCACCAGCTCGGAGGCCCGGACCCTGAGGTGGGTGCGTACGGTTTCGGTCATGAGCGTCCTTCCAGCTTTGAATTGCGTTCGGCCAGCCTGGCATCGCGTTCAGCCAGTTTGGCAAACATATCGTTGTAAGCAGTGAGATCGGCGTCGTTATTCCTGTCCGCCGCCCGGTCGGTGCGCTTGGACTCGCGCGCGTCGGAGCGGGACCACATCACGGCGACGCCGATCGCCACCAGCAGGGTGGGCACTTCGCCGATGCCCCAGGCCACCGCGCCGCCCATCTGCTGGTCCAGCAGGGCGGAGGGGCCCCAGGTCCGGCCAAGGTTGCCGAAGTAGTCCGCGGCCAGCAGCCCGGTTCCGCCCATGATCGCGACGCCGAAGAAAGCATGAAACCCCATCGTGGCCAGGAGCAGCAGCAGGCGCATGGGGTATGGCGCGCGGCGGGGCAGCGGGTCGGTGCCGATCATGGTCAGCACGAAGATGTAGCCGGTGAGCGCGAAGTGCAGGTTCATCAGCTCGTGGCCCACGTGGTCGCGCATCGCATAGCCGAACGCGTCCGAGTAGTAGAACAGCACGATCGAGCCGGCAAAGTTGGCCGCGGCGAACAGCGGATGCGTCACCAGCTGGGAGAACTTCGAGTGGATGAAGATCAGCAGCCATTCCCTGGGCCCACGCGAGCTGTCCCGCCGCGGCGTGAGCGCCCGCAGGGCCAGCGTCACCGGGGCGCCGAGGACGAGGAAAATCGGGGCCACCATGGTCAGTGCCATGTGGTCCACCATGTGCGCCGAGAACAGCACCCGGCCGTAGACGGCCGGCGGGCCCGACGTCACATACGTCAGGACCCCGAGTCCGATAACCCAGTTGACGGTCCGGAACCAGGACCACGAGTCCCCGCGCCGAAGCACTTTGCGCAGGCCGAGGATGTAGGCCACAAGGCCAAAGACTGCGACGGCGACCCAGAGCCAGTCGGGGCGCCATTCGGTCATCCAGCGCTCCGGGGTCAGTTCCGGCGGCAGATCGTAGCCGGAGACGATAAAGGCCGGGGATGCATTCGTTGCGGGGGCCTCGCCTTGCGGCGGCGCGGAGCGGCCGAGCGCGACGGCGATGCCTGACGTTGCTCCCATGATCAGTACCTCGGCGATGAGTAGCTGCCAGAGCACGCGGCGGGCGGACAGTCCGCCGCCCTGACTGCCCAGCTGCGGAATGACCCAGCTGCGGTGCATCAGGCCGATGCCGCCGAGGACGAGCGTGGCTGCCGCTTTGGCCAGGATCAGCTGCCCGTAGGTCGAGCCAAAGAGGTCGCTCCAGGAAGTGAGGCGGATGCTGGAATTGATCACCCCGGACGCGAAGACGAGGATGAAGGCAAAGCCGGCCAGGGACGAGAAGCGCCGAAGTGTCGGCTCGGTGATATCCGGGCGGCTCCCCGACTTCGAGCCGGACGCCGCGCCTCCCAGCAGTCCGGACAGCAGTGCGAGCATGATGATGCCGCCTACCCAGGCCGATATCCCGACCAGGTGCAGGCCGAGGGAGTTGATGGCGCCTTCGTGGTCGGCCGAGCTGGCGGAGTGGCCGATCAGCGCGGCGGGTACGAGTCCGATGAGGGCAAGCACCAGGGTCGCCGCCAGGCCACCCAGGGAGCGGACGCCAAAGAGTGCGGTGGTTACCACGGCGGCGATGATGACTACTCCCAGCCAGGCGCGGCCGGTCTCAATGTCGGTCATGAAGTAGACGAGGGAGCGGGTGAACTCCGGGTCCCCGGAGATCTCCTGACCGGCGATGTCCGAGTAGCTCAGCACCAGTACGGCAATGGCTGAGAGCGTCCAGACGGCGCCCGCGGCGGCCGCGACCGCCAGCGCCCGCGTGAATGCCGGATGTTCCGGGAGGCCCTTGGCCTTGGACCGCGAGCCGGCTAGTGAGCGCGGCAGTATTCCGACGGCGAAGAGCAGCCCGCCGATCACGGTGGCGAGCGAGGCGTTGTGGACGGCCTTGCTGACCGGCAGGCCCCACCGGACCAGGCCGCCCGGGTCAGAGACCCCGCGGGCCGCTGCGGCGCCGGAGAACAGCAGCGCGGCAACAAGGGCCAGGAACAGCGCCGCAAGGCCCGCAAAAAGCCACGGGCTGGAAATCCCGCCGATACCTGCAACAGGACCTCGCGCTCCCCCGGTCGGGGTGGGAGCGGCTGTTGTGGCACGGGGATTTACTGCGGAAGGCACAGTTCCATTGTCCGCTACGCCCCGCCCGCCCACCGAATCGAGCCCGGAGCGCACCCGCGCCGGCGCGGCCGCTGGACATCACGCCCGATGAAAAAGGAGCGGCGACCCATCGGGTCGCCGCTCCTTTCAAAAGCTCAAGAAGATTACTTCTTCTTGGAGACAGCAGCCTTCAGCTTGGAACCGGCGGTCAGCTTCACGCTGTGGCCTGCGGCGATCTGAATGGTCTCGCCGGTCTGCGGGTTGCGGCCGGTGCGGGCTGCACGGTCGGTGCGCTCAACTGCGAGCCAGCCCGGGATGGTGATCTTTTCGCCCGCGGCGACAGAGGTCTCGAAGACCTCGAACAGTGCATCCAGCACGGAGTTGACGGCTGCCTGGCTGGTGCCGGCCTTGCCTGCTACCTCTGCAACAAGTTCACTTCGGTTCTTAGCCATTTATGTCCTCCTGGACGGTCATGATTTCTGGAGCCTGTACGCGGCATGCGCACAAGCCACTGTTCGAAAACTTACCAGCTTGCCGCGGCCGAGATGGGAAATTCCGCGTGTTTTCGGCCTTTTTCGAGGAAAAACACGGGAATCGGCGCCTTTCAGACTCATATTTCGCCATCAGCGGACGCTCCCCTGCTCCGGCGCGGTCCGGCCCAACGCTCCCCGGACGTACGACGGCGGCGCTCCGCCCTCCGCCGTGGTTGGTGGGGGCTGGTTCTTGAGGTGCTGGCCTGGGTCCATGGGAGGAAGTTTCCGGGCTGAGCCTTAAATGCGGGAGGACCCCCAACGTGGTTGGGGGTCCTCGACCGTGTAATGATGTTCCGGCGGTGACCTACTCTCCCACACCCTCCCGGGTG